>ONMK01000006.1 GCA_900318905.1 uncultured Eubacteriales bacterium | reverse complement strand
AGCTAAGGCTGAGGAAATACCGCTTGATATAGTTTACGAGGACGACGATCTTCTTGTAGTCAACAAGCCTAAGGGCATGGTAGTTCATCCGGCTGCAGGGAACTACGATGGTACACTTGTAAACGCCTTGCTTTGGCACTGCGGAGACAGCTTGTCGGGTATAAACGGTGTTCTACGTCCGGGTATTGTCCACAGAATCGACAAGGATACAAGCGGTTTGCTTATAGTTGCAAAAAATGACATTTCTCACCAAAAGCTTGCCGAGCAAATAATCGACCGCAAAAAAATGTGCGTTACACAAAAGAACAGCAAAAACGCGGTTACTCATTACGAGGTTATCAGTCGCTTTAAAGGATATACTCATATTAAATGTATTCTGGAAACAGGCAGAACTCACCAGATACGCGTTCACATGGCTTATATCGGCCATCCCGTTTCGGGTGATCCTGTATACGGAGTTAAAAATGAGAAAGTATCCTTCAGCGGCCAGTGCCTTCACGCGCGTAAAATCGGATTTATTCATCCGAAAACCAATGAATATATGGAGTTTTCTTCTGATTTGCCGCCCTATTTTAAGGAGTTTATTAAAAAATTAAGTAATATAAGTAAATAATTTCAAGTTTTTCAAAAAAACACTTGAATTATATTTCCTTTTATGATATTATATTTTAGTGTTTGAGACCGTCGTTACTCGCGACGCGATTCACAAAACGGCACTGCCGTTCAATATGAAGCTGATAGTCCGCTGCCAATGGGTAAGAATATCGGGAAAATTAGGAGGATAAAAATGGACGCATTAAAGACAATCGCTGCGGGCTCAGTTAAAGAGACTACTCCTGAGTTCAGCATCGGTGATACCATCAGGGTATCGGTAAACATTCGCGAAGGCGAAAGAGAGAGAATTCAGATGTTTGAGGGCACCGTTATTGCCAAAAAGGGCAGCGGCGTTGCCGAGACCTTCACTGTTAGACGTGTTGCTTACGGTGTAGGCGTTGAAAGAGTTTTCCCGCTGCATTCTCCCAACGTAAAGGACATTAAGGTTGTTCGTTACGGTAAGGTTCGCAGAAGCAAGCTCTACTACCTGCGTGACAGAGTTGGTAAGGCTGCTAAGGTTAAGGAGCAGATTCGTAAGTAATTCTCGAATAGTCTGAAAGGGAACTGATTTGGTTCCCTTTTATACTATTATCTGATAAATTAATAAGATTTATTAGAAGATAGTATAACTAAAATTACTGTTGTCGTGTAAAGCAGGTGACGATATTGAGCAAATATGATTCTGATGAGTATATAAACAGCTTGTTGAATGATGAATACGATTCTGATTTTGATTCGGATTCCTTAAGCAAAAATGCCGGGGATTCCAAAGCTGATGATGAGTTTCAAAAGGAATTCAGAGCTGTGTTTGACGATACTGCGGAAGCAGAGAATAAGAAAAAAGAAAAATTTGAGATTGTTAATCCCGACGGAGCGGCATCAGGCGTATTTGACTGGATTCGCTGTGTTATTTTCGCTGTTGTAATTGTTGTTTTCTGCTTGACTTTCTTTGTCCGTATAGTTGAAGTTGACGGAACATCAATGATGGATACTCTTTCAAATAAAGACAAGGTAATTGTCACCGACCTGTTTTACACTCCGCACAACGATGATATAATCGTTATTTCACACGCGCAAGACTATTCCAAACCTATCATCAAGCGTGTTATCGCTACCGAAGGGCAGACTGTCAAGCTCGATTTTAAAAATGAAAAAATATATGTCGACGGATTGGAATTGTCTGAGCCGTACATAAAAGGAACGACCTTCTCAGGGATCGGAAGCATAGATGATATTGAAAAGGTTGTCACTCCTACCGACACCGGCGATTCTTCTATTAGTTTTATTGTCCCCGAAGCGGAATTATTCGTTATGGGCGACAACAGAGGCGTGTCTATGGACAGCAGAAATCCGAAAATCGGTTTGATCGACGTCAAAAATGTAATCGGTAAAGCACAGGTAGTCGCTTTCCCGTTTAATCATTTCGGTTATTTATACGACTAATACAAAAGACAAAGCTTATTTCTGTAAATATGGAAATAAGCTTTTTTTCAAAAGAGGTTTTATATGAGTGATATGCAATATATTCAGTGGTTCCCGGGACATATGACAAAAACAAAACGGCAGATACAATCGAGCCTTAAGCTTGTTGATGCCGTTGCTGAAATTATTGACGCGCGAATCCCGGTAAGCAGCCGCAATCCGGACTTAAATAAGCTGATCCAAAATAAACCGAGAGTTATTCTGCTTAACAAATGCGATATGGCTAATCAGACCGCTACTAAAATGTGGATCGATCATTATGCAAAGCAGGGCATAACCGCAATTGCCGTTGACTGTAAAAGCGGAAGGAACCTTAATAAATTTCCCGCAGCGGTCAATACAGTAATGAAGGAAAAAATACAGAGATTGCAGGCAAAGGGCATGAAAAATCCTATGATGAGGATAATGATCGTAGGTATTCCTAATGTCGGCAAGTCGTCCTTTATCAATAAAATAGCTAAGCAAAACAGGGCAAAGGTAGAGGATCGCCCGGGTGTTACAAGGGGTAATCAATGGTTTACAATAAGCAAAAACCTTGAAATGCTTGACACTCCCGGTGTTTTGTGGCCGCGCTTTGACGATAAAATCGTAGGCGAGCACCTTGCTTTTACCGGCGCTGTAAAAGATCAGGTCGTTGATGTTGAGCTTTTGGCTATGAGGCTGCTTGACTTCCTGAAAAAGCTCAAGCCCGCGGAATTTATCTCAAGATTCAAGCTTGAAGAAACGGAGCTTGACAGCATAGAATCGCATGAGCTGCTCAGCATTATCGGGAAAAAGCGCGGAATGCTCATCTCTGGCGGTGAGATCGACACCGAGCGCGCTGCCATTATGCTGCTCGATGAATTTCGCTCGGCAAAGCTTGGAAGAATTACTGTTGAAATGCCTAACGGAGAGTTAAGATGAATTGGTTGGAATTTGAAGAAAAAGCCTTTGAAAAAGGATATACGAATATTTGCGGAGTTGATGAAGCCGGCAGAGGTCCGCTTGCCGGGCCTGTATGCGCTGCCGCTGTGATCCTGCCGAGAGGTAAAGTAATTGAGGGCGTTAACGACTCCAAAAAGCTTACCGAAAAAAAGCGTGAAGCTTTGTTTGAGGTAATAAAGGCCGAGGCTGTATCATATTGTATAGCGTACGCGAGCGTGCAGGAAATTGAGGAAATGAACATTCTTAACGCAACAATGCTCGCTATGAAGCGTGCTGTAGAAGGGCTTGACGTCAAAGCCGATTTCGCTATGATTGACGGCAACCGCCTTCCCGATTTGCCGATAGACAGTGAGTATATAGTTAAAGGAGACGCTAAATCAATGTCAATTGCCTGCGCCTCGATTTTGGCGAAGGTTTCAAGGGACAGGCTGTTGTACGAATACGCAAAGGATTATCCGCAGTACCGCTTTGATAAGCACAAGGGCTACGGAACAAAGTTCCATGTTGAGGCATTAAAGGAATATGGACCGTGTCCGTATCACAGAATGAGTTTCTTGGGGAAGATACTGAAATGAGTTTGTTTTCAAAGAAGCAGACGGGTGACGCAGGAGAGGAATACTGCGCAAAACACCTGAAAAAGCACGGTTTCAAAATTCTTGACAGGAATTATAGAAAACCCTTCGGCGAAATCGATATAATAGCCTTAAAAGATAATATGCTCTGTTTTGTAGAAGTAAAAACAAGGCATTATAAGTCGATGACTCAGCCGTATGAAGCGGTTGATTTCAAAAAGCAGCAAAGAATAATCAAGGCGGCGCAGGCATACATAACCGAGAAGGATTATCAAATGTTTTGCAGGTTTGACGTCTGTGAGGTAATCACCGATAAAGATACCTTAAAGCTTTTGAGACTCAATTATATCGAAAATGCATTTGAAACGGAATAATGACAAGATTTATTTATAATTAACAAGACATTATTACAGCAACAGCTCAATTCAAAATATTTTTAAGATTTACGTCTTGAATTTATTTTAAGACTTTGACAATTTGAGAAGTTTGTAGTAAAATAAATAGTTGTTTATCAAGATAACAGCAACAGAAAGGAAGATTTGTATGTTATATAACAGCACGCAAAATTCGTCCGAGGTGGTTTCCGCTGCACAGGCAATCGCGCAGGGTATCTCAAAGGACGGAGGACTGTTTGTACCTCAGGAATTTCCAAAATTTAACAATGAAACTTTTAAAGCTCTTTTAAATGAAGATTACAAAGGAAGAGCCAAAAAAGTATTCTCCGCTTTTTTGACCGACTTTACAAAAGAAGAAATTGACGAGTGCGTTGAGAAAGCATATACAGCAGAAAAATTCGGCGGAGCCAATCCCGCTCCTATGGCGTATTCTCAGCTTGGCGAAACTCCTCTAAATATTCTTGAGCTCTGGCACGGTCCAACCTGCGCTTTCAAGGATATGGCGCTGCAAATACTTCCTCATTTGCTGACTAAATCTCTTAAAAAGACATATGACGGCAAGGACGCTGTAATTCTTGTAGCTACATCAGGCGATACGGGTAAGGCTGCTCTTGAGGGCTTTAAGGATGTTGAGCACACAAAAATAATCGTTTTCTATCCCGTTGACGGCGTAAGCCCCATGCAGAAGCACCAGATGAATACTCAGGAGGGCTCCAACGTTACCGTATGCGCTATCGAGGGCAATTTTGACGACGCTCAGACAGGCGTAAAGAAAATCTTTACAACACCCGAAATCGCCGAAAAGCTTGCCGAGAACAATATGCTTTTCTCATCTGCAAACTCCATCAACTGGGGCAGACTGCTTCCTCAGATCGTTTATTATATCTCCGCTTACTGCGATATGGTAAACGACGGAAAAATCAACCTCGGCGATAAGATCAACGTCGTTGTTCCGACAGGCAACTTCGGTAATATTCTCGCTTCTTATTACGCAAGCCTTATGGGACTTCCGATTGCAAAGTTTATCTGCGCGTCGAACTCAAACAACGTGCTTACCGATTTCATTAACACAGGTGTGTATGATAAAAACAGGCAGTTCTATACCACAATGTCGCCTTCAATGGATATTCTGGTATCGAGCAACCTTGAGCGCCTTCTTTATAAGCTCTCCGGCAACAGCGATGAAACCACTCACGAATGGATGACAGCGCTAAAAACCGAAGGCAGGTATGAAGTAAGCGCTAAAGTCAAGGCTATTATCAACGATAAATTCTACGGCGGCTTCTGCGATGATGAGCAGACTCAGGATACTATAAGCAGGCTGTTTAAGCAGAACGGCTATCTCTGCGATACTCACACCGCCGTTGCGGTTAATGTATATGAGCAGTATGTAAGCAAGACAGGCGATAAAACTCCTGCCGTGATTGCTTCTACAGCAAGCCCGTATAAGTTCTCTAAATCTGTTCTTACGGCGGTCGCTCCCGACATAAAGCTGCCTGAAACAGAATTCGATATGGTAGACGCTTTAAACGAGCTCACCAATATGCCCGTTCCTGCTCCGCTTGCAAGTCTTAAAGATAAAAAGGCGCGTTTCAGTGATGTGACCGCGGTTGACGATATGCCGAAGTATGTTCTTACGGCGCTCGGAATCGAGTAATGTCTTTGTTCGCTTTGGGCGATCTTCACCTCTCGCTGGGTGAAGATAAGCCCATGGATATATTCAGCGGCTGGAATGATTATGTTCAGCGGCTTGAGGAAAATTGGAAAAATCTTGTTAGTGACGACGACACCGTTGTACTTGCCGGTGATATTTCCTGGGCAATGAAGCTTGAGCATACGCTTGAAGATTTCAGGTTTATTCATAATTTGCCTGGAAAAAAGCTGCTCTTAAAGGGCAATCACGATTACTGGTGGTCTACAAAGCGCAAAATGGACGCCTTTTTGCAGGAAAACAGCCTTGATTCAATTCAGATCCTGTTTAATAACGCTTACAGAGTTGACGAATACGCCGTTTGCGGCACAAGAGGCTGGTTTTTGGAGAATGACGAGCCCGAGGACATCAAGGTGCTTAACCGCGAGGTAGGCAGATTGAAAATGTCCATTGAGGAAGCATTGAAGCTCGGCGGCGAGCCGGTGGTCTTTCTTCACTATCCGCCTTATTACAGAGGGATCGAGTGCCCCGAAATAATGGATGTATTGACAGAATACGGCATAAAAAAATGCATGTACGGTCACATCCACGGCAAGAAAAACTTTCGTCTTGCGTATGAGGGTGAATATAAAGGGGTAGATTTTAAGCTTATTTCATGTGATAAAGTCGGATTTATGCCGGTTTTAGTCAGATAATAGCTCAATATAACTTGATTTCAAGGGAATTATGTGATACAATAAATCGATAATTAAAAAATGGAGGAATTAAAAATGGCACTGAAAGAATGCACAAAAAAGGAAGAGGCAAATTCATATGAGCTGCTCGTCAGCGTTGACGGCGAAACTTTTGAAAAAGCAATTAACGCAGTATATAAAAAGCAGGTAAAGAAAATCAATATCCAGGGCTTCAGAAAGGGCAAAGCTCCCCGCAGGATCATCGAGAAAATGTACGGCGAAGAAGTTTTCTATGACGACGCTATGCAGGACTGCTATCCCGACGCTCTTTATGACGCGGCAAAAGAAGCAGATATCAAGATTGTTGCCGTAGAGTCACTTGAGGCTGTTGAGGCAGGCAAGGAAGGCTTCACCTTTAAGGCTCAGGTAGTTGTTGAGCCCACAATGGAGATCGACGGCTACAAGGGTATTGAAGTAGAGAAAAAATCCACCGAAGTCACCGATGAGCTTATCGACAAGGAGATCGAGCAGGTTCGCGAGAGAAATTCAAGACTTGTTACCGTTGAGGACAGAGCCGCAGAGAACGGCGACACCGCTGTTATCGATTTTGAAGGCTTTGTTGACGGCGAGGCTTTTGAAGGCGGCAAAGCTGAGGGCTACAACCTCTCGCTCGGTTCGGGCAACTTTATCCCCGGTTTTGAGGAGCAGATCGTAGGTCACAAGACAGGCGAAGAGTTTTCAATCAACGTAAAATTTCCCGATGATTATCAGGCTGAGGAGCTCAAAGGCAAGGACGCTGAGTTCAAAATCACCCTCCACGAAATCAAAACCAAGGAGCTTCCCGAGGTTGACGATGAGTTTGTTCAGGATGTTTCCGACAAGGAAACTCTTGAGGAATACAAAGAGGAGCTTAAGGAAACCGTTGCTAAGCGTCTTAAGGACGAGGCCGATAAGGACGTTGACGACAAGATCTCCGAGAAGCTTATGGAGCTGCTCGAGGGCGAGATCCCCGAGGCTATGTACGAGAACCAGACCAACGACATGGTAAGAGATTTTGAGATGCGTCTGCGCTCTCAGGGCATGGATATGCAGACATACATGCAGTACATGGGCATGGATGTAAACGCTCTTAAGGGCATGTACAGAGATGAGGCAGAGAAGAGAGTTAAGCTCAGACTCGCGCTTGAAACGATCGCAAGAAAAGAAAATATCGAAGTAACCGAGGCTGATGTTGAAGACGAGTATTCAAAGATGGCTGAGGCTTACAAAATGGATATCGACAAGGTAAAGGATGCTGTTCCCGCCGAATCCCTTACGGAAGACATTAAGGTTCAGAAGGCGCTTGACCTTGTCAAGAACAGCGCGGTAATCAAATAATTGAATAATATCTGATTATCTGCCAACAAATAAATAGAAAGGTCTTGATAATATGCCACTGGTACCATATGTTGTTGAGCAAACAAACCGCGGTGAGCGCTCTTATGATATTTACTCCCGCCTTTTAAATGACAGAATCGTTATGCTCAACGAAGAAGTAAACAGCGCTACAGCCAGCATAGTTGTTGCGCAGCTGCTTTACCTTGAAAGTCAGGATCCTACAAAGGACATCAGCCTTTACATCAACAGCCCGGGCGGCAGTGTAACCGACGGATTTGCAATTTACGACACAATGAAATATATCAAGTGCGATGTTTCGACCATTTGCATGGGTATGGCGGCAAGCATGGGCGCGTTCCTGCTTTCAGCCGGAACAAAGGGCAAGAGAATTGCTCTGCCCAACAGCACTATTATGATTCATCAGCCCTTGGGAGGCTATAAAGGTCAGGCTACCGATATGGAGATCCATACAAAGTATATGCTTGACATTAAAGCCCGTCTGAATCAGATCCTTTCGGATAATACAGGCAAGCCCCTTGACGTCATTAAGAATGACACCGAGCGTGACAATTTCATGACTGCGCAGCAGGCTATGGAATACGGCTTGATTGACAAGGTGATTGAAAAAAGATAAGGTGAGGAACACTCATGGCTACTAAAAACAACGACAAGGAGATTTACTGTTCATTTTGCGGCAAGCCACAGGATATGGTATTGCGCATGATACAGGGCAACGGCGCATATATCTGCGACCGCTGCGTTGATCTCTGTATGAATATACTTGAACAGTCGGGTGAGATCGAGCGCGATAACAGCAAAAAACCGCTTGCGCCTAAAGATCCCGACCATTCAATTGCCGAGCTTTTAAAGCCAAAGGAAATAAAAGCAATACTCGATGAATACGTTATCGGTCAGGACGCCGCTAAAATCACTCTCAGCGTTGCTGTTTATAATCACTATAAGCGCGCGTTTGCCAATGACGAGACCATTGACTTCTCAAAGAGCAACGTATTGCTTCTCGGTCCTACAGGCGTCGGCAAAACGTTGCTGGCGCAGACTCTTGCTAAGGCGCTTGACGTTCCGTTTGCAATTGCGGACGCAACCACGCTCACAGAAGCAGGTTATGTCGGCGAGGATGTCGAGAATATACTTTTAAAGCTTATTCAGGCGGCAGACTACGACATTGAGCGCGCACAGCGAGGCATCATATACATTGATGAAATTGATAAAATTGCCCGTAAATCCGAAAACCCCTCAATTACCCGCGATGTCAGCGGTGAGGGCGTTCAGCAGGCATTGCTTAAAATTGTGGAGGGAACCGTTGCCAACGTTCCTCCGCAGGGAGGCAGAAAGCACCCGCAGCAGGAATTTTTACAGGTTGACACCAAAAATATCCTGTTTATCTGCGGCGGTGCGTTTGACGGTTTGGAAAAGATCGTTGAAAAGCGTAAAGGTAATTCCGTAATCGGTTTTGAATCTCTTATTCAGTCAAAGGCTCAGATCGATTCCACAGACTGGATGAAAGACGTTACCGCTCACGACCTGGTAAAATACGGCATAATCCCCGAGCTTATCGGAAGACTGCCCGTTATTACAGCGCTCAGCGGACTTGACACCGACGCTCTTATCAGGATTCTTACCGTTCCTAAAAACTCAATCGTATCTCAGTATAAAAGGCTGTTTGAGTTGGATAATGTTGAGCTGTATATTGAAGACGAAGCTTTAAAGGCAATCGCCGAAAAAGCTCAGGAGCAGCGTACAGGAGCCAGAGGATTGAGAGGAATAATGGAGGGTATTCTCACTGATTTGATGTTTGAGACTCCGTCCGACAACACCATTGAAAAAATCATTATTACAAAGGAAGTTGTTACGGACAGCGCTCAGCCGCAAATCATTCACAAAAAAGAGAAGCCTTCGTTTCCCGTAAAGCTTTCAAAAAAGGAGCTTGGAAAACGCTCCAAGCGCAGTTCTGCTTCATAATCGGAACCTAAGCGGTAAGTTGTATACTGCTTTCGGGCGATACTGCATTACCGGTTTTTGCCGCCGGTCAGTATTGCCCGTTTTCTTATTAAGGTTTGAAAGGAAAAACCATGGATATAAATGAAATCAAAACATTGACGCTTCCCGTTTTACCGTTGCGGGGAATGGTTGTTTTTCCAAAATCGGTTATACACTTTGACGTCGGCAGAAAACAAAGCATAACCGCAATTAACAGGGCTATGAAAGATGATCAGCTAATATTTTTGACCGCTCAGAAAGACCCTGTTGTAAACGACCCAAAGCATATAGATTTATACAGCATCGGAGTTGTCGCAAAAATAATTCAGGTGCTCAAGCAGCCTGATGATGTTACGCGAGTGGTGCTTGAAGGCAAGTACCGAGCCAAGCTTGTATCTCCTGTATTCGACAGCAAACTGATGGTTGCAGAGCTGATGCCGCTTTCCGAGAAAATAATGCCGATTACCGCTGCGGACGCGGCAATGATCCGTTCTGTTAAGAATCAATTTGAAAAGTATCTTGACGTCACGGCAAAAATGCCGCCCGATATAATTTTTAAGGTCGCTTTGTGTAAATATCCGGGGGAGCTTGCTGATTACATAGCTTCAACGATGTATCTTGACTATCAGACAAAGCAGAGTATCCTTGAAATACTCGATCCGGCAGAGCGTTTGGATACGGTTCTTGATGTGCTGATCGATGAAACCTACATAACACAGCTTGAACGGGAAATCGAGATAAAAGCGAAAAGCAGGATCGACGAGAATCAACAGATTTATTTTCTTCGCGAGCAGAAGCGGGCAATTGAGGAACAGCTCGGTGAGGAGGACGACCCTTCAGCAGACGCTGAGGACTACGCCGATCAGATTGAAAAGCTCCATTTAGAACAGAAAACCGAGGAAGTTCTTTTAAAAGAATGCCGCAAGTTAATGAAAATGCCTTATGGCAGTCAGGAAGCTTCCGTAATTCGCACTTATCTTGACACGGTTCTCGATTTGCCATGGCATAAATCTACCGAGGATAAAATTGTTCTGCCGAAAATTCGCAAAGAGCTCGATAAAACCCACTACGGACTTGAAAAAATCAAGGACAGGATAATCGAGCAGCTTGCTGTACGAAAGCTCAGCGATAAACAAAAGGGACAGGTTATTTGTTTTGTAGGCCCTCCCGGCGTAGGTAAAACCTCCATAGCGCAGTCAATTGCAAAGGCGATAGGAAGAAACAGCCAGAGAATAGCTCTGGGCGGCGTTAAAGACGAGGCTGAGATACGCGGTCACCGCAGAACCTATATCGGCTCAATCCCGGGAAGAATAATGACTGCTATCCAAAACGCCGGGTCAAATAACCCGCTGCTTATTCTTGATGAAATAGACAAGCTTGCGAGCGACTACAAAGGAGATCCTACTTCGGCTCTGCTTGAAGTCCTTGATATTGAGCAGAACAGCAAGTTTGTTGACCATTACATCGACGTGCCATTTGATTTATCAAATGTAATGTTCATTACTACAGCTAACGATATGTCAATGATTCCCGCTCCTCTGCTCGACAGAATGGAAATTATTGAGATAAACAGCTATACAAGAGAAGAAAAATTCCACATCGCCAAAAAGCACCTTATTCCCAAGCAGCTTGATTTATGCGGATTTTCTTCTAAGGAATTAAAATTTACACAAAAGGCTATCTATTCACTGATCGATTTCTATACGCGTGAATCAGGCGTTCGTAATCTTGAGCGCGAAATAGCTTCGTTGATGAGAAAATGTGCCGTTAAAAAACTTGACGGTGAAGCTGATTCATTTAAGATAGATGATAAAGTTGTTGAAGAACTGCTCGGCAAAAAGAAGTATCTACCTGATTCGTTATCAAAGAAGGACGAGATCGGCGTAGTTAACGGCCTTGCATGGACGTCTGTTGGCGGTGAGCTGCTTCCGATCGAGGTTGCTGTAATGGAAGGCACGGGCAAAATCGTGCTGACAGGCTCATTAGGCGATGTTATGCAGGAATCCGCCAAAGCGGCAATCACCTGCATCCGAAGCCACGCTGAGATTCTGGGCGTTGAATCCGATTTCTACAAAACAAAGGATATTCATATTCACGCTCCCGAGGGCGCTGTTCCGAAGGACGGTCCTTCGGCAGGTATTACAATGGCAACCGCCATTTACTCCGCTCTGTCTTCAAAGCCAGTCCGCCACGATGTTGCTATGACAGGAGAGATCACTCTCAGAGGGAAAGTACTTCCTATCGGCGGCTTGAAAGAAAAAAGTATGGCGGCTTATAAAAACGGAATCGACACAGTGTTTATTCCAAAGCAAAATGAACGCGACATCAGCGAATTTGACGACGCGGTTAAAGAGAAGATAACTTTTATCCCTGTTGAAGATTTCACAGATGTTCTCAGCCGCGCTACCGTTTAAGAGGTGCCTATGAATTTTAATGAAGTATCTTTTGAGTTTGCGGCGGGAACCGTTGATCAGCTTCCGGAGTCCAATTTGCCGGAGATCGTTTTTTCAGGACATTCCAATGTCGGTAAATCGTCGCTGATAAACAAGCTGGTTCAGAGGAAAGCTCTTGCGCGAGTCAGCGCTCAGCCGGGTAAAACCGCTACAATAAATTTTTATCGGCTGCAGGAGTTTAGGCTTGTCGATCTTCCGGGATACGGATACGCCAAGGTGTCAAAGGCTGAAAAACAGCGCTGGGCAAGCTTGATCGAAGGATATCTTTCATCACAGCGCAACATTAAACTGATTGTGCAGATCATTGATATTCGCCACAAGCCCACAAAAGACGATTATGATATGCTGTCGTTTTTATATAACAGCAACGCGCCATTTGTAGTCGTTCTTACAAAAAAGGACAAGCTCAAAAAAACCGCGTACGATAAACGTATTGACGAGGTTCTTGACGAGCTTCAGGATTACGAGGGTATTCAGTTGATTCCGTTTTCAGCAATTGACGGAAGCGGAGTTGACGATATTAAAGAGGTTATTGAGGAATATATAAACGAGGAGGAATAACAGTGGAAAAGAAGCCGTTCTTGACGCTTGAACAGGCTAAGGATATTATCGATGACATTCCTACGCCGTTCCACGTATATGATGAAAAGGGGATAAGAGAAAACGCTCGCGCACTTTACAAGGCTTTCAGCTGGAATAAAGGCTATAAGGAGTATTTTGCGGTAAAGGCTACTCCCAATCCCTACATTATGAAGATTTTGCAGGAAGAGGGCTGCGGCATGGACTGCTCGTCCCTGACCGAGCTTATGCTCTGTGAGTCTTGCGGTATTACAGGCAGCAACATCATGTTCAGCTCTAACGTTACGCCCGTTGAGGACATGAAAAAGGCTTACGAGCTCGGCGCTAATATCAACCTTGACGATTACACCCATGTTGAGTTTATCAAAAATGTTTGCGGTGTTCCAAAGACTATTTGCTGCCGCTATAATCCCGGCGGTATTTTCAAGCTGGGCGACAGCAAGGAAAAAATCCAGGTTATGGACAATCCTGGCGACGCAAAATACGGCATGAGTGAGGAACAGATGACAAAGGCTTTTCTTGAACTGAAAGCCGCAGGAGCCGAAGAATTCGGTATCCACGCATTCCTTGCCTCAAATACGGTTTCTAATGATTATTATCCAGAGCTTGCTTCCATTCTGTTTAAGCTGGCTGTAAGACTGCATGAAAAAACAGGCGTACATATTAAGTTTGTCAACCTTTCCGGCGGAATCGGTGTTGACTATAAGCCTGAGGATATGAAGAATGATATTGCGATCATTGGCGAGGGAGTTAACAAAAAGTTTGATGAGATCCTTGTTCCGGCAGGTATGGGCGATGTGGAAATCTACACAGAGCTCGGCAGGTACATGCTCGCGCCTTACGGTGCGCTTGTAGCTACCGCTATTCACGAAAAGCATATCTATAAGGAGTATATCGGACTTGACGCGTGCGCCGCTAACCTTATGCGCCCCGCAATGTACGGTTCATATCATCATATTACGGTTCTCGGTAAAGAGAACGAACCTTGCGACCATAAATATGATGTGACCGGCGGTCTTTGCGAAAACAATGACAAATTTGCGATTGACCGTATGCTGCCGAAAATCGATTTAGGCGATATTGTTTATATTCACGATACGGGAGCGCACGGCTTCTCAATGGGCTACAACTATAACGGAAAGCTCAGAAGCGCCGAGGTGCTGTTTTGCGAGGATGGCTCACATAAGCTTATCCGACGCGCCGAAACGCCGAAGGATTACTTTGCGACGTTTGATTTCTCGGAATTTGATTTAGCATAATTATTTACCTCTTACAGGTCTTAGCAGACAGGTAAGAGGTATTGTTTTAAATAAATATGTTCATTATATGAGAAGTTACGGCACAGAGTATTATTCCGCTGACTGTCGGTATTGCCATAGCAAGAAATGTCCATTTACGGCTGCCCGTTTCTTTTTTTATTGTCAGGCAGGTGGTGGAGCATGGAAAATGCATTACCGTCATTATTATCATACACACGGCTGTTGTTGCTGTCCAGCCATTCTGACTTAAAACCGAGAATAACTGTTCATATCCGCTGTAATCGGTCATCGCGCCGCTTGCCGTGTATGACATCAGAATAATAGGAATCACGGTTTCATTTGCGGGAAAGCCGAGAATAAACGCCATTATTATTACTCCGTCAAGTCCTAAGAACCTTCCGAACGGATCAAGAAAATCAGTGCAGTGTTTCAGCAGTGAAGCGTCACCTGCATAAACATTCGCGCACAGCCAAATCACGGCGCCCGCCGGAGCCGCCACTATTGCCGCCCTACCTAAAACAAATACTGTTCTGTCAAGGAATGAGCGTCCGACAGTTTTCAATATCAGAGGCTTTCGATACGGAGGAAGCTCAAGAATAAACCCCGATGATTCACCCTTTACCAATGTGAGGGAGAGGAGCTTTGAAACCAGCAGGGTGACAAGTACGCAAAGCACCAGTATCAATACCAAGAACAAAGCAACCTTTACAGAGGCTGTAAAACCAAATGCTTCACCGGCGAAATACATCATTAAAACAGCAATCAATATAGGCAGTCTGCCGTTGCATGGCATAAAGTTATTTGTCAGTACCGAAATGATCCGCTCGCGCTTTGTTTCAATTATCCTGCAGCCGGTCACGCCGCAGGCGTTGCAGCCAATTCCCATCATCATGCAAAGGCTCTGTTTGCCGTGAGCGCCGCATTTTGCGAAAAAGCGGTCAAGGTTAAACGCGATTCTCGGCAGATAACCCGCGTCCTCGATCAATGAAAACAGCGGGAAAAAGATAGCCATAGGCGGCAGCATAACGGCGACTACCCAGCTTAGTGTGGTATATACTCCGTCAATCAGTATTCCCGACACGAAAGAAGGAAAATGTAGAGTTATAGCCCAATAATTCAGCCATTCTTTTATTATTTCAAATATCGAGCTTAGCCATGCGCTCGGATAATTTGCGCCGACTGCGGTGATCCAAAACAAAACTGCGCACATTAACAACATTATCGGTATTCCGGTTGATTTTGACGTCAGCATTCTGTCAAGCATTTCTGTTCGCTTTTGAACAATGTTAACGCCTGAACTTGATACACATTCTTCAAAAATTCGCTTAATTATCTCAGAATCATCCTCAAACGGGCTGTATTTTCTTACCAGCTCTGTCTTAGTACAGTTATACTCCGCGCAGCAAACACGTTCACAAGCGGTTTTTAGCTCAGTTAAGCCTCGCTTTTTTGTTGCTGTGCTCACAACGACCGGAACACCGAGTGATTCGGATATCTTTTTATGATCGATTATAAGTCCGCTCCTTTTAGCTTCATCAAAAAGGTTCAAGCAAATAACCGCTCTGTCATAGAGAGACAGCACCTGTAAAGTAAGCTTTAAATTCCGCTTAAGCGCGCACGAGTCGAGCACAATAAGAACGCAATCAAAATCGCCATTAACAAGACTGTCGCGCGTGACGGTCTCCTCGCGTGAAAAGGACGATAGGGAATAGGTGCCGGGTAAATCCGTAATAGTATAGCGGTTGTCATTATAGATATAATAACCCGTGCAGTGCTCTACGGTTTTGCCTGTCCAGTTGCCTGTATGCTGCTTAAGTCCTGTCAGCGCATTGAATATCGTGCTTTTTCCCACATTCGGATTACCCGCTAAAGCGATATTAAACTCCTTCATCTGTTCCTCCGTTTTTTTCACATAAAGAAACAATTACGTCTGCGCAGTCGTTTTTTCTCAGCGCGATTGTGACGTCATTCACGCGATACGCTGTCGGGTCTGCAAACGGGCTTTTGAACAGACATATTATTTCTTCGCCTGATTCAATACCCATATCTTTCATTCGTTTAATTGCCGGACTGTCTGATTCAACAGCTTTGATTACAGCTTTGTCATTAGGTTTCATATCACAAAGGCGCAGATTTTTCATCTAATCATCTCCAAATTCTCAATACCATTCTATTCAAGCGCCGTAAATGTGTTAAAAATCTTGCTTTTCAAAGTATGTTATGATAAAATTATCAGGATTGGTTAGGTGATAAGCATGGAAAAATCAAATAATCTTCGCAGCAGTGTTTATTTATCAATAACGGCTATAATATGGGGCGTTGCGTTTGTTTTTCAGTCGATGGGAAATGACAGCATGGAGCCGTTTTCTTTTACCGCTTCGCGCTATTTTCTCGGATTTATGTTTTTGCTTCCGATTCTGCTGATAAAATATTTTCACCCGCGTTTTCTTGCCGACAGCGATGAAATACCGCTTAAAAAGGTTCCGAAACTCCTTACAGTTATCGGCGGAATACTGTGCGGACTTGCTCTGGGGAGCGCGACTGTTTTTCAGCAATACGGATTAAAATACACCTCGGTAGGCAAGGCAGGCTTTATTACAACTTTATATATTATTTTAACGCCGATTTTTGGGCTGTTTTTGCGCCGCAGATGCCGCTTTACCGTTTGGATAGGCGCTTTTGCCGCCATGTGCGGAATGTATCTGCTGTGCGTTAAAGACGGATTCTATATTGAATTCGGAGATTTGCTTGTTTTTATTTGCGCTGTTCTTTTTTCCGTTCATATAATGGTCATCGATTTTTTTGCTTCTAAAACAAACGGCGTGCTGCTTTCATGCATTCAGTTTTTGGTTAGCTCCGTCACCTGCGGAGTTTTTGCTTTTATTGCTGAGCAGCCGAATTTCGATCAGCTTCAAAGCGCGTTGATCCCTATTCTTTATACGGGGGTTATGTCAAGCGGAGTTGCCTACACCATGCAAATCCTCGGTCAGCGCAATTTCAACCCGACCGTTGCCGCAATGATAATGAGCTTTGAGTCGGTAATATCGGCAGTTGCAGGCTTTTTTGCATGGCAATGGGGTTTCCTGACGCAAGACCAAAGCCTTAGCCTTTTACAGATCTTAGGCTGCGTTATTGTGTTTGCCGCGGTTATTTTTGTTCAGCTTCCTATCGGTAAAATCAAGCGGAGCGGTGATTGACGAACCGTGCCGTTTATGGTATAATTTTTTCAGATTGAAAATTCAATACAGCTTTCGCGTTCTGCTCAGTTTGGGCAGGTAATAGGGAATGCGGTCAGAATCCGCAGCAACTGTCATTACCGTGTATTCCGTTTGGGATGAGTCGGGCTACTTCCGCGTTGGCTTGGATCTGTATTCTTGGACAAGAAGAAGCACAGCCAAAACAAACCGCAAAATAACCTGCGGTTTTGATGTTGTGCTTTTCTTTATAGAAAAGCATTTTTTTATTGGAGGAATTTTTATGAAAAAACTGTTATCAATCATTTTGGCGGTAACTATGTTTGCGGCGGCGTTTAGCGTAATCAGCGTCAGCGCCGAAGAAACCGATAGTACCGTCAGCGTAAAAGTTGTAAACAACACCTACTCAAAAGAGAATGGCGCGCCCTGGAGCGGAGTGCTGTTCAGCGCAGCGGTCACGCTCAACGATGGCGATTCAATGGAAAGCGTAATTGAGCGTGCTGTTTCCGAAAACGACTATTCGTTTACCGTTTCCGAATACGGCTATATTTCGGAGATAAACGGCTTATCAGAATATGCGTATAACGGAAACGGCGGCTGGATGGCTACGCTAAACAATTGGTTCACATCTGACGGAACAGGAGCATATACCGTTGCTAACGGCGGCTTGCAGGCAGGCGATGATATCGTTATGATGTACACCTGTGCTTGGGGCGCCGACGTAGGCAGCCTTTACGGTGATTTTAACACCACACTTTCTGAGGATGAATTCGGGTTCAGAGGTTCTTATATTTCAGAGTCAACGACGCAGGAGTTCTTTGTTTCGGAAAAATATGATTATACAATTGAAATCAACGCTCCCGAGGATATGATATCATTCTTTGCAGTGCCGACAAATAAGAATTATCAGGCAAGAGTATATAAAAACGAGTATCAGCCCGAGGTTAACGGAGCTGATTACCGCGGAGGAAAGAATGTCCCCGTAAAAGACGGTGATGTTGTGTATATCGGTGTGGGCAATCCGGCATGGCCTACGATGAACAGCTGGGCGGGCACTGCAGATGAATCCGTCTACACCTTTAAGATAAAATATGTTCCGCTTATGGGTGACCTCAACGGAAACGGAAAGCTCGATATCGACGACGTAACAATTTTGCAGCGCAGCTTTGCTGAGTTTGATGAGCTGAGTGCGGAACAAACCGCAATTGCCGATATTAACGGCGATACGGCTGTAGATATTCTTGACGCTACAGCTATTCAGCGCGTTATTGCCGAATTCGAAGTATAAAAACAGGAGGGGACAGCGTGCGTAAAAAATCAGGACGGATCGTTTCGTCGTTAATATCCATAATGCTGGTATTATGCGCGCTTCCCGCGTCGGCATTATCTGCGGATATAAGCAGCAAATACAATGAAACAGCCGAGCATTTATATGAGAACTTCTCGCCTCAGGTCGGTTCGATCGGCGGCGAGTGGGCTGTAATCGGACTTGCGAGAAGCGGCAGACTAAATAATGAGCAAAAGCAGGCTTATTATGAAGCGGTAAAAAGCTATGTTGAAGCAAACAGCTCGGCTAAACTGAACAAAAGAAAGTCAAGCGATAATTCACGCGTAGTCTTAGCGCTCTCCGCAATAGGGGAAAATGCCGAAAATATTGGCGGATATGATCTTGTTGAACCGCTGACCGATTTTAACTACGTTAAAAAGCAGGGGATCAACGGCGTTATCTGGGCGTTGATCGCGCTTGATTCATGTAATTACTATACGCCGAATTCCATTCGTGACGAATTGATTAACGAAATATGCAGCAGTCAGCACCCTGACGGAAGCTGGGGACTTGATGAAACGGCAGATCCCGACGTTACGGGAATGGCTGTTCAGGCAATTGCTCCTTACAAAAAGTATGATGAGAGAATCCAAAAGGCTGTTGACAATGCTTTTACTTGGATTCATAATCTGAAAAAAATTTCTCTCAGCCCTGAAAGCTGTGCGCAGCTTATTGTGGCGGCAGCTAATAATGATATTACTCCCGATACTGACGAAAGTTTTTCGGCAGTAATTGATTGTTTGATGCGCTATTCGGTTGAGAAAGGTTTTTCTCACACCCTTAACGGGGAATACAATCAAATGGCAACCGAGCAGGCTTTTTACGCTCTTACTGCATGTGAGCGTAGAACTCAAGGGCAACCCGCTCTTTATGATATGACCGATATTTCAAATTTTGAGGTGCTCGATTTTGACAATGACGGTATTGAGAGTATTAACGACGTAACAATTATTCAAAGATATGTAGCCGAGTTTGCTGTTGATTTTTCAACCTCTCAAAAAAAGCTCGCCGATTTAAGCAAAAACGGCAGGATCGACATCGGCGACGTTACAATGTATCAGCAGCGGCTGGCTCAATAAGAACGCTTATGAAAAATTTTTTTAAAAAATACATTTGGGTTATTGCAGGCGTTTTAATAGCTGCTGCTATACTTTTGTTTGCTTTTATGAGCGGTGGAAATGTTGAAGAAGCCAAAAAAGCGGCTTCCTCCTCATCATCGAATGATTCGGTTTCGGTAAGTCAAACAAGCGGTGTTTACCACACTTCTGCTGCGACTGATGCTAATGAACCAACAGCAGTTAAAACAACGGCTGAAACAACGCAGGCTTTAACCTCAACAAATCCGACAACAAACAAATCAACCGAGCCCGCAACGACTTCCGTACCCAAAACCACCTCGGCAGAAAAGCCTGCAAATCCGAAAAAAACTACTGAGCCGACTACAAATCCGCCAAGTACAACAAAGCCTCAGCAAACAAAACCTCAGCAAGCAAAGCCGACAGAAGCTGTTAAGTGCTGTACGTTCTCCATATCCTGCGCTACACTCCTGAATAACATGGGCAAGCTTGATGAAGACGACCGCGAGCTTGTTCCGTCAGACGGCTGGATCCTATCACCCGTAACCGTTAATTATGAGGACGGCGACAGCGTTTTTGATGTGCTGAAGCGCGAGTGCAAGGCGCACGGTATTCATATGGAATTTAGTACCGCCCCCATCTACAACACGGCGTATATCGAAGGAATAGGGAACCTGTTTGAATTTTCGGCAGGTTCAAATTCAGGCTGGATGTACCGCGTGAACGGTAAATTTCCAAATTACGGCTGCTCGCTTTATGATGTTAAAAGCGGCGATGTAATAGAGTGGCTTTACACCTGCGATTTGGGGCACGATATAGGCGGCTCAAATTATAGCAAGTAGGAATAATATGAAAAATTCATTTTCAAAAATGCACCCTGTAACTAACATTGTGTATTTTTCGGCGGTAATTATTTTTTCAATGTTTTATATGCACCCTGTTTGTCTGATGATTTCTTTGCTTTGCGCTTTTGTGAACGCGGTAGCAGTAAGCGGAAAAAAGGCTGCGTTTTTCGGATTGAAATTTCTGCTTCCGACTGCATTGATGCTGATTATTATTAATCCGCTGTTTAATCACAGAGGAAAAACTATTATTTGCTATTTACCGTGGGATAATCCGCTTACTCTGGAGTCAATTGTTTACGGCTTTGCCACCGCGTCGCTTGTGTGCGCGGTGGCTCTGTGGTTCCACGGCTTTAACAAAGTGATGACCTCCGATAAGCTGATATTTCTATTCGGCAGGATCGCGCCCGCTCTCGGGTTGGTACTTTCTATGGCGCTGCGTTTTATTCCGCGCTTTTCGGCTCAGTTTAAGCTTACTAAACAGTATCAGAAGCAAATCACCACTTGCGGTAAAAAATCGCTTATAAGGCAAATAAAAACGACTGCAAGGGTGTTTTCAATAATGATTAGCTGGTCGCTGGAAAACGCATTGGATACTTCCGATTCCATGAAGGGCAGGGGCTATGGACTAAAGGGGAGAAGCGCGTATTCACGTTTTCGCTTTACCCGTGATGACGCGGCATCTATTGCGATTATGTTTTCGGAAGTTATCGGCTTGATTATGCTTATTATCTTCGGAGGCGTAAAATACAGATATTTTCCGTCATTCAAGGGCAATTTCAGTGATGCTATGAGCATTTTGTTTTATAGTATTTACACTGTTTTATGCCTGATGCCTATAGCGATAAACGGAATGGAGGGCTTTCGTTGGAAGCGGTTACAGTCAAAAATCTGAGCTTCAGATATCCCGAAGCTGAATCAGATGCACTTAATGACATCAGCTTTTCCATAAAGCAGGGTGAGTTTGTCACGCTCTGCGGAATCTCCGGAAGCGGCAAAAGCACTCTGCTCAGGCAGTTAAAACCGGCCATTGCTCCTCACGGTGATAAAAAAGGTACGATAAAGCTTAATTATACGGATTTATCTAAGCTTTCTTTTCGTGAACAAAGTGAAAAAATCGGATTTGTTCAGCAGTCGCCCGATAAGCAGATAGTGACTGACAAAGTTTGGCACGAGCTTGCTTTCGGGCTTGAAAGCTTGGGCTTGCCGAATAAAATAATCAACCGCAGAGTAGCCGAGACGGCCTCGTTTTTTGGTTTGCAATCGGTTTTTGACAGTGAGGTAAATCTGCTTTCGGGCGGACAAAAACAGCTTTTAAATCTCGCCTCGGTAATGGCGATGCAGCCCGAGCTGCTTTTGCTCGACGAGCCAACCTCTCAGCTTGATCCGATAGCCGCAAACGAATTCCTCTCCTGCTTAAAAAAAATAAACCGGGAGCTTGGGACTACGGTTATTATTACAGAGCACAGACTTGATGATATTATTCCAATAAGCGATCGGGTGCTGGTTATTGAAAACGGGAGCATTATCTCCGACGATACACCCCAGAATACGGGAACTAACCTAAAAAAAGCAAACAGCAAATGTTTTTTGTCACTTCCTGCGCCAATGCGGATTTGGGACGCCGTATCGGAAGGGGGGGAGAGCGGGTGCCCTGTAACGATTGCTCAAGGCAAAGAGTGGCTTGAGGAGTATTTAAATAATCATGAGTTGAGATCAATTGATGATGAAGTTATCCCCCCTTGCGGAGATACGGCTCTTATGCTTAAAAATGTATGGTTCAGATATGAAAAAGCGTCACACGATATTATCAGAGGACTAAATCTTGATATTCATTACGGTGAGTTCTTATGTATTCTCGGAGGAAACGGAACAGGAAAAAGCACACTGCTTTCGCTGATAAATGGGAACAATAAACCGTATTGCGGTAAAATTATTTCCGATAAGGAATTATGCTTAACACTGCCTCAGAATCCGCAAACGCTTTTAAACGGCAAAACAGTTTCGGAAACATTAACCGAGGTGTTTGAGGGTACAAAGCTTTCAAAAGCGGAGAGGGAAGAGAGGCTTAAGGAAACATTAAGTATATGCGGACTTGACAAACTGCTTTTGCGCCATCCGTTTGATCTCTCGGGCGGAGAAATGCAAAAAACAGCGCTTGCTAAACTATTATTGCTGAAACCTAAAATTCTGCTGCTCGACGAGCCGACAAAAGGACTTGACTCAGCATTTAAAGAGGTCTTTGCCGGAATAATACGAAGGCTAACTGCACACGGAACAGCGGTTGTAATGGTAAGCCACGATTTGGAGTTTTGCGCAAAAAACGCCCATTGCTGCGCGCTTATGTTTAACGGGGAAATCGTCGCAAATGATACTCCGCGAGATTTTTTTAACAATAACAGTTTTTATGTTACCGCTGCGTCGCGTATGTCGCGCGGAATTATTGACGGCGCTGTTACCGCTGAGGATGTTATTTACTGCTGCACAGGCAAAAGAGAAACAAGCGATGATAATACCGATTCGCCGCATGCAGACTTGCCTGAAATAAAAAACGCTAAACAAAAAAAGCAGCTGCCGTTCTGGAAAAAATTGCTTGGTATAGGCGGCGCTCTGCTTTTGATTATCGGAATCCTTGAAAATTTGAATTTGCTCTCTTTTTTATCCGCGGATTCTCTTCCGCTTTTGGCTAACTTCAGCTTTATAGCCGTGCCTGTTATTATGCTGATGATAGCTGCAAGCTCAATATCCGAAAAGCCGAAGGAAGCATTTGCAAAAAAGAAGCTGTCAAAGCGTACAATCACAGCTGCAATAATGATTCTGCTGCTGATACCACTTACGATTTATATAGGCAACGTTTATCTTTACGATCAAAAGTATCTGTTTATCTCGCTTCTGGTCTTGATAGAGTGTATGATACCTTTCTTTCTTGTGTTTGAGGGAAGAAAACCTCAGGCGCGTGAGCTTGTGCTAATTGCTGTTTTGTGCGCGCTCACCGTAGCCGGTCGCTCGGCATTCGCTGCGCTGCCGCAGATAAAACCGGTACTGGCGCTGGTAATAATCAGCGGTGTTGCTCTGGGCGGTGAAACAGGGTTTATTGTAGGCGCTGTAAGCATGCTTGTATCAAATATTTATTTCGGACAGGGAGCATGGACGCCCTGGCAGATGTTCGCCGCAGGCATTATCGGATTTATCTCGGGCGTGTTGTTTCAAAAGGGATTATTATCAAGAAATAGGGGAGTGCTTTGCGTTTTCGGTTTTATTGTTACAATAATTGTGTACGGCGGCATAATGAATTTTTCATCATGGGCGCTCTCGCGTTCACAGTTTGACCGCGAAATAATTATGACCTTCTACATTCAGGGTCTCCCGTACGATATAATTCACGCGTTTTCGACGGCGGCGTTTCTGTTCTTTCTTGCTCAGCCGATGCAGGAAAAACTTGACAGAGTTAAAACAAAATACGGGCTTATAGAATAATCGGGACAGATTACAGAAATCTGCCCCGATTTTAATAACTTATTATTTCATAACCGTCCTCGGTGACAAGCACCTGGATTTCCCATTGAGCGGAGGGCAGACCGTCTTTTGTGTAAATAGTCCAGCCGTTTTCCTCGTCGGTAAAGATATCCGATTTGCCCATATTGATCATTGGCTCAATCGTAAAGCATAAACCCGGAACCATAAGCATCTCGGTTCCCTTTTCCGTAACGTAGCTGACCCACGGCTCCTCATGGAATTCCAGACCGATCCCGTGACCTCCGACCTCCCTTACGACCGAATAACCATTCGCTTTTACAAAGTCGTTGATAGCCTGACCCATATCGCCGAGAAATCCCCACGGTTTAACCTCTTTTAATCCAACCTCCAAGGCTTGTTTTGCAACATCAACCAAGCGTTTTTTGTCGTCGCTTACATCACCAATGCAGAACATTCTGGAAGAATCGGAATAATATCCGTTAAGATTAGTTGATACGTCAACATTGACTATATCACCGTCTTTTAAGATAATATCCTCAGAGGGAATACCGTGGCAAACCTCATCATTTAGTGATGTGCAGACGCTTTTCGGGAACCCTTCATAATTCAATGGGGCGGGAATACCTCCCATTTTTATTGTGATTTCATGTACCCAGCGGTCTATCTCGGCAGTGGATATTCCTGCTTTTATGTGCTCTGCAACATAATCGAGAACGGCGATATTGATTTTAGCGCTCTCTTTGATTTTTGCTATTTGAGCGGGAGTTTTTATTATACTGTGGTCGGGAACGATATGACCTTCACCTTCGATTTCTTCGATCCTCTCGTCAAAATCTATGTGGCATTTTTTATATTTTTTGCCGCTTCCGCACCAGCACTCGTCGTTTCTGCCGGGTTTCTTCATACAAACAACTCCTTAATTCACTTCCGGTATATTATAGCACTTAAAGCAGCTAACTACAAGAGATATTTCATTTTTGTTGCCAATAACAGACAAATGATGTATAATAAATACAGCCTAAAGCATATTTCTTTAGCGGAGGTGTTTTTCCTATGAAGCTAAAGAAATTACTGCCTGCCGCCGCGATTATGCTTTGTATAACAGTGTTTGTGATGCTGATGATAAAATCAACCGACAGGCTCACATTAAATACATCTGCCGAAGCTCAGGAGAAAAAGCCGAACCTCATTATTGACGCGGGGCACGGAGGAGAGGACGGCGGCGCGGTTGTAGGAGATGTTCTTGAAAAGGACATTAATCTTGATATTTCAAACGATACAGCGGATTTGCTTAAGCTATTCGGCTTTGATGTAAGCATGACGCGAAGCTCTGACAACGCGCTTACAAATGAGGGTAAGGACGTAAAGCTGCGCAAGTATAACGATATGAAAATGCGGCTCGATATGTACAATTCCTCCGCTGATAACGTAATAATCAGCATTCATCAAAACAAGTTTTCACGTGCTTCCTCACATGGTGCTCAGGTTTTTTATTCACCGAATAACGAATACAGTCCGCAGCTTGCCGAGAGTATGAGAAATTCTATTGTATCAATGATACAGCCGGATAATGAACGCGAATGCAAAAAGGCAGGCAAGGAGATTTACCTTTTGAAAAATACTAATAACCCCGCGGTTATTGTTGAGTGCGGTTTTATATCTAACCAAAACGAATGTAAACTTTTGCTTGATAAAAGCTACCAAAAGAAAATGGCGCTTGCGGTAACAACAGGATTTTTGGATTACTATCACGGAAACTAAAGGAAGTGGATTTATGGCAAAAATAAAAAGTGTTTTCATTTGCTCCGAATGCGGCTATGAATCGCCTAAATGGTACGGAAAGTGCCCGTCATGCGGTGAATGGAACACTATGAATGAAGAAATAAAGGACAGCTCAAAAGCGGCTCCTGCTGCTAAAAACCGCTCCTTCAGCTCTTACGCGAAGCCCTTTTCAATAAATGAGATCTCAAGCGATGACGAGCACCGCTATGATACGGGCTGCAAGGAGCTTAACCGCGTTTTGGGCGGAGGCATTGTAAAGGGAAGCCTTATCCTGTTGGGCGGCGATCCCGGAATAGGTAAATCAACGGTGCTTATGCAAATATGTCAGTATATGGGTGACAGCCTTAAAATTCTTTATGTTTCGGGAGAGGAGAGCAAGCGCCAGCTAAAGCTCAGAGCAATCCGCCTCGGCGTTTCTTCACCTAACTTATTTGTAATGACCGAAACCGATGTAGAGGTTGTATGCGAACAAATAAAAAACACCAAACCCGACTTGGTTATGATAGACTCCATACAAACAATGAATCTTACTGAACTAAGCTCATCGCCGGGCAGTGTCACTCAGGTTCGTGAGTGCACAAACATGCTCATGCGCACAGCAAAAGGACTTGATATTCCGATGTTTATTGTAGGCCACGTCAACAAGGAAGGTTCTATTGCGGGACCTAAGGTCCTTGAACATATAGTAGATACGGTGCTTCATTTTGAGGGTGACAAACAAATGGCTTGCCGTATTCTTCGCGCTATAAAGAATCGCTACGGCTCAACAAATGAAATCGGCGTCTTTGAAATGACCGACAAGGGGTTAAAGGAAGTTGAAAATCCATCGGTTATGCTCCTTTCGGGCAGACCGACAAATGTTTCGGGAACATGCGTCACCTGTACAATTGAAGGCTCGCGCCCGATCCTTGCCGAAACTCAGGGGCTTGCCACTCAAAGCGGATACGGAAACGCGCGCAGAATGGCTACAGGATATGATTATAACCGCCTTTCAATGCTGCTGGCGGTGCTTGAAAAACGAGCGGGATACTATTTCTCAAATAATGATACATATATAAACATAGTAGGCGGTCTGAGAGTGGACGAGCCGGCTATTGATTTGTCGATCGCTATGGCGCTTATCAGCAGCTTAAAGGATACTCCGATTGACGAAAAAGCCGTCGTATTCGGTGAAATAGGTTTAGCGGGCGAGATAAGAGCAGTATCGCAGGCTCAAATGCGTATCAATGAAGCTGTAAGACTCGGGTTTGATAAGATTATACTGCCGTATCATAACTTAAAAGGAGTTTCATGCAGTGAAGCTGAGCTTATCGGAGTGAAAAACATCAGAGAAGCTTTTGAGGCAATAAGCTGATGAAAACACTTTTTATGAGTGATTTGTACCCATGCTTTTGCTGTGAGTTGGCAAAACTTGGGTACAATATAATTCCTACAAAGAATATTGGGATTTTTCATGAGCCTGAGCGACGGCATGCAGATATGCAGTTATTAAAAATATATAACGTTTTATTTTCACTAAAAGACTGTCAAAAACCAATAGGGAAGAACTACCCCGATAATATTCTGCTCAACTGCCTTTTCTTTGGTAATCGTCTGTACGGAAAGCTGAGTGCGGTTGATGATGTTGTGCTTGATTTTTGCAAGGATAATCATATTGAAACCGTCAATGTTAATCAAGGCTACGCGCGCTGTTCCACACTTGTTATTAACGATAACGCCGCGATAACTGCCGACAAGTCAATTGAAAAAGCGCTGAAAAACGGTGGGGCAGACGTGCTTTTGATCTCTGCCGGAAATATTCGCTTAGATGGCTTTGACTACGGTTTTATCGGCGGAACGGGCTTTGCAGACTGCGGAAAAACCTACTTTTTCGGTGATATATCAAAACATCCTGATTATGAAAAAATAAGGGCTTTTTGCAAAAAGTATAATTCTAATATAGAAGTATTATGCCCGTCTGAACCGCTTACAGATATCGGCGGGGTAGTGGTAATTGAA
>ONMK01000104.1 GCA_900318905.1 uncultured Eubacteriales bacterium | reverse complement strand
CCCTGCGTAAGGGGAGCTGGCGCCGTAGGCGACTGAAGGGTCGCTTGAACCGCTGATTTTGATTATCCGTATTATATTAGGATGCTTAAGTTGACGACAATGCTATTTAGGGGATTTCTCGGCTTCGCTCGAAATGACAGCAATGATAAACATTGTTTCCATTGCCCTCACAGCTTCCAATAGATTTCGTATTCTCGCGAAACGGAAAACATCATTTAACAACAAACGTTAAGTACGCGACTTAAAAAACGCGACTTAAAAAACGCGACTTAAAAGGTATTGATTTTTTTGAAAGGGTATGTTATAATTAAAAAGATGCAAGTAGCCATTGCGTTCAGATAAGTGAGCGGCAGGCCCTGTGCGATTGGGGTATGTGAACCATGTCAGGCGGGGAACCGAGCAGCATTAAGCGTTATTTCCGATGCGATACAGCAAGTCTGTCGTTCACTTATCTGTACGGTTGCCGTTTTCGGCTGGCGGCTTGCATTTTGTTTTTGATTTATTTTTTGATTTTGTTTCGCGGAGGTGAGTCTATGTATCAGGTGCTTTACCGCAAGTGGCGTCCGCAGACCTTTGACGACGTGTCGGGTCAGGAGCACATCACTACAACGCTGAAAAACGAGGTTCAGAGCGGCAGACTGAACCACGCCTACCTGTTTACGGGCTCGCGCGGAACGGGCAAAACTACCTGCGCCAAGATTCTTTCAAAGGCGGTCAACTGCCTTAATCCGAGGGGCGGAAATCCCTGCGGAGAATGTGAGATATGCAGGGGGATCGAAAACGGCAGCGTCCTCGATATCGTTGAGATGGACGCCGCTTCAAACCGCAAAATCGAGCATATCCGCGAGATTATCGACGAGGTTCAGTTCAAGCCCGCAAAAAGCCGCTACAGGGTTTATATCGTCGATGAGGTTCATATGCTCACAACCGAGGCTTTTAACGCGCTGCTCAAAACGCTTGAGGAGCCGCCCGAGCATGTGATTTTTATCCTCGCCACAACCGAGGTCCATAAGCTTCCGCAGACTATTCTTTCGCGCTGCCAGCGGTTCGACTTTCACCGTATTCCGCCGAGGGCTATCGCGGACAGACTGCTGTATGTCGCTAATCAGGAAAAGGCGGAGCTCACCGACAGCGCAGCGATGCTGATTGCCGGAATAGCCGACGGCGCGCTCAGAGACGCGCTTTCGCTGCTCGACCGCTGTATGTCGGTTTCGATGTCGATTGACGACGAGGTTGTCAGGAACGCCGCGGGACTTGCCGGCAAGGACTATATTTATGAGCTTGCCGCATGCGCAATCAATAAAAGTACGGCGAGAGCGCTCGAAAAAATCGACGAGCTTTACGCCGAGTCAAAGGATATGTCAAGGCTGTGCGACGAGCTTATCGCGCATTTCAGAGCCTTAATGCTGATAAAATCGGTTCGCGACCCGAGAGCTATACTTGTTATGTCGGACGACGAGTTTGAGCAGGCTCAGACTCAGAGCGACTATCTCTCGGTTGCCGATATCGTGTACTATATGGACGTGCTTTCGCGCGCGTATATGCGAATGGGGCACAGCGCGGGCGACCGCACCGAGCTTGAAATGGCTATGGTGAAGCTCAGCTCGCCCGAGCTTGACGTGACAAACGAGGCTATGGCGGCAAGAATCACTGCTCTTGAAAAGGCGGTTAAGCGTGGAATCAAGGCTGTTCAGGCGGAAACTCTGCCCGAGCCAAAGCCCGTGAAAAAGGAAGAGCCAAAGCCCAAAGCACCTCCCGAGCCTAAAACCGAGGAGCCGAAGCCCGAAAAGGCTGAGGAAAAGCCCAAGGAGCCGCCCAAAGAACAGCCCAAGCCAAAGCCTGCTCCGCCCGTTAATAAGCAGGCGCAGAACGTTGATTTGGACGAAATCTACAGAAACGCAAAACCCTTCCCGAACTGGGTTGAGGTTGTTGAAAGCTTAAAGCCGATTTCGCGAACAATCGCTGCGTCGTTCTCAGGCTCAACGGCTTACGTCAGCGGAAATTACCTGCTGATTGACACCAACAACGAGATGGCGTTTGATTTGCTCCGCCAGAGCAGTCAGCGTCAGCAAATCAGGGAAATCATCAGCGAAACAACAGGCAGGGTTTACAGGCTTGGACCGTATAAGCGTCCCGAAAAGAAACAGGAAAAAACCGACCCGATGCAGGTCTTTAAGAATAAGCTTAAGGAAAGCGGTGTCGAGGTCGTTGAAGAATAATATAATTTTATTTCGTATAGCGGCACCCGCCGCGGAAAGGAAGATGTAAAATGAAAGCAAGATTACCAAAGGGCTACGGAAGCGGCGGAGCAAACAATATTCAGCAGCTCGCGCGCCAGGCTCAGAAGCTTCAGGACGATATGGAAGCTGCTTCGGCAGAGCTTGAAGCTAAGGAATATGAGGCTACCGCAGGCGGCGGAGCCGTAAAGGTTACCGTAACAGGTAAAATGGAGCTCACCAAGGTTGACATTCAGCCCGAGGTCGTTGACCCCGAGGACGTTGAAATGCTCGCCGATTTGGTTATGGCGGCCGCAAACGAGGCTTTAAGAGCCGCCGCAAAGGAAAAGGAAGAGAAGATGGACACCATCTCCGGCGGACTTAATATCCCGGGAATGTTTTAATTATGGCTCAGTATAACGTAGCTCCGCTCGAGAATCTGATTGACCAGTTTGAAAAAATGCCCGGTATCGGTCACAAAACCGCTCAGAGGCTTGCATATTATGTGCTGAATCTGTCAAAAACAGAAGCGGCGGAGCTTGCGCAGGCTGTCACCGACGCGCACAGCAAAATTCACTACTGCAGCCGCTGCTGCAACCTGACCGACAGGGAGCTGTGCCCCGTGTGCGCCTCGCCCGCGCGCGACCACGGAGTGATATGTGTGGTTGAAACTCCGCGCGACGCAACCGCGGTTGAGAATACTCACGAGTTTAAGGGAGTGTACCACGTTCTCCACGGCGCGATTTCTCCGCTCAATGACATCGGCCCCGATAACCTCACAATCAAGGAGCTGCTCAAAAGGCTGTCCGATTCAGAGGTGAGCGAGGTCATCATGGCTACAAATCCCACCGTCGAGGGCGACGCGACCGCGCTGTATATTTCAAAGCTGTTAAAGCCGATGGGCGTAAAGGTTACGCGCCTCGCCTACGGAATCCCCGTTGGCGGCGACCTTGAATACGCCGACGAATACACGCTCGCAAGAGCGCTGGAAGGCAGGAATGAAATCTGATGGCTTCACTCAAAACAATAGCCCAAAATAAAAAGGCTCACCACGACTACTTTATCGAGGAAAGCTTTGAAGCCGGAATCGAGCTTTGCGGCACCGAGGTAAAGTCAATCAGACAGGGCAGGGTAAACCTCAAGGACAGTTGGTGCTCAATCGTCGAGGGCGAAATTTTCGTCAACGGCATGCACATCTCGCCCTATGAGCACGGTAATATTTTTAACCGCGACCCAATGCGCGTGCGCAGACTGCTCATGCACAAAAAGGAAATCAACCGCCTCTACGGCACGGTCAAGCAGACAGGCTATTCGCTTATCCCTATCAGCCTGTACTTCAAGGACAGCAAGGTTAAGCTCCAGCTCGGATTGTGCAGAGGTAAAAAGCTTTACGATAAGCGTGAGGATATGGCAAAGCGCACAGCCAAGCGCGATATCGAACGCGCCCTGAAGGAACAGGGAAGGTAGATTAAATATTGAAGTAAAGTGTTCAAAAACGTTAACCATTGTAGGGTAGCCCCTTGCGGGCTACCGATAGTAATGAACAAAGCTGTTAAAAACGGCGTATTAATCGTCGATACACGGGGGTGTAAAGGCTTCGACGGGGAATGTAAACCTTGATAAGCGAGCGGCGGTGCGGAACCGCCATAAAATCCGCAACTTAAAAATAACTGACAAAAATACAGTTGCATTAGCTGCCTAAGGCAGCTCGTTCCTGTGCGGAGCACCTCGGCCGCATAAGGGGCGTCGATCAGAGGTAAAGGTGAACGCGGAAGCGCTCTGAGCCGCGTCATCAATAAGGAGCTACCAAACCGCTGAGCCTGTCTGTGGGCGCTGCGGCAAGGGAATGACAGTACACTGACTGCGCTCGGAGAAAGTCTTGGCAAGCATTTTTCGGACAGGGGTTCGACTCCCCTCACCTCCACCAGAAACGCCTCACTGACGTGAGGCTCAACGAATAGAGAATAGAGAAAAACGAATAGTTTATAACAGATGTACCTTTGAGGCGTTTCTGGTGTATTATTCATTATTCGTTATTCACTATTCTTTATTCATTAAATAGGAGAAAATGTAGTTATGGCATATAACAGTCCTTTGTTAGAAAAATCCTTATATTTTGCCGCACGCATTGTCAAGCTTTATCAATACTTATCAAAAGAGAAAAAGGAAATCATCATATCAAAGCAAATCATACGCAGCCTTCACCGGCAGAGGTGAAAAGTTTCTCCATCATTCCGACGTCCACTTGCAGCGCATGTCGTCATTTACCATCTATCCGCCTGTTGTGTCCTTACAAAATGTATTTGACAAGTTGATTTGAATATGATATGATATTTCTACGAAAAATCGAAATTGATAGGTGATGAAAAAATGATAAATCAATTATTTGAAAAACTATCCGAATATGCTCAGGTAGAGGCGATAGCACTCGGCGGTTCCCGTTCGGGAGAAAACTATGATGAAAAATCCGATTATGATGTGT
>ONMK01000016.1 GCA_900318905.1 uncultured Eubacteriales bacterium | reverse complement strand
TATTGACTCAGCTCAGCTGCGACACCGCCGACTACGCAAGTCTTTCGGAATTCGGCGCTACAAAGGCCGGCACGGTGCTCGGAAAAGCGGAGCCGCTGTTTGTGCGCATTGACTCAAAGAAGTTCTTTGAGGAGGTTGAGGCTATGCAGAAGGCAAACGCCGAGAGTGAAAAGACAATTGAGGAGATTGAGGAAGCCGAGGAAATCCCGCAGATTTCAATTGACGACTTTGCAAAATGCGACATCCGCGTAGGCGAGGTAAAGGCGTGCGAAAAGGTTAAAAAGAGCAAGAAGCTCCTTAAATTCTCAATTTTTGACGGAACTGCCGAGCGCACGATCGTAAGCGGAATAGCTCAGTTCTATCAGCCCGAGGAGCTTGTCGGCAAAAAGATACTGTTTGTAGCAAACCTCAAGCCCGTAAAGCTTTGCGGAGTTGAGAGCTGCGGAATGATTCTGTCGGCGTGCAAGGGCGACGAGCTGCAGCTTGTAACCGTTGACGAAAGCATGCCCGCAGGCTGGAAGATCTCGTAATGGGATACCGCAATATTTTTGACGCGCACGCGCACTACGACGACGCGTGGTTCGACAGTGACCGCGACGAGCTGCTCAAATCACTCCCCGAAAAGGGAGTGTGCGGAGTTGTTAACAACGCGGTTGACCTTAAATCAGCTCAGACCGTAATTGCGCTCGCGGAGAAATACCCGTACATGTACGCGGCTGTCGGCTTTCACCCCGAAAACCTTGACGACGTGCCCGACGACTATCTTGACCAAATTGCCGCGCTTACAAAGCACGAAAAGGTTGTAGCTATCGGCGAAACGGGACTTGACTATCACTGGGACACGCCAAAGCCGCTGCAGAAGCGCATATTTGAGGAACAGCTGAAGCTATCGCTCGAGCTTGATATGCCGATTGTAGTCCATGACAGGGAGGCTCACGGCGACACCTTTGAGCTGCTCAGAAAGTACAGGCCGCGCGCGCTTGTACACTGCTTTTCCGGCAGCGTTGAGCTTATGCGCGAGGCGGTGAAGCTTGGCTGCTACATCAGCCTTGGCGGAGTTGTCACCTTCAAGAACGCGCGCCACAGCATTGAGGTTGCGGCTGAAATTCCGCTTGACCGCCTTTTGCTTGAAACCGACGCTCCCTACATGGCTCCCGTACCCTTCAGAGGAAAGCGAAACGACAGCTCGCTGATAACCTACGCCGCGGAAAAAATTGCTCAGTTACGCTCAATTTCATCAGTTCAGGAGCTTTTGGATAAAACTGACGAAAACTGCGCAACTTTCTATAGACTAAAAAAATCATAAGTAAAATCCCTTGCGGACAGCAATTTTGGCTGTCCGCATAATTTTATTCAGCACTATTTATGATTTTTTCTTGCACTCGAACTTCTTTTTACAGTTTTCTACAAAAATTATGGTAATTAGTTTTATCAATTGAAAAACAAGCCGTGTTGTAGTATAACTATATAGATTAGATATATAAAATGCCTTAGTGCGCAATTCTATTACTTTAAGGAGTGATTTATCCGCATGGAATTTTCATTCAAGGATATACTTAATATCATTAAGAAAAATGTAATATTTATGCTTATTGTGGCAATACTCGCCGGGGCGGGAGCTTACTTTGCAACCGCGCTTTTGGTAAGTCCAACATACACCTCAACGGTAAAGCTGTATGTTAACGCAAAGATAAACGCCAAAACAAGCTATGAGGAACTATACTCGCACAACTACGCGCAGAAAATGGTTGCGACATACATTGAGGTTTTAAACACCAACCACTTTTACTCCAAGGTTGCCGAGGAGCTCCCCGACAAATACAGCGCGTCATACTTAAAGAGCCACGTAACGTTTTCGGAGGTTGCCGACACAGAGGTATTCAAGGCGTCTGTATCCTGCAACGACCCCATTGACGCAAAAACAATTGCGGACTCTGTTGCCAAGGTTGCGCCCCAGACTATTAAGGAGCAGTTTGAGAGCAACGCGAGCCTGAAAATCGTTGACGAGGCTCAGCTTCCAAAGGCTCCGACCTCGCCTAACCCCACCCGAAACGCTGTTATCGCGTTTATCGCCGGACTTGTATTGAGCCTGATTTTTGCGTTTGCAAGGGATTACTTTGACGTAAAGATCAAGTACGACTACGAAATGACCGTGCTCTGCGGTCTGCCCGTACTCGCGGCTGTTCCGGAATTCAACAAGGACACCAAAAACGACGGCAAGTCGTCTGGTTCTCAGAACACAAATAAAAAACAAGCGGAGGCGTAAGATATGTTTAAGAAAAAGAATAAAAAATCAGGCAATCAGGCAGTCAACGTGGACGCGCTGAACTTCCTTATTAGAGAGTCTTACAAGACCGCAAGAACAAACATTGACTATTCAATTATTAAAAAGGGCTGTAAAAAGGTTGTTTTTACAAGCTCCGCAAAGGGCGAGGGCAAAACTCTTTCGTCGGTAAATATAGCGTCGGCGCTGGCTCAGCAGGTTGACACAAAGGTAATACTTGTTGAAACCGACCTTCGCCGTCCCCACGTTCACCTTGCGCTCGGACTTGCTCCGTCGCCGGGAATCACAAACTGCCTTAACGGCGAATGTGAGCTTGAAGACATAATCAAACCCACCCACCTTGCAAATCTTTCCGCGATCTGCTACGGCGCAATCCCTCCCAACCCCTCCGAGCTGCTTGCGAGCGACTCAATGAGCGACGTTATCAGGCAGCTTGAAAAGGAATACGACTATATTATTTTTGACGCGCCTCCCGTTGCGGTCGTAATTGACGCCGTGCCCATAATAAAGCACAGCGACGGAGTTGTGCTTGTAGTGCGCAACAACTCCACAACCTATCCTCATCTCAACAAGACGATCGATATAATCAACCGCTCAGGCGGAAAGGCGATCGGCGTAATAGTTAACCGCGTAAAGGCCTAAAACACCAGAGGCGGCAAGCGCGGCTACGGTTACGGCTACGGATACGGCTACGGATATTAATACTTCAAAATTATCAGGCAGGAGAGATTATACGAATTCAGCGCGACCTCTGCAAACTGATTTCAGCAAAACACTCCCGGCAAAACCTTTCTACAAATTTATAAAAAGAACCTTCGACATAGTAATCTCGCTGTTAGCTCTGATTTTGCTTTCCCCTTTCTTTCTGATAATCGCGGTCTGCATCAAGGCAGGCGACAAGGAACCGGCGTTTTTCGGTCACAAGCGAATAGGCAGAAACGGACGCGAGTTCAAGCTCTATAAATTCAGGAGCATGGTAACAAACGCGGAGGAGCTGATTGACCAGTTCACCCCCGAGCAGATGGAGGAATTCAAAAAGAACTTCAAGCTTGAGGACGACCCGCGTATCACCAAGGTAGGAAAGTTCCTCAGAAAGACAAGTCTTGACGAGCTTCCCCAGCTTTGGAACATCCTCAAGGGCGATATGTCAATTGTGGGACCGCGTCCCGTAACCGAGGAGGAAACTCTCATCTTCGGTTCAAGCCGCGCGCTTATGCTCAGCGTTCGTCCGGGACTTACGGGCTACTGGGCTGCCTACGGCAGAGGTGACGACACAAGCTACCGCCGCAGACGCGCCATGGAGGTTTACTACGTTATTTACCGTTCGGTTTGGCTGGATATCAAAATATTGTTCAAAACCGTCTCTACCGTTGTAAAGGGCAAGGGTTCGGTATAAATAAAGAACCGCAAAAAAGGATAGATGAGATTATGAAAGCTGTTATTCTTGCGGGCGGCTTTGGAACGCGGATTTCCGAGGAATCGCAGTTCAAGCCAAAGCCCATGATCGAAATAGGCGGCATGCCTATTCTGTGGCACATAATGAAGCTGTACTCGGCTTACGGAGTCAACGACTTCATCATTTGCGCAGGCTACAAGCAGCACACCGTAAAGGAATGGTTTGCGGACTATTTTCTGCACACCTCCGACATTACGTTTGACTTTACTCAGGACGATAAAATAATCGTCCACAACAAGCGCGCCGAAAAATGGAGAGTGACCGTAATTGACACGGGACTTAAAACCATGACGGGCGGCAGAATAAAGCGAATCGCGCCATATCTTGACGACGGTCCGTTTTTCATGACCTACGGCGACGGCGTGTCTGACATCAACATTGACGATTTGCTGATGTTCCACAAATGCCACGGCAGACTTGCCACCATGTCGGCAATCAAGCCCGAAAGCCGCTTTGGAACTATCGACCTTGAGCAGAGCGGAAAGGTAAACGCCTTCCGCGAAAAAAGCGCCGCCGACGCCGGCTACATCAACGCAGGTTTTATGGTGCTTGACAAAAAGGTGCTCGATTACATTGCAGGCGACAAAACTATGTTTGAGCGCGAGCCGCTTGAAAAGCTTGCCTCCGACGGCGAGCTGATGTGCTTCCGTCACGACGGCTTCTGGCAATGCATGGACACCCTGCGCGACAAAACAAGGCTTGAAAAATTATGGGAAAGCGGAAAAGCTCCGTGGAAGGTATGGGAAGACTGATGCAGAAGTTCTACAAAGACAAAAGAGTATTTATTACAGGTCACACGGGCTTCAAGGGAAGCTGGCTGTGTAAAATTCTGAGCGAGATGGGCGCCGAGGTAACAGGCTACGCGCTTGAGCCCTCAACCGAGCCGAATCTTTTTAAGCTTGCGGATATTGAAAGCAATATCACCTCGGTAATAGGCGACATACGCGATTATGAGTCGCTGAAAAAGGCGTTTGACAAAGCTCAGCCCGAAATAGTATTCCACCTTGCGGCTCAGCCGCTTGTGCGCGATAGCTACGAAAATCCTGCCTACACCTACGAAACCAACGTTATGGGCACGGTAAATATTCTGGAATGTATCAGACAGAGCAAATGTGTAAAATCGGTTGTAAACGTTACTACCGACAAGGTATATGAAAACAAGGAATGGCAGTGGGGCTACCGCGAAAACGAGCCCCTTGACGGATTTGACCCCTATTCAAACTCAAAGAGCTGCAGCGAGCTTGTGACCGCAACCTACAAGCGTTCGTTCTTTGCCGACTCAGATGTCGCAATTTCAACGGCAAGAGCAGGCAACGTGATCGGCGGAGGTGATTTTTCGGCTAACAGAATCATCCCCGACTGCGTAAGAGCGCTGCAGGCAGGCAAAAACATCACCGTGCGCAATCCTCACTCAACGCGCCCCTATCAGCACGTTATCGAGCCGCTTTACGCGTATTTGCTGATTGCCATGGCTCAGTACGAGGACGCTTCCGTTGCGGACTGCTACAACGTAGGCCCCGACGACGTTGACTGCGTTGACACAGGCAGACTTGTAGATTTGTTTGTACACCTCACGGGCGGCAGAGTTAAGCGCGTTGACAGAACCGAGCACAACGCTCCTCACGAGGCTAACTTCTTGAAGCTTGACTGTTCAAAGCTCAAGTCAACGCTCGGCTGGAAGCCGCGCTGGCACGTTACCGACGCGGTTGCAAAAACCGTGCTCTGGACGCTTATCTGGCTTGACGGAGGAAACGTAGGCAAGGTAATGGAACGACAGATAAAAGAATTTTTTGAGGGATAAACAATGAAAAAAGCGATTGTGACAGGCGCAAACGGCTTTGTAGGCTCAAACGTTTGCAGGGAGCTGTGCAAAAACGGCGTGAGCGTTACCGCCGTTATCAAGGACGAAAACGAGAATACCGACAACATCAAAGGGCTTGAAAATCTGAGCGTGGTTTACTGCGACTTGGACGATATCACCTCTCTGCCCGGGAAAATCACAGACAGGGACTTTGACGTTTTCTACCACTTTGCATGGGTAGGCTCGGCTGGAAATCTTCGCTGCGACGAGGAAATCCAGCTCAAAAACGCGCTTTGGACTGCTCAGGCGCTCAGAACAGCCGACAAAATGGGCTGCATAAAATTTGTAAACGCCGGCTCTATCATGGAAAAGGAAACCTACACCGCCGTTTACACTCAGGACAGCGCGCCCGGACTTCCCTATATTTACGGCGCGGGCAAGCTTGCCGCAAGAGCTATCTGCAAGCCTATCGCCAACAGCCTTGATATAGATTTATGCTGGGCGGTGATCACAAACGCTTACGGCGCGGGTGAATTTTCGCCTCGCTTTGTGAACTCAACAATCAGAAAAATAATCGCGGGCGAGCCGCTGCAGTTTACTGCGGCTACCCAGAACTACGATTTTATATACATCGACGACGTTGCAAGGGCTTTTTACGCCATTGGCGAACACGGAAAGCCAAACCGAGAGTACACGATCGGAAGCGGAAACGCGCGTCCGCTCAAGGAATTCATCCTTGAAATGCAGCAGGCGCTCGCTCCCGAGGCGACTCCCGTTTTCGGCGATATTCCGTTTACGGGCGTAAATATGCCGCTTGAAGCGTTTGACACCACAGCTATTAAAGAGGACTGCGGTTTTGCTCCTTCAATCAGCTTTGCCGAGGGTTCAAGGCTGACAATGGACTGGATAAAGAATACAGACTGAAATCAGGCAACCATTCAGTCGCCTGCGGCGCCAGCTCCCCTTGCGCAGGGGAGCCAATTGTTAAGGTGAACTGCGGCTGAGGGTTCGTAAAGGTGATTGTTATATCTATTTATTAGGAGGGTTATATTATGGTATCTCCGTTTGAATTTTGCGGTACGGATTTTGACGGGGCTTATTTGATTAAGCCTTTCTGCGCCACCGACGTGCGCGGCGCGTTTATCAAGGACTATTCCAAAGAGATTTTTGAAGCACAGGGCATAAAGCACGACCTTGCCGAGGTGTTCTACACCGTTTCGCACAAGGGCGTAATTCGTGCCCTGCATTTTCAGCGCGTTCACGAGCAGGCAAAGCTTGTGCGCTGCGTAAAGGGCAGGGTGTTTGACGTTATTGTTGACCTCCGCCCCGACTCCCCCACCTTCAAGAAATGGCAGGGCTTTTACCTCAGCGAGGAGAACCGTCACGAGCTGCTCGTTCCCGAGCACTTTGCCCACGGCTACCTTGTGCTTGAGGACAGCATTGTAAGCTACAAGTGCGGCGAGAAGTTCTACGGCGAGTTTGACGACGGCATTATGTACAACGACCCAGACTTAGGCGTTGAGTGGCCTTTCAACGAGATAGGCGGAATCGAAAAGCTAATCATCGCCGACAAGGACAAAAATCTGCAAAGCTTCAACGAATATAAGGAAAAGTATCTGAACATATGAACATAGTTTATTCAAGCTCGGACAGCTACGCTCAGGTAATGGGCGTGTCGCTTCTCTCTTTGCTGAAAAACAACACCGACTCACCCGAGCTCAACATCTTTATTATAGACAACAACATAAGCGACAAAAACAAGGATAAGGTTGTATCTATGTGCCGCAGCTTTGACCGCGGCGTAACCTTTATTCCGATTGCCGACATTGAAAAGCTTGCCGGAACAAGCATTGACGTAGGCCGCTGGAACATCAGCACCTTTGCAAGACTGTTTTACGGAAGTCTGCTTCCCGAAAGCGTTGAAAAGGTTATTCACGTTGACTGCGACACAATGGTAATGTCATCGCTCAGACCGCTATGGGAAACCGACATCGAGGGCAAGGCGGTAGCGGGCGCGCTGGAGTGTATAGGCGACAGCTACAAGACCGAAATCGGAATGGCAAAGGACGACATCTACATCAACGCGGGCAACGTTATGCTTAACCTCAAGTACATCCGCGAACGCGGCCTTGAGGAAAGCTTCAAAAAGTTTATTGCCTCTCACAGCCGCCTTTCGTTTATGGACCAGCCCGTGCTCAACGCCTGCACTGCCAACGATGAAAAGCTGGTTGTGGATTTGCGCTACAACCTGTTTGCGCTGGTTTATTACCTGAAATATAAAAACGTTCTTAAAGCAAAGCGCGTGTCGCACTTCTACACCGACAAGGAGGTAGCGCTTGCAAAAAGAAACCCCTGTATCGTACACTTTACAACATGTTTTATGGACGGCACCCGTCCGTGGATAGAGGGCAACCGTCATCCGCTGGTAAGTCAGTATCTTGAATACCGCGCGCAGTCGCCCTGGGCTGACGAGCCGCTTTGGAAGGACGAGCGCGGCGGCATTAAAAGGCTTGGCGGTAAAATCTTCAACACTCTGCCGCAGGGGTTTGTTGCGGCGTCAATCGGAACGGTTCACGATGTTATCGTTCCGCTGAAAAATAAAACAAAGGGCAGGTAATCAATGGGAGTTCTCTTTTTTACAATCATGTTTCATCTCAAATCAGCCATTAAAAAACTGTTATTTAAGCTTATTTACCTGAATCAGATCCATTTTGGAAAACGCTTTTGCTTCCGCCGCAAGTTCTATCTGTACATTGCAAAAGGCGCTAAGGTTTCAATAGGCGACGGTTCATTCTTCAACAACAATGTATCAATAAACTGTCTTGAAAAAATTACAATAGGAAAACGCTGTCTGATTGGTGAAAACGTTAAGCTTTACGACCACAACCACCGCTTCCGCGATCTTTCAAGGCCGATTGCCGAGCAGGGCTTTACCACAAAGCCTATCACCATTGGCGACGACTGCTGGATTTGCAGCAACGTAACAATTCTTCAGGGCGTAACGATAGGCGACCACAGCGTAATAGGCGCGGGCTGCCTGATTTACAAGGATGTTCCGCCGAAAACCGTTGTAACCGCCGACGCGAAAACTTCAATGCGCCCCATTGAAAAAGAAGGAGAATAACATGGAACCGATAAGAGTATTACAGGAAGACGTAATAATGGGAGCGGGCGGAATTGAAGCGTTTTTGATGAACGTGTACCGTCACATCGACCGCGAGGCTCTGCAGTTTGACTTCATGGTACACCGCGAGGAAGAGGGCTGCTACGAGGAAGAAATCCTTAATTTGGGCGGAAAAATATACCGCACTCCAAAGTTCAACCCGTTTAAGATGCACGCGTTCCGCAAGGGCATTGAGGACGTTATTACATCTCATCCCGAATACAAGGTCATTCACTGCCACACAGAGCTGAATCTGTGGCCGCTGAAATACGCTCACAAGCTGGGCGTGCCCGTAAGAATAGCCCACCGCCACAACGCAAAGACCGTGCTTAACTTAAAATACTTTTTCTTTTTATACGAAAGAATGTTTATAAAACGCCACTGCACAGATATGTTTATGTGCTCCTCCCCCGCTGGAGAATGGGCATACGGCAAAAATGCGGTTGAAAGCGGCAAGGTAAAGCTGATTAAAAACGGCATTGAAACCGAGCGCTTCCGCTTTGACCAAACCGTCCGCGAGGAGGTTCGCCGCGAGCTGGGACTCGGAAACAAAACGGCGATCGGTCATGTGGGACGGTTTGACGTTCCCAAGAACCACACCTTTTTGATTGATATTTTTGAACAGATACACCGCAAAAATCCAAACACGGTTTTGGTTATGGCGGGCGAGCAGCAGGGTCCTATTATGGACAACATGAAAAAAAAGGTTGAAAAGCTCGGACTTACGGACTGCGTACAGTTTTTGGGCATGAGACGCGACGTAAACCGTATTTATCAGGCTATGGATATGTTTATTTTCCCGTCGCTCTGGGAGGGACTTCCTCTGACGGTAATTGAGGCTCAGACCTCCGGACTTCCCGTGCTGATGAGCGACGTTATTGCCGGTGAAACCGTTGTAACGCCTAATGTTGACCCGCTTTCGCTTGACCTCGGAGCCGAGCAGTGGGCTGACGCCGCGCTCAAAAAGCTTGAGGGCTTTGACCGCAGGGACTGCTCAGGAATCGTAACCGACGCGGGCTTTGACATCCGCACCACAGCCGCGTTTTTACAGGAGTTTTATATTGAGCAAACGCTCAAGGCAAGACGCGCTCAGCAAAACAAATAGGGTGATTTTATGCAGCTTGTATCAGTAATTATCCCAACCTACCGCGGAGCGGACAAAATCTGCCGAGCGGTAGACAGCGTTCTAAGCCAGACCTACACGGATATAGAAGTCATTGTAGTAGACGACAACGGCAAAGGCAGCGACGCCCAAAAGCTCACCGAGCAGGCGATGCTGAGGTATAAGGACGACAGCAGGGTAAAATATATTGCGCACCCCGTAAACAAAAACGGTTCGGCGGCGCGCAACACGGGCATTGCCGCGTCAAAGGGAAGTTTGATTGCCTTTTTGGACGACGACGACGTTTTTTTGCCCCAAAAAACCGCCGTACAGGTTGAGCTGTTCAACGGTCTGAGCGACGAGTACGGCTTGGTTTACGGTTCGTTTGTCGAGAGGATATCCGACAGCGCGTCGCGCGAAATCCTTGCCGACAGCACCGAGGACTTTTTATATAAATTTTTATGCAACGAAACAATAGCGTGCTCAAGCACGGTTATGATAAGACGCCCGGTGCTTGACAAGGTAAAGCGCTGGGACGAGTCGTTTTTCAGACATCAGGACCTTGAGTTCTTTGCCAGAATAGCGTATAACTACAAGGTTGCCTGCGTGCAGGATATCTGCGTTGAAAAATTCAAGCTTGACCGCAATATGCCAAAGGGCAAAAAATATGAGGAATACCGCATGCACTACCTTGAAAAAATGCGCGGTATTATTGAGACCTTCTCAAAAAAGAGGCAAAAACGCTTATATAACATTCACTATACCGAAATCGGCAAGTGCTATATAAAAGAAAAACGATTGGGCGAAGCGTTGAAGTGGGCTTTTAAAACCACAAACCCGCTTAAAACAATTTGCATTTTCGCCAAAGACGGAGTGGTATATGTTACACGGAAAAAATAACACAGGCATAACGCGCAGTGACGCCGAGCGGGACGATGTTGTTTTAAAGCTAAACAGCATGCTCATTGCGCTGATGATTACGGCAAACCTGATCACCGAGGTTTTGGTGCGCCTGCCGTTTTTCAAAAACTTTTCAAACAACATTGTTGTACTTGGCGCGGCTCTTGCAATAGCGTCGGCAAAGGTATTTTACACACATAAATTCAGGGTTCTGCTTCCCACAATGATGGTTACGGCGTTTACCCTGCTGTGGTACCTTTACACCCTGTTTTTTCACTACGACGACTCCACGCTTGAGCCCGCACAGTTTGTTTTATATGTATTGGTTCCCGTTTACGCAATAAGCCAAAAGGCTGACGGCGAATATGTGCTTCGGTATGTTCTGTATATCGGCTTTATGTCCGTGCCTGTTTCAAACTCCTTCTTTGTACTGCTGTACGAGAACATCAATCAGGCTAACCTGCAGAATATCTACACGCTTTTGATAATTGTTATTGCGGCTATGATACACTTCTCGCTTTACCGCAAACAGTCAAATATCGCGGTAAAGCTTGCGTATGTGTACGCCGTTTATATTCTTGTTAAAGCTCTGATGTACGCAAACCGCGGCGCTATTGTTTGCCTGCTGTTCTGTTTGAGCATACTCATTATCAACAGCTACGACGGCGAACAGCGGCGCGGGCTTACAAACAAGAGTGTGCTTGCAATTACGCTGCTTGTTGTAACAGGTCTGCTGTCGGTACTGTTTTTCGTTCCGATCCTGCATTTCATGGAGTCTGTTTCCTACAAGCTGTTCCACAGCGTACCGAGCTTTATTTCAAAAATGCTGATCTATATCCAGGAAGGCGATATCAGCGACGGCAGAGGCGTAATAAACAGCTTTACTTTGGGCTGCTTTGGCAGACAGCCGCTATTCGGCTACGGTATCAAAACCTTCCAGGCGGTCGCCTCAAGAGAGGCTCAGCGCACATGGCCGTATCCGCACCAGTATATTTATCAGTATTTGTTTGAGGGCGGAATTATTTTCGGCGCGCTGCCCTCGTATCTCAGCATTTCAATTACCGCCAAGACTATTTTCAGACGGATCCCAACCAAAAAGGAATTCGCTTTGTGCTGTATTCTGATTTGTACCACGCTTCCAAAGCTTCTGTTTTCCACCGACGCGTGGACGTCAACTTCCATCTGGATGCTTATAACATATTCGCTGATTTATATTATGCGCCGCAGCGAGTCGGTTCACTCCGCAAAAAAACTGTCTTCCATTTACGGAGGTAAATATGTCAATATATAAGGTAGCGTACCCCGATATCCCAAATATGGGCGACCTGATAAACAAGGATATGCTTGAGGATATCTTTTCAATAAGCGTTAAGCAGGCAGAGCTGAAAAACTGCAACCTGATTGCTATCGGCTCCGCGCTCGACCAGATTTTTAAATCGTCTGATTTTAAAACAAGAATGAAGCAAAAAATGATAACCGCCCTAAACAACAACGTTCATATTTGGTGCACGGGCTTTATCAGGGAAAATCTGCGCGGAACCTCCGACTTGATTTATAAAAATATTCACGTTCACGCGCTCCGGGGCGAGCTTACCCGTCAGCGCATGGAAAAGTACACCGGAAATAAATACGACGTGCCGCTGGGCGACGGCGGTCTGCTGGCTCAGAGATGGATAGGCGGCTTTCCCAAAAAGAAATACGCCGTTGGAATTATTCCGCATTTCAAGGAGCAGGACCACCCAACCGTTAAAAAACTGCTTGCGTCCTATGAAAACTCCGCGCTTATTGATTTGCGCGACAATCCAAAGGACGTTGTGCGCAAAATAGGCGAATGTGAGCTGATTATTTCAAGCAGCCTGCACGGTCTGATTATCGCCGACAGCTTTCATGTTCCGAATCTTCACATCACGCTCGACAACAAAATGTTCGGCGACGGGTATAAGTACCGCGACTATTATTCTGCGTTCGGGCTTGAACACTCACCGTTTGACTGCGCAAAAGGCGACGTTCCTCCGATTAAAATGATCAGGGACACCTATTCTGTCAGCGCCGAAGCGGTTGAGCAAAAAAAGGAAGCGCTGTTCAAAGCCTTCCCCAAGCTTTAGTAAAGGATTGATTTACAGGCATGAAAGAAATGTCAAACAGCAGGCAAATGACTGTCAATATGCTTGCGGCTGTTGTTTCATTTATCATCAACACAGGCATTAACTTTATTCTCACCCCGATTTTGGTGCGCGAGCTGGGAAGCGATACATACGGCTTTATAGGGCTGGCAAACAACTTTGTCCAGTACGCCACAATCGTTACGGTTGCGCTAAACTCAATGTCGGGCAGGTTTATTTCAATTGAATATAACAAGGGCAACGTTGAAAAAGCGTCAAAGTATTTCAGCTCTGTATTGATTGCCGATATGATTATTGCGGCGGTAATGCTTTTGGCTTCGGCTGTAATTGTGCTCAACCTTGAGCTTATGCTCCAAATCCCAAAGGGTCTGGAAAACGCCGTTAAGCTCACCTTCGCAATTACCTTCCTAACCTTTATTATCAGCATTATTACCGCTATTTTTACCACTGCGGCATTTGTAAAGAACCGTTTGTATCTCAATTCGATACGCGATATCATTTCTAACGCAATCAAGGTGTTTATCATCTTTTTGCTGTTTTCACTTTTCCCCGCCAAGCTTTACTTTTTGGCGGTGGCGTCGCTTGCAAGCGGCATTTTCCTGCTTGCCGCCAACATGACCGTTAAGCGTAAAATTTTGCCTGAGGTCAAAATGAGCGTCAGGCTGTTTGACTTTTCGTTTGTAAAGGATATTCTTTCGTCGGGCGTTTGGAACTCGGTCGCCAATTTGAGCAACGCGCTGAATACGGGACTCGATTTGCTGATTTGCAACCTCACCCTCGGCCCGGGACCAATGGGACTTCTCTCTATTTCTGTCACCGTGCCCCACTGTATCAGCCAGCTTATTACCACGCTCGCAAATATTTTTACACCGCGCTTCACTATTCTGTACGCCAAGGACAAAATTGACGCTTTGGTTGAGGAAGCAAAGTTTTCACAGAAAATCGTCAGCCTTATTATGTCGGTGCCGCTGGCGGGATTCGTCGCCTACGGTATCAGCTTCTACAAGCTGTGGCAGCCCACTAAAACTGCCGATGAAATTTTCCTGATTTGGGTTCTGACCGTTCTTGCGTGTATCTCTTACATCTCAATGTGTCACACAAGAACTCTTTATCCGCTGTTCACGGTCTGCAACAAGCTTAAAGCAAACGTGCTTGTATCCCTGATTATCGGCATTGTAACCGTTGGAAGCGTTATTGTGCTCGTAAAATATACTCCGCTCGGAGTGTACGCGATAGCCGGCGTAAGCTCGGTTCTGCTCTCGCTGAAATCGATGACCTTTGTTCCGCTGTACGCCTCTCATATTTTAAATATCAAAAAGACAACCTTTTTCCCAACTATTATCAGAGGCTGGATTTGCTTTATTGTATTATGCGCGGTTTTCTGCTTTGCAAATTCGTTTATTCAGATAAGAAGCTGGTTTAGCTTTTTGGCCGTCTGCGCGGTTTCGGGACTGGTGGGTTACGTTGTTTCCGTTCCGCTTATTCTGTCCAAAAGCGAAATCGTTAAGCTCAAAAACAAGCTTACTTCAAAGTTTAAAAAGGCAGGGTGATCACTATGACTGATAAATTTTATTTTACGGTATTTACTCCCGCCTATAACCGTGCAAAAACCCTGCCGCGCGTATTTGACGCGCTTTCAAAGCAGACGTTCAAAGATTTTGAGTGGATCGTGGTTGACGACGGGTCGTCGGACAACACCCGCGAGGTGATTGACAAAATCATCACCTCAAAGCCCGATTTTCCCGTCCGCTTTTTCTATCAGGAGAACAGCGGCAAGCATATAGCCACAAATTTTGCCGTTCAAAATGCCGGGGGAATGTTTTTTATTACGCTCGACTCCGACGATTCATGCGTACCCGAGGCGCTTGAGGTTTTTAAAGAGGAATGGGAAAAGGTTCCCGATGATTTAAAGCCTAAGCTAAAGGGGATTTCATGCCGCACCTGCAGCGAGCAGGGCAGGACAAACGGAGGCGCGCTTCCAAGTGAATATATTGACACAAACGATTTGGATTTGCGCTTTAAATACAAGGTTGAGGGCGAGCTTTGGGGCATGACAAAAATTGAGATTCTCAAAAGCCACCCCTACCCCGATGTTAAGGGACTGCATTTTTACCCCGAGAACATTTTATGGAACAACATAGGCAGGGAATACAACACCCGCTTTATTGACCGCGCGCTGAGAGTGTACATTAACGACACCGAAAACGCGCTCACAAACAAGGGCAGCTCGGCATATAAGGAAACGTTTTATATGCGGGAGCATTTTATAAACGAATGCTGGGATTACTTTAAGCTTGATCCCAAGTTTTTTATTAAACAGACTATCGGACTGTCACGCGACGGGATTTTATGCGGCAAGCGTTTTGGTGAAATAAAAAGCATCCCGAATTCTTTTTCCAAAAAACTGCTCACCGTTATCACATATCCTCTCGGAAAGGCAGCTTCACGAAAATAAACAGCCGTCCGCAGAGATGTTTCAAGGAGTATCCATATGAAAAAAATAGGAATTATGACTTTTCACCGCGCGCTCAATTACGGCGCGGTATTACAGGCTTACGCACTGCAAAAAACAGTTACCCGGCTGGGAGCCGAATGTGAGCTTGTAGACTATATCTGCCCCAAAATCACTCACGACTACAAGCCCTTCCGCGTTGAGAAAAAGGGCTTTGCAAAGTCGTTTGCAAAGAGCGTGGTTATGTGCCGCAGGAGAGCTCAGCGCGCAAAGGCGTTCCGTCCGTTTTTTGACAACTTCCTTGTCAAGAGCGACATATCCTACACTCCCGAAACTCTGCCGCAGTCAAAGAGCCGCTACGACCTGTTCATCACGGGCAGCGACCAGGTATGGAGCCCGCGCTGCGCAGGCTTTGACCCCGCCTACTTTTTGACCTTTGCCGATTCCGCGCAGAAATACTCCTACGCCGCAAGCTTTGCGGTAAGCACGCTTCCGGACGAACAGATTCCCGAATACAAGGAAAGGCTTAAAGATTTTCAGGCTTATTCGGTTCGTGAAAAGAGCGGCGTAAAGCTGGTAAAGGAGCTTACGGGCAACGACGCGGTAACTCATCTTGACCCGTCGCTGCTGCTCGGCAGTGAGGAATGGAACAAAATAGCGGTCAGAAAAATCGATACCCCCTACGTTTTGATTTTCTCCGGAAATCCCCCGTATGAGCTTATTCAAAGCGCGGAAAAGCTGGCTAAGGAAAAAAACCTGCCGATTTATCAGCTTTGGGACGCACCCAATCTGAAAAAATCCGATATTAAGCATATTGTAGCCCCTACCGTAGAAGAATTTGTAGGCTGCTTTAAATACGCGGATTATGTATTTACAAACTCCTTCCACGGAACAGCGTTTTCCGTGATCTTCAATAAAAACCTGTTTGTTGAATTTAAACACAAAGCCGGAAGAAATATCCGCGCGGAGGAGCTGCTGAAGGCTGTCGGCATTAATCGCAATATCACCGAAACCGGAATAACCGAAACCCCGATCGACTGGGACGACGTTAACAGCCGTATTAAGAATTTGCAGCTCAATTCGCTGTCTTATCTTAAATCAATTATCGAATAAGGTGAACCCTATGATTTTATTTGATTCCGCGCAGCAGTGCTGCGGCTGTACCGCGTGTATGGCTGTGTGTCCCACGGGCGCAATATCAATGGAAACGGACGCGGAAGGTTTTTACTATCCCAAAATCAACAGTCAAAAATGCGTGAACTGCGGAAAATGCAGGAGCGTTTGCAGTTTTCAGAACGGCTACAATAAAAACACCGTGCTTGACGCCTACGCAATTAAGCACAAAGATGAAAAAATCCGCCTTTCAAGCCGAAGCGGTGCGGCGTTTATTCTTATTTCGGACGCTGTGCTCGAACAGGGCGGAGCCGTATACGGAGCGGCGTTTGATGACGATTTTTCAGTCAGCCACCGCCGTGCCGATACAAAAACCGAGCGCGACGCGTTCAAGGGCTCAAAGTATGTTCAAAGCCATCCGAATAATACGTTTTCCGAGGTAAAGCATGATTTGGACAGCGGAAAAACCGTTTTATTTTCAGGCACAGGCTGTCAGGTAGGCGGTCTGCTGAGCTTTCTTGAAAAAACAAAAACCTCAGCCGAGAACTTATTCACCGTTGATTTGGTGTGTCACGGCGTGCCGTCAAACAAGGTCTGGCTTGACTTTCTTGACTACACACGGCGCAAAAACGGCGCAAAGAGCGTAACAAAAGCGGACTTCCGCGACAAGTCCTTTGGCTGGGCGCCTCATTTTGAAAGCGTTTGGACTGACGGCGAAAAACATTCCTCAAAGGATTACGCCATGCTGTTTTACGCCAACCATATTCTGCGGCCGTCCTGCTACGAGTGTATATACGCCAACTGCGAGCGGCCGTCCGATTTCACCCTCGCGGATTTTTGGGGAGTTGACAGCATAGTCCCCGATTTTAACGACGACAAGGGAGTATCTTTGTTTTTTGTAAACACCCAAAAGGGACAAAAGCTGTTTGACAGCGTAAAGCAGGGCTGCGAGTACAAGGCGGTTGAAGCTGAACGCTGCACAAAGCCGAATCCCAATTTACGGCGCACAACTCCAAAGCCGAACGACCGCGACGCTTTTTGGAAAATGTACGCCGAAAAGGGCTTTGACAAAACAATTAAAACCTACAAGCGCAAAAATTACGCAAAAAAAATAAAGGCAAAACTGCATTTGCCTTAAATTTACGGTTGTGGTACACTGTCAAGGGTCGGATATATATGTCATTTCGACTAAGCGAAGCGCATGGAGAAATCCCCTAATGCAATAACAATTTGCTTCCTATCATGGGGATTCCTCGACTCCGCTCGGAATGACATGGTATTTTTGGGCTTAATGCGACAGCCCCTGCTTTTTTGAATTTGACTTTTGCATAAACCAAGGGTCGGCTCAATGAGCCGACCCTCTTTTTAGTTCAGATTACTGAACGCTGATTACCTCAGCCAGCTTCTGAACAGTGAGTTTTCCTGTTGTCTTGTTGAAGGTGAATGTGTATGTTCCGCCTGTAGCCGTGAAGTTGAGCGGTGTGGTGTAGAAGCTCTTGAGATTCTTTGAGCCTGAGTCT
>ONMK01000046.1 GCA_900318905.1 uncultured Eubacteriales bacterium | reverse complement strand
CGCAGGCGGTAAACATTCTGAAACGCGTTTTAAGCAGAGTTATTCCGCGCTGCTCGGCAAGACGGATTATTGAGTCGTCGGGCACCTTGCCGCGCACAAATACGATGCACGCCATGTCCATCATCTCAGCCGTGCGCACTACCTGCGGATTTACAAGACCCGTAAGCAGAACCGACTGGTCCTTTACAAACGCCAGCACGTCGCTCATCATATCGGAGCCGCAGGCGGTTTTTATTTCCTGATTGAGGTCGCCCTCACAGATGATTTCGCCCTCAAGTATGTCGATGATATCTTTTACAACCATTAATTAATACACCCCTTTTATTGATAGTCATTGTTATTATAGCATATATACAGCGCCAATTCAATAATGATTTCTGTACAAGATTTTCCCATTCTTTTTAGTTATATATTATATTGTAATAATACTATTCAGAAGATTTGCTAATTTTTGACAGATTATGTTTATTTTGCAGAATTTCACAATATACTGTGGGTTTCGCAAGATTTTAACGGCAACAACAACTATTGATTGTTGAATCTTGCAACAAAAGGTGATAAAATGTTAATGCTAGAAAAATCCTTGGAGGGATTATATGTTACGGGACTTAAAGCCCACAGACATTATTTGCGGTTACAAAGTACGCCCCGGTTATTATGACATGGAGGGCGCCACACCTGTTCGCGGCGGCGTTAATTTTACAATCAGCTCCGTTTACGCGACTTCTTGCACGCTTTTACTGTTTGCGCCGGAAGCCAGAACCCCATACGTAAGGCTTCCTTTCCCCGATTCCTACCGCATAGGCAACACCTACTCGATGATTGTTTTCGGTCTGGAAATCGACAAATTTGAGTACGCTTATTCCATTGACGGTCCGCACGATGAAAAGAAGGGCTTGATCTTTGACAAAACAAAATATATCCTCGACCCTTACGCAAAGGCGGTTACGGGTCAGAGCAAGTGGGGCAAGCCTCAGCGCGACCAGTGCGTTTACAAGGCGAGAGTAGTTTTTAACGACTACGACTGGGGCAACTTTAAAACCACGCCCATTCCGCTTGAGGAGCTTATTATATATGAACTGCACGTCAGAGGCTTTACCAAAGACGAAAGCTCAGGCGTTGAGAACCGCGGAACCTTTGCCGGTATCCGTGAAAAAATACCCTATCTTAAAGAGCTTGGCATCAACGCCGTTGAGCTTATGCCTATTTTTGAGTTCGACGAAATCGGCGCTCACCGCTATTTTGAGGGCGAGCAGCTTTTTGACTACTGGGGCTACAATACCGTAGGCTTCTTCGCGCCGAACACAAGCTATGAGTCCGAGCGAGGACACAGGCATCACAGAGAAGGAACCGAACTTAAGGAGCTTATCCGCGACCTTAAATCAAACGGGATTGAGGTCATTCTTGACGTTGTGTTCAACCACACCGCCGAGGGCAACGAGCTTGGTCCGTTCTTCTCGTTCAAGGGAATCGACAACAACATTTATTACATGCTGACTCCCGACGGAAAATATTACAATTTCAGCGGATGCGGCAACGTGCTCAACTGCAACCACCCGATCGTGCGCACATTCATCAAGTCTTGTCTGCGCTACTGGGTCACCGAATACAAAATCGACGGCTTCCGCTTCGACCTCGCCTCTATTCTGGGACGCAACGAGGACGGCACACCGATGGATCAGCCTCCCCTGCTTAAGAGCCTGGCGTTTGACCCGATTCTCGGCAACACCAAGCTTATCGCAGAGGCATGGGACGCGGGCGGACTTTACCAGGTGGGCAGCTTTCCGTCATGGAACCGCTGGGCTGAGTGGAACGGCAAATACCGCGACGATATGCGCCGCTTTCTTAAGGGCGACAGCGACCTCGCGTGGGCTGCTACGCACTGCCTTACGGGTTCAAAGGACCTTTACGACCCTTCTTACCGCGGAAACTGCGCAAGCGTAAACTTCATTACATGTCACGACGGCTTTACAATGTGGGATATGTACTCCTACAATGAAAAGCACAACTATAAAAACGGCTGGTACAACACAGACGGCTCCGACGACAACAACAGCTGGAACTGCGGCGCCGAGGGCGATACCGACGATCCTCAGATCAACGCGCTGAGAAGAAAGCTTGTCAAAAACGCCTTCGCGTCACTAATGTGCAGCCGAGGCGCTGCCCTGTTCCTTGCGGGCGATGAGTTCTGCAACACCCAGTTTGGCAACAACAACGCCTATTGTCAGGACAACATCACCTCCTGGCTTGACTGGTCAAGAAAAGAGCAGTACAGCGATGTATTTGAGTTTTTCAAGTACATGATCGCCTTCCGCAAGCGCTTTAAGGTAATTACCAAAAACAGACGCGACAGCGACTGCACCCTGCCGCCCGAGAGCCTGCACTCACAGAAGCCGTGGCAGACCGACTTCCATCGGGAGTCGCGCTATGTCGCCGTTATGTACGCGGGAGCCTCAAACATTCCGCTGCTTGACGAAATAGTTTACTTCGGCATCAACGCCCACTGGGAGGAGACCGACGTTGAGCTTCCGGGACTTCCCGCAGGCTATGTATGGAAGGTCTATGTCGATACCGGCAGAGAAGCAGACCGCGTTATCTGTGAGAACGATAACATCCTGCTTTACGACCGCCATATCAAACTTAAAGGCAGAACGGTTTTGGTAGCCGTTGCTCACCGAATTTCATAATTATCCGTTTATCGGGCAAAAAGGAGCAGCATCCTTTTTGCCCGATGTTTTCATATAGTTTTCAAAAACCGTCATAAACCGTGTTATTTTTCACAAACAGAATTAACCGTGATTGTGCAGTTTTGACAAAGTTTTTAAAAACAATAAAAAAATGTAGATTTTTTCAAATTTTGTGTTATTATATATTTACACAAGAGAATTATTCTTAGGAATGATCATCAGGTGAGAATACTGAGGTGCTATTATGAGTCGCGGCAAAATCATTACCATTACAAGACAATACGGATCGGGCGGACATGATATCGGTAAGTTACTCGCCGATAAGCTCGGTATAAAGTTTTATGATAAGGAACTGATCACGCTTGCGGCTAAGGATAGCGGCGTCAGCCCCGAAGTATTCGCGCAGGCTGATGAGAAGATGTCGAACAGTCTGCTTTACGCGCTGTCGACGGGACTTTATAATTACGGCAACGGATTTTCCGCTATGGGCGACTTGCCTATGAACGACCAGCTTTATATTTTGCAGCACAGGATAATTAAGGAGAAAGCGGAAAAAGAAGCGTTTGTTGTTGTGGGAAGATGCGCGGACTATATTCTCAGAGAATACGACAACGTTGTAAAGGTGTTTATTTACGCAGATTTAGAAGTCAGAGCAAAACGCGCCGTAAGACGACATGAAATCGAACCGTCAAGAGCCCGTCAGGCGGTATCAAAGGCTGACAAAAACAGAGCCAACTACTACAGTTTTTATTCAGGACAAAAATGGGGAGCCCCCGGTAATTACGATTTGTGCATCAACAGCACTAATCTCACCACCGAGCAAGCTGCCGATTTGATAGCCGATTACTTAAAAATCATCGACAATAAGTCATAATCGCCTGAGCTCCTGAATATACTGTTATTATGAATTCAGGAGGTGTTAAGTATGAAATTCGTAGTTATGGATCTTGATGACTTCATTTTCGGAAACGAAGAATGGCATCCCAGCGAAAGGTAAGCGGCAATTATTTTGCAATCAACGCGCCTAAAGTACGGCGCAACTTAACTTCGCTGAACAGAGTTAAATAGTAAATATTTAGCTTTTAAATAAAACTTGGGACGTGCACAGGCACGTCCCATTTTTAATTATCATTACCTATAAAACTGAGCGGATCGGCATATTCATTGTTTACGCGGACATAAACATGAATGTGGCTTTTATCGGAAGCCTCGGACGGCACAGCTCCTATAGAACCGATTTGGTCTCCCCTTTCGACCTTATCGCCCTGCTCTGCCTTGACCGCGCTAAGACCGCTGTAGCCGACCGTAACGTTGTTGACCGTGACTTCAACGGTTTTTCCGAACATTTTATCATCATAAACCTTTGTGACCTCGCCGCCGAGCATAGCCAAAACATCCTCGCCCAGCTCGCCGTCAAAATCCGCGCCCGTGTGGGGTTTCCAGATGTTAAGAGTTTTGTAGTAAACGCTGTCGCGGCTGAACGGGCGCAGAACATGGCCGGACTTTGTAGGCATTGAAAGGCTTACGTCGGCGGCAAGCATCGTTTCAAGCGCATCGCCCCTGCCGCTCGTTCCGTCCTGCACGGTTTCTGTAGGCTGAGTCGCAGGCTCGGCTGTTTCGGTGGGGATAGTAAAATCGCTTACAGAGTTCATGCCGATAGTAGGCACCGGAACCGTTACATGACTTACAGGCTCATTGACGACTACCACGCCCGTTTCGGCGGTTGAAACTATCTTTGATTGATTGTCGGATACAGTATTGTATGTGGAATATACCGCCATGCAGACCGCGATAAGACAAATTGCGAATGCCGTATAAAAGCCTATTCTCTCACGGCGGCTTTTGGCGTTTTTATTATAATATCTGCTCATAAAAAAGCACCTCCGATCCTATTATGAACCGAAGGCGCAAAAAATATACATGATTTGCCGTCATTCTTCTACGGTGTAGTCCTGAGCCTCAACCGCGGCTTTCAGCACACTGAACGGCACTTCCTCTTTGAGAATTACAACCGCGCGGTTCTCGGTGTGGCTCACCTCTGCCCTTTCCACCTGCGGGATAGCCTCCAGGGTTTTCTTTACGCGCGCCTCGCAGTGCTCGCACATCATGCCTTTGATATTCATAGTTACTGTCATTTCGGTTTTCTCCTTTTTAACATGAATTTGTTTATCATCTTCCGTTTTAGAGCGGAGCTTTACAAAATTGAGCCGCAGAGCGTTTGTTACAACGCAGAAGCTGGAAAGCGACATAGCAGCCGCGCCGAACATCGGATTCAGCTTCCAGCCGAAAGCGAAAATGAACACGCCCGCCGCAAGCGGGATTCCTATAACATTGTAAATAAACGCCCAAAACAGGTTTTCGCGGATATTGCGCAAAGTCGCCCTGCCAAGCTTTATCGCCGCGGGAACGTCGCTGAGGCGGCTGTTCATAAGCACCACATCGGCGGTGTCGATCGCCACGTCGGTGCCCGCGCCTATAGCTATTCCCAGATCGGCGGAAGTTAATGCGGGAGCGTCGTTTATTCCGTCGCCCACCATAGCGGTTTTACCCTCTTGCTTTAGCTGTTCGATTTTTGCCGCCTTTCCGTCGGGAAGTTCGCCCGCGATAACCTCGTCAACGCCCGCCTGAGCTCCTATAGCTTCGGCGGTCTTTTTGTTGTCGCCCGTGAGCATAACAACGCGCAACCCCATTGATTTCAGCTCGGCGATTGCCGGGGTGCTGTCGGGCTTTACGGTGTCGGCAACGGCTATAACGCCCAGCAATTTATTTCTTTTGCAGAAATATAACGGAGTTTTCCCATCTTCGGCAAGCTTATCCGCCTGCTGTTTTAATGAGTTTGATATCCCGCACTGCTTTTCTACAAAAGCGGCGTTTCCGCCAAGCAGCTTTTCTCCGTCTGCTGTTCCCGAAATGCCGTTGCCTGCCGCTGTTTTGTAATCGCTTAATTCTATTTTAGAAATATTATTGTTCTCGGCATAGCTCACAACCGCTTTAGCCAACGGGTGCTCGCTAAAGGCTTCAAGCGAATATGCCGCCTGCAAAAGCTCGGATTTGCTGTCGCACGCGATAACGTCGGTGACCGCGGGCTCTCCGCTTGTTATTGTGCCCGTTTTATCGAGAACCACCGTCCTGATCCTGCCCGCGGATTCAAGCGCGACGGCGTTTTTATACAGTATCCCGTTTCGCGCGCCTACACCGCCGCCAACCATAATCGCTACCGGAGTGGCAAGTCCCAGAGCGCACGGACAGCTTATTACGAGCACCGAAACAGCCCTTGTCACCGCGAAGCCTGCCGGCTGACCGAGCAAAAGCCAGACCGCGGCGGTTATTACGGCAATCAAGATAACGGCAGGGACAAATATTCCCGAAACCTTGTCCGCCATTTTTGCTATCGGGGCTTTTGTTGCCGACGCGTCGCTTACGATCTTAATTATCCGGGAAAGCGTTGTGTCCTCTCCTACCGCCGCAGCGCGGCAGCGAAGATAGCCCGAGCGGTTTATCGTTGCCGCCGAAACCCTGTCGCCCACTGTTTTATCAGCTGGAATGCTCTCACCCGTAAGCGCCGATTCATCGACCGCGCCGCTGCCCTCGATGATTACGCCGTCAACAGGTACGCTGCCGCCTGCTCTGACGATAAAAACATCGCCGACGATTACTTCATCGACCGCCACCTCAGTCTGCGATCCGCTGCGCTCAATAACGGCGGTTTTCGGCGCGAGGTTCATAAGGCTTTTCAGCGCGTTCGCCGTGCGCCCCTTTGACTTGGCTTCAAGCAGCTTTCCCACGGTGATGAGAGTTAGGATCATTGCAGCCGACTCAAAATACAGCTCGTGCATATACTCCGCCGCAGACGCCTTATCGGCTGTCATCATAAACAGTGAAAATGTGCTGTAACAGAACGCGGTTCCCGAACCGAGAGCCACAAGCGTGTCCATATTGGGTGCGCGGTGGATCAGCCCCTTAAAGCCGCTGATAAAAAACCTTTGATTTATCACCATAACGATTGCCGCAAGTAAAAGCTGTACAAGCCCCATTGCGACATGGTTTTCCTCAAAAAACGGCGGAAGCGGCAGCCCGACCATATGCCCCATTGAAAAGTACATAAGCGCGGTAAGGAAAACAAGCGAGGCTATTAGCCTTTTCAGGATTTTAGGGGATTCGGTATCCTTAAGAGCGTCGGAATCGGCTTGCTCAGGCGTTTTTTCGCCCTTGACCGTCGCCGAGTAGCCCGCGTCCTCAACAGCCTTTATAATCAGCTCGGGTTCGGCGCTGCCCTCAACCCCCATTGAATTTGTAAGCAGGCTGACAGAGCATGAGGTAACGCCGTCAACCTTTGACACCGCCTTTTCGACTCTGGCGCTGCACGCGGCGCAGGACATTCCGTTTACGTTATATTGCCTCATTCTTCACCTCTTTTAGAGTTTTATTTCATCAGTTTTTTGAGCGTTTCGCATAGCTCGTCGATTGTTTCGTCATTTCCCTCTCTAATATCATTCGCAACGCAGGTGTGAATATGATTGGAAAGAAGCTCTTTGTTAAAGGCGTTGAGCGCGGCGGATACGGCCGACACCTGAACAAGAATATCGGTGCAGTAAGCGTCGCTTTCCACCATTTTGCGGATACCGCGAATCTGCCCCTCAATCCGGCTGAGCCTGTTTAAAAGCTTTTTATACTCGTCGTCATCGCGGTGCTTTTTCTTTTGAGTGCAGTGTTCACACGGCATATCGCTCACCTCATTTTTAAATCTATTTTCATTATATACCCCATAGGGGTATTTGTCAATGCATAAATTTACGCGCCCGATATCATCTTCGGACGCGTGTACTGTTATATTGAATCATTCGTTGTCGGCGTCGAACCTTCCCAAGTCGCAGAGCACTATTTCGTGGCAGCCGTGCCTTGTGCTTAGCGGCGGCAGCTCCATGTAGTCGCCGTAAATGAACTTTAGGTACTCGTCATAGCGCTTCGGTACGGGAAACTGATAGCCCTCAAACTCATGGGTCGTTTCCTCGTCAAGAATAGTCGCGTCAAAAAAGCCGCGGTAAACATTTTTTCCTGTTCCGTCGTAGAGATATTTGGCATTCTTTTTTCTTTTAAAGAAAGTTAGCGTGTGGCTCATCAGGAAAAAGCTGAACCTGAGCGGAAATATCTTTACAAAAAAGTTGGTAACCGCCGACTGAACGCGGCTGCCGTTATCTACCTTGCGATGGTTCCATTTATTGAGCACCAGAGCGCGCGTGAAGATGGTCATGGCAAAGTGGATCTTCCTGCCCAGAGCGGAGTTTGCGCTTTTGTCGTGACAGAAAATATCAAACGGGATTCCTACATTTATGTCGGTGTGGTTCTTTGCAAGCTCGGTAGCGAACATGGTATTCTCAACGCGAAGCTTATTGAACTCGTAGAAGCAGTTTTTGTCGGTCTTGTGCGACTCAAAGGTCATGCCCTCCGGCAGCTCCTTTTGAGCGATCTCGGCAAATCTGTCGTAATCGGGGCGCAGCATAATGATGTCGGAGTCGTCGTCCCACGGAATAAAGCCGTTGTGACGGATAGCTCCCAGCAAAGTGCCGCCGCCGAGGAAGTATTTGATGTTGTGCTTTTTGCAGATCCTGTCGACCTCGAGCAGATAGGCTATCTGCATTTTTTGCAGAGCTTTCAGTCTGCCGTCGTGGGTATTTGAGAGCTGAAGCACCTCGCCCGTTTCCGGCAAATATGACATAACACAGAGTTCAAGGGATGTTGAAAGGTCAAGCTCGGGAGCGCAGCCGCTGTTTACAAGCTTGCTGTTTGTAATTGCACAGGCGTTTTCGTCCCCGCCGTCAACAAGGGTGATTTTTGCCTTGTCGGGGTAAGTGTCGCGGAGCAGCGCCGCTATCATACCGCCGGACGCTGTGCCGTTTACGCCTGTAAGGTTGTATGTTCCGTCCTTGCGGACGCTTCCGCCGAGAGCGTAAACGACAGCGCGAAAAACATCAGTCAGATATACAAACGAGAGTTTTTTGCCGTTAACAAGCGTGCAAGGCTTGCCCTCGGCTACCGACTTGAACACATCATCGAGGAAGGTTTTTAGCCCGCTGCGCGCACCCAGCACGATTCCCGTACGGAACACGGTGAGCGAAAATCCGCCGTCGGAAGCTCTGCAGTTCCAAAGGTTTTCAATAGCCCTCAAAAGCTGATTGTCGCGGGTTTTTAGGTCGGTATTGCAAATTGGGGCGTTCTCGTTTTCGGAATACACGCGCATGGGCTTGCCGTTGCCGTAAACCCTGCTGTCGCTGAGCAACACAACCTTTGCTTTTGTCTTTTCGGCAAGCGAAGCAAGCATGTTTACGCTCTTTATTTCCTCAGCAAAATCAGCCGAAAAGCTTTTGCTGTACTCGCCGCAGAATCCTGTATGAACGATATAGTCAACAGCTTTTAATTCGTTTATAGTATTATTGCTGACGGCTGTAAAATACTCGCTTTCGGTACATTCGGGATAAAAATCTTTGCAGTCGCCCGCGTAAACGACCTTAATATCGCGGTTCTTGCGCTCGCTCTGATAGACAAGCGCGTAGCAAAGGCAGCGTGCTATTGTATGTCCGCATACAAGAACCGTTTTGCCTTTGAGCTTTTCAAGTTTTTCTTTTTCGACCTGTGGCATAGCCGCCCAGTCGGTTTCAAAATCATTGAGTCTGTCTTTAATCATAGTTAAGTTCTAAATATATGGGCGTGCAGTGCACGCCCTGTTTTATTTGGTTTATTTTTTCTTTTTCTTTTGAGCTTCCTTGTAGTCGTGATAAACCTTAAGGGTCTCGTCTGTGGGGCCGTCAAAAATAACGGTGCCCTTTCTTAAATAGATAGAGCGCGGGCATATCTCAGCAACGGAATCCGCGTTGTGGCTTACGTAAAGCACGGTTGTACCGGCGGAAATGATGTCCTTGATTTTATCCTTACACTTGCGTTTGAAGCTTGCGTCGCCTACCGCGAGAGCCTCGTCGACAACAAGCACGTCGGGCTCGATGTTTACATTTATTGCAAAGCCAAGACGCATTTTCATACCGCTTGAGTAAGTTCTTACCGGCTGGTCGATATAGTCGCCGAGCTCGGCAAAATCGATGATTTTTTCCTCGATTTCCTTTATATAAGCGTCCTCAAGACCGAGGATATAGCCTTTGAGATAGATGTTCTCTCTGCCGGTCATTTCAAGCGAAAAGCCGGCGGTGAGCTCAAGCAGAGCGGCGACTTTGCCGTTGACTATGATCTCGCCCTCGTCGGGGAACGCAACGCCCGTGATCATCTTTAGCAGCGTCGATTTACCCGCTCCGTTGTCGCCTACTATACCTACGGATTCGCCGCGGGTTATCTCAAACGAAACGCCGTTGAGCGCCTTATTTGTCTTGGGGTTCTTAGGCTTGATGAACAGCGCTTTGAAACGCGCCTTGTCGTTTTTATAAAGGATATATGTTTTGCTGACGTTTTTAAAGGTGATGATAGGTTCTGACATATCACTGCCTCCTTAAAGAACGTCAGGAAGCTTTTTCCTGAGACGGTTGTAGTTGTAAATACCCAACAGCGTAATACCGATAAGCTCTACGGCAAAAATTACCAGTTCGGTTTTATACACCCAAAATCCGCGGTGAATCAAAAATGTGTTGCGGTAGCCGTTTACAAAGAAGTTTACGGGGTTAGCCAGCATGATATATTTTACAAAGCCGCCGAAATGCTTGGGATCATATGAATCGTACATAATACCCGACAACCAGAAAATACCTGTCATTATAGACACAACAAGGCTTTCAAAGTCTTTGCTGAACGCCGCCATCGGCGCGGTAGTCCATGTAAGCGCGAGGAAGAAAAAGAACATAAGCGGACAGTAGAAAAAGAACTGCAGGTTGTACCAGCTTGGTCCGATAAAAATCAGAACAAATATATACATAATAGACATCAGCATCATATGCACATAAAGCCTCGATATGCCCGTATAAGTCAGAATGGTAGAAACAGGGAATTTTACTTTGGTAATAAACTGCCTGTTGCTGCGAAGCGTTTTTGTCCCCTGCAAAATGCTGTCCTGAATAAAGAACCAAGGAATAATGCCGATAAACATAAAGGTAAAAAACGGCATCGACTCTGTGTAGCCGGAGCCTAAGTATATGCGGACACTTTTGCCGCTTCGAATAGTGTTAAAAGCAAACCAATAAACAAAAATCGTGAACGCCGGCTTAACAACCGCCCATCCGGGGCCGATAATTTCGTTTTTGGCGAGCAAAAAAATCTGTTTGCCAAAGCCCTTATGTTCCTTAAAAATCGAGGTAATCATCATACACATCCTTTTATAAATTCGTTTCATAAATGATTCCATGCATTTTTACCCATACTACATACATTATATATCTTTTGGCGCTTTTGTCAATCTGCCAATACCCCAATAAAACGGCGGTATAAGCCAAAATAATTGTGAATTTTTGGTTGACAAAAAAATAAATCATGATATAATATATCTGTTGCACTATGCAAAGTGCGGCAAATCCTTGCGGCAGAAGCCGCCATTAAGTCCAGAAGGAGGTGCAAAGAAATGGCAGTAACAGCAAATTATGAGACCGTCATGGTTGTTTCCATGAAGAAGGGCGAGGAAGCAGTTCAGTCCGTTGTGGAGAGATTCAAGACACTCATCGAGCAGAACGCCACTTTGAAGAATGTTGACGAATGGGGCAAGAGAAAGCTTGCTTACCTCATCAACAAGGAGAGCGAAGGCTACTACGTTCTGTTTGACTTTGAGTCTACCGCCGAGTTCCCCGCGGAGCTTGACCGTAAATTCAGAATCAACGAGGATGTAATCCGCTCAATGATCATCAAGAAAGAAGACGAATAAGCATTTTGTAGGGCAAAAGCCCGAACGTGAAAGGATGACAGTATGTTAAACAGAGTTATTTTGATGGGCAGACTTGTGTCTGATCCCGAGTTAAAGACAACAGCGTCAGGTATCAGCGTTACCAGCTTCCGCATTGCCGTTGACAGAGGCTATGTTAAGCAGGGCGAGGAACGCAAGGCTGATTTTATCGACATCGTATGCTGGAGACAGACCGCTGAGTTTGTTTGCCGTTACTTCGGCAAGGGCGCGATGATCGCAGTGGAAGGTCAGCTTCAGACCAGAACCTACCAGGCTAAGGACGGTACTAACCGCTATGTTGTCGAAGTCGTTGCCGATAATGTTTCGTTTACGGGCGAGCGCCGCGAAAGCAACAACAACTACGGCGGCAGCCAGTCTTACGGAAACCAGTCCTACGGCGGAAATCAAGGCTACTCAGCGCCCGCTACCCAGAGCTATCAGGCGCCCGCGCAGCCCCAGCCCTCTTACCAGAGCGGCACTAACGCCGATTTTCAGGACATGCCCCTTGACGACGACTTACCGTTTTAATTTTTAATGTAAGTATTTTTGAATATTCTCACGAAAGGAGAACCCACAATGGCTGAAAGACCCAACAACCGCGGCAGAAAGTCCCGCAAGAAGGTTTGCGGCTTCTGCGTTGATAAGGTAGAGCACATTGATTACAAGGATATCGCTCGTCTTCGCCGCTACATGTCCGAGAGAGGAAAGATCCTTCCCCGCCGTGTGACAGGCACCTGCGCAAGACATCAGCGTGACCTTACAACAGCGATCAAGCGCGCACGTCACCTTGCGCTGCTCCCCTACACCGCTGACTAATCAGTTTTTCAGAGCCGGTTTTGTGCCGGCTCTTATTTTTTGCAAAAATTTAGGCCGTGTGGACACAGTCCGCACGACCTTTTTGCTAATAGCTTAATTTATGATTCAAGCTCGGGAAGCTCGCTTGTGCAGTGAGGGCATCTTGTAGCCTTGATGTCGATCTCGGTGCAGCAGAACGGGCAGACCTTTGTGGTAGGCTCGGCTTCCTCTTCCTTCTTTCTGAGGTTGGACGCCTTATTTACAGCCTTTACGATCAGGAAAATAACCAGAGCGATGATCAGGAAGTTGATGACCGCTGTGATGAACGCGCCGTAACCCCAAACGTTAGCGCCGACCTCTTTTGCCTGTTCGATGCTCTTGATGTCGGAAGCGCTCATTCCCTCGGGAGCTTTAAGTACGATAAACTGCTGTGAGAAATCCATTCCGCCGGTAAGCAGACCGATGAACGGCATGATCATGTTGTCGATAAACGCCGTTACGATAGCGCCGAAAGCGCCGCCTATGATAACGCCGACTGCCAGATCCATGACGTTGCCGCGCATGATGAATTCCTTGAATTCCTTTACGATTTTCATGTGATTGTTCCTTCTTTCCTTATTATTTAGCAGAATACTCTGCAACAATCCTTAAATTATAATGTTGCCTTATGGAAGGTCTTTTTGCCCTTCTTGATGATGACGTGGCCTTTTTCAAAAGCCGCCCTCGGAACAGTCGCCACTACCTCGGTTACCTTTTCGTCGTCAACCGAAATGCCGCCCTGCTCAATCAAGCGTCTGCCCTCTTTTTTGGAGGGGATCAGACCGCATTTTGAAAGCAGGTCGAGAATAGCTATGCTTCCGTCGGTAAAGTCATCGTCGGAGAGCGCCGTAGAAGGCATGTTGTCGGTGTTCTGCTTGCTGCCGAACAGCGCGCGAGCCGCCTCCTGAGCCTTGTCTGCCTCGTCCTTGCCGTGGATCATCTGGGTAAGCTCGTAAGCGAGGATCTCCTTAGCCTTGTTTATTTCGCTGCCCTCAAGCTTTGCAAGCTCTTCGATCTGCTCAAGCGGCAGGAAGGTGAGCATTTTAAGGCACTTTACAACATCGGCGTCGTCTACGTTTCTCCAGTACTGGTAGAAATCGTACGGGCTGGTCTTTTCTGCTGAAAGCCATACGGCGCCCGACTGAGTCTTGCCCATCTTTTTGCCCTCGGAATTGAGAAGCAGGTTGATCGTCATTGCGTAAGCGTCCTTGCCAAGCTTGCGTCTGATAAGCTCGGTGCCGCCCAGCATGTTGCTCCACTGGTCGTCGCCGCCGAACTGCATGTTGCAGCCGTAGCGCTGATACAGCGCGTAGAAGTCGTAGGACTGCATTATCATATAGTTGAATTCGAGGAAGCTCAGTCCTCTTTCCATTCTCTGCTTATAACACTCGGCGGTAAGCATTCTGTTAACGCTGAAGCAAGCGCCTACCTCGCGGAGAAGTTCAACATAATTGAGGTCGAGCAGCCAGTCGGCGTTGTTTACCAACATAGCCTTTCCGTCCGAAAAATCAATAAATTTGCTCATCTGCACCTTAAAGCAGTCAACGTTGTGCTGAATGACCTCTTTGGTGAGCATTTGGCGCATATCGGTTCTGCCCGAAGGGTCTCCGATCATTGCAGTGCCGCCGCCGATAAGTGCTATGGGCTTATTGCCCGCCATCTGCAAACGCTTCATAAGGCAAAGCGCCATAAAGTGACCGACATGCAGGCTGTCAGCCGTTGGATCGAAACCGATATAGAAAACAGCCTTTCCGCTGTTTACAAGCTCTCTTATCTCCTCTTCGTCAGTAACCTGCGCGATCAAGCCTCTCGCGATTAACTCTTCATAAACTCCCATCAATCTTTTCCTTTCAATGCGCCTTCAAAAATGCGGCGTGGTTTTTGCATATTCTATCAATATACCGAACTTATTATAATCTTTTTTTGTGCAAAGGTCAAGTGCTTTTTAGTGTATATTAAAAGGAAACGGTCTGACAACATGTTTTGAAGTCAGACCGTAATTGTGCGGTATTGCCTTTATTTTTTCTTTCTTGAGTAGCGCGCGAATTTATCCTTCTTGCCCTTCGCCTTGGGCTTTTTATTATATGAGGCGTTTCCCGTTACAAGGCAGTTTTTGCCGCCGCCTATAAGGTCTGCCCTGCCCGCCGCCTTAAGGGCACGGATTACCTGCTGCTTGTTTTCGGGAATGAAGTATTGGAGCAGGGCGCGCTGCATTGACTTTTCGCTCTCGGTTTTAGGCACATAGACCTTTTCGAGAGTATAAGGGTCAAGCTCGGTGTAGAACATCGCCGTTGAAATCGTGCCCGGTGTTGGGTAAAAATCCTGCACCTGCTTTGGGTGGATCTTTTGCCGCTTGCAGAAAAGCGCAAGCTCTACCGCGTCCTTAAGAGTCGAACCCGGGTGCGAGCTCATAAGGTACGGCACTACATACTGGTCTTTTCCCGCGCGCTGTGTAAGCTCGTTAAATTTATCGCAGAACTTTTTATACGCTTCAATATGCGGCTTGCCCATTTTATCGAGCACTGCCGCGGAACAGTGTTCGGGCGCGACGCGGAGCTGACCGCTTATATGGTGGCGCACAAGCTCCTCAAAAAACTCGTCGCTCTCGTCCTCCATCAGGTAGTCAAAACGGATTCCGCTGCGGATAAACACCTTTTTTATGCCGTCGATTTTTCGCAGCTCTCGCAGAAGGTGAAGATACTCCTCGTGGCTGACCTGCATAGCTGAGCACGGCTTTGGCGCAAGGCACTTTTTGCCCTTGCAAAGTCCGAGCTTCTTCTGCTTTTCGCATGACGGCAGTCGGAAATTAGCCGTGGGACCGCCTACGTCGCTGATATAGCCCTTGAATCTCTTATCCTTAAGAAAGCTTTTTGCCTCGTTTATTACGCTCTCCTCGCTGCGGACGGTAACGGCTCTGCCCTGATGAAAAGCAAGCGAACAGAAGTTGCACGCGCCGAAGCAGCCGCGGTTATGCGTGATTGAAAACTGCACCTCGGAAATGCCCGGCACGCCGCCGAGTTTTTCATAGCACTCAGGATACCAACGCTCATACGGCAGGGCGTAAACCCAATCAAGCTGCTTGGTATCAAGCGGAGGCATAGGCGGATTTTGCACCAGAAGGTATTTGCCGTGGCGCTGAATAAGAGTCTTTCCTCTGACCGCGTCAGCCTCGTCAAGCTCTTTTCGCGCGGCAATAGCGTAGTCGCGCTTGCTCTCGCACACGCGCTCAAAGCTCGGCAAATCGACCGCCGACTGCGGAACATAATCCTCGGTTCTGACTTTATAGCAGATACCGCGAAGGTCGCGGATCGCCTCTGCGGGGTATCCCTCGCTAAGGCGCTTTGCGATTTCAACGGTTTGCAGCTCGCCCATTCCGTAGACCAGAATATCCGCTTTGCTGTCGAATAGAATTGACGGCATTACAGTATCTTTCCAGTAATCGTAATGGGCAAAACGGCGCAGCGACGCCTCAAGCCCTCCTATAATTATAGGGCTGTCGGGATATAGTCTGCGGATAATATTGCAGTAGACGGTAACGGCGCGGTCGGGGCGCTTTCCCGTTTTTCCGCCCGCGGTGTAGGCGTCATCGTGGCGCCTGCGCTTTGCAGCGGTGTAGTGCGCCACCATGCTGTCGATGTTGCCCGCCGACACCATAAAACCGAGCCTCGGTTTGCCGAACTGTGTAAAATCAGCGTCGTTTTTCCAGTTAGGCTGAGCGAGAAATGCGACCTTGCAGCCGCAGTCTTCAAGCACTCGCGTAATTATAGCCGCTCCGAAAGAAGGGTGGTCGACATAGCTGTCGCCCGAAATGTAGACAAAGTCGGGCTGAGTCCAGCCGCGCTGCTTCATTTCCTTGGCGTTCATCGGTAAAAAAGCCATGCCGATCCTCCTTTTAAGTGTTTAGCGATTAGCGGTCAGTGATTAGATGACACCACTGACCACTTAAATAATCTGAATTAGTCTGAATTATTCTGCAGAACATTCCTGCGCTCGAGCCATTCGTTGTAAGTCATTAGAACGTCGCGCGGCTTGCTTCCCTGGTGAGGGCCTACGATGCCGAGCTGCTCCATGTCGTCTATCATTCTGCCGGCGCGCGCGTAGCCAACCTTCAGGCGGCGCTGGAGCATTGAGGTAGAAGCCTGTCCCGATTCGATGACAAACTGAATAGCCTCCTCCATTTTGGCGTCGACCTTGACGTCCTCGCCGTCGTCAGTTCCGCCCTTCTTGCCGGTGTTGATGCCCTCTGCCTC
>ONMK01000120.1 GCA_900318905.1 uncultured Eubacteriales bacterium | reverse complement strand
GCATTTCGCCGTCAATATAATAGTATGTCTTGCCGTCCTCGGTAATAAAGCCGTTCAGGGATTTTGCGGTAAGGGTTATCACCATACCGTCGGAGATTTGCGTATCCATATCGGGCTTAGCGGTGAACCTGTCGGGATTATAGCCCACTCTCTGAACAGCCTCTTTAACGGTACCGTGCTCCATGGCGATTGATTTTTCATCGTTTTCAAACTTAACGGTAACCTTTATCAAAATTTTTGAGGACGCGGAATCAGCCGAAGCGCCGCTGCTGTCAGATGATTCGGAGAACAAAAACGAGCACGCAGACGACGCGAATAAAGTAAAAGAAAGCGCCAAAGTAAGGCACACAGCGCGAAACAAAGCTTTCATGGCAAATACCTTTCCGAAAAAATATTTGAGAATACTCCTATCAGACTATATTATAACACATCCGACAAAAAATATCAGGACTTGCAAAAATCAAATTTATGGAGTATAATAGCATAGTAACCTTGCTAATGTGGCGCAGCCGGTAGCGCAACTGATTCGTAATCAGTAGGTCAGGGGTTCGAGTCCCCTCATTAGCTCCATAAATAAAGGGTACCCTTCATGGGTGCCCTTTATTTATTTAACCCGTGCGGTTGAGGGGAGTCGAAGGCGAGCGTTAAGAAAACAGTCCCGTGGACTGTTTTTAGCGAGAGCGGTGATGATACTTATATCCATTATGTGAACCCATAAGGCGAGATGGGAGCATACGGAACATGGAACATACCTCATTAGCTCCAACACAAAAACCGCATGGATAAGCCGTTTTTCGGTGATTTTCATGCGGCTTTTGTTATGCCTGAAATGCCCTGAAATCGGGTTTTGTTGTTTATTTGTTGTTTATTTCATGATTTTTACCGCATTATCTCCCCTATTTATACCCGGGAGAAAACCGCCGTCCGATATAGGATAGCGGTTTTTTTCTGTATAGGAAGCTGCTTTGTTTTTGCCCCCGCCGTTTAACAGGTGTTTCCGTTAAACGAGGCTTTTCAAAGGCGGGATTGGGTGCAGCGTCACACTGCTTTTATGCTGTTTGCTGTTTTGCTGCGCTCTGTTTGCGCTTCTTGGTAAAGATATTATCGAGCGCGTCGGCGGCGGCCGCGGCCGCTGATTGTATGGCACGCCGCTAACCTTGGTGAGCAGCTGTGGCATTTTAACAAGTGCCCACGCCTTTACCATTGCATTAGCCCGGTTGTAGCCTTGCTTTACAAGGCGGTTTGCTATAGTCATTACCTTGCTGTGTCTTGCGTATCTACCTGTCATTTTGCAGCTCCCCTTTCCTTAACTCTGTAACTATATCACAGCATATCGTGTACACGATTACAGTTGGAATATTGCACAAATATCGTGTGTAAGATTTGGCTATTTTGTATCTTGCACAAGATTGATTTTTATGATATAATATAGGTACAATGAAAGAGGTGCCGCTATGCGCATTTCTTTAGTGGTAAAAAAGGGCAGAAAACAAGCTATAAAAGAGTTTGCCGCTGCAAAGGGTGATACGCTAAACGGCTTTATAAACAAGGCTATTGACGAGAAAATAGAGAGGGATAGCAAATGAATAAAGCGTTAGAATGGTGTTATAGTAGCGATATTACTAAAAACCGTTTATATTGAATTTTACATAGTATGAAATCACGGTGTTATAATCCTAATGTATATGCGTACAAATGGTACGGCGGTAAAGGAATAACAATATGCCCCGAATGGTTGTCAAAAAATGGGGTGGAATATTTTATCGAATGGGCATTAAATAACGGTTATAGAGAAGGTCTGACAATAGATAGAATAAATCCAGATAAACCGTATAGCCCAAATAATTGTCAGTGGATAACACGCAGTGAAAATTCAAAAAGGGCAAAACACAAAAGAAAAGCCTTTGTTAAATCGAATGAGAACGGTTTGCACTTCAAAATAGATGTGATGCAAGCCCTGAAAGACAAGGGATATAACACAAACACACTGAGGAAAAACAAATTGCTTGCTGAGGGTGCATTACAGCACTTGCGCCGCTCCGAGCCTGTGAGTTGGTCTAACATAGAGCAGCTTTGCAAGCTGTTAGAATGTCAGCCCGCAGATATACTTGAATATATACCCGATACAGCGGAGAAAGAGGAATCAACCAATGAATGAATTAAGCCTTGAAGCTCTGCAAAAACTATGTGACAGCAGAAGCATTAAATGGACAAAGCACGTTGCAAAGCGGCTTCAGGAGCGTTTCATATACCGTGAAGATGTGTATAACGTCATATATCACGGCAGAATAATAAAACAATACCCCGACGCATTTCCAACACCCGCTTGCCTTGTTTCAGGCAAAGCGCTGAAAGGAACACCGCTGCACGTTGTGATCGGCGCGGACGGCGTTGTTTTAACAGTAATTACCGCTTATGAGCCAACGCCCGATAAATTTGAAAACGACCTTGAAACACGAAAGGAGAAATAACAATGACCTGCTATATTTGCAAAGGTGAATATAAGAAATCCACAACCACACATTTTGTTGACCTGAAAAAGTGTATGGTGATCGTCAAAAACGTTCCCTGTTGGGAATGTATGAAATGTGGCGAAATCGTGTATGATGACGCGGTTGCAACACGGCTTGACGATATTATCAAACAGGTTTCCGAAATGATGACCGAGATCGCCGTCGTGGAATACACAGACAGCAAAGCAGCATAACAACGCATTAAACAAAACGCCCGCGCAGCCGTTCGGTACGCGCGGGTTTTCTTTATGCTTTATATCACAATAGCACTATTATGCCGAGAATCGCCCCGTGCTGCGTTTTTACGGTTAGGACGATACCCCATCTTATTTGACTAAACAATAGTACCGTCCAACGGGCATTGCTGTTTATAATACTTAACATTTCTCAACTCTAAACTCTCGACAAAATAAGCCGGGCAGGAATACAAAATCCTCTGCCCGGCAGTTTTATATATTTTATTACTTTGCGGAGACCGAGATCGCCTTTATCGGGTAGTTATCCACTACAAATGTGTCCTTGCTGTCGAGCTTAATCGGCGTATTGGTCTGTCTGCCGCCGAACTCGCCCTTAATCTGCTTTTGCGCCTGCTCTTTGAGGCTGTCGGTTTTGTCCGTCATATCGCTCCACTTGCCGTCGGAATAAACATAGCTTTCGCCCTTGTTTACGACCGCCGTGACCTTGAGCCCCTGCGAGAACTCGGTAGAATACGGGAATACCTCGGTATAGGTCTTGCCGCCGTCGGTCTTGCGCGTCATGGTGAGCACAACGGAGTATTTATCGCCCTTTTTCAGCGCGTATGAATCCGATAAATCGATTCTGTAATAGCCCTTTGCGGCGTGGGTGTTAGTGCCCTTGTCAAGCAAAGTGCCCGAAGCCGGGTCGCCGTCCTTGACGTCCCTGTAGACCTCGTAGCTCACCTCGGTATCGGGTTTTGCCGTTGTATAGGCTATCTGGACTAAGTTCTCATCCTTTTCGGCGTCAAACACATTGGCTATTTTTGTTTCGCTGTCGGAATCGTTGCTGCCGTACCACTGAGTCAGCAGCATGTCGTACTGGTCGAAATCGAGCATGGACTGCTTGTCCGACTTGGCGTCAAACACATAGCTAAGCGCCGGCATAAGGTTGCAGTCGTAGTATGAAACATAGAGGTAGCCGTCGTCTGGGTCGTCCTTAAGATTGAGAAGCCCCCAGCTGTTTTTGATGATGAAAGCGCCGTCGCCGGGAGGTGTAGTGCCCTCAATGACTTTGCCGTCCTTGTCCTTATTGGTGAAGTTATCCTTTGAGTAGGCGTCGTCGTAGCCCACCACGATGACCGCGTGGTCTGCGGCGCTTAATTCGCTGTCATATGCTGTCTTGCGCTTTTTGTTGAAGCCTAAATGATTCGACCTGAGCGCAAAGGTAACGCCGTGCCCCTGACAAAGCTCCTGCTTTATTGCGGTGACGCCCTCCTCGTTGAAGGAGTAGTTTCCGTCACTGTCAAGCTGGGCAATGCCCGGAAGCTGGGTGTTGCACCTGAGATATACATTTTCGGCAGGCCTGCGGTACTCGGAATTGAGCGGAAGCGTCCAGTGCCACGACTAGCTGTCGTCGTAGGAATAAGGAGTCTCGCCCTTTACCGTAACGCTCTCGTCAACGGGACCGTAGCCGAGCCTGTACAGTGTAGTATTGCCCGTAAACTCGCCGCCCGTAAAGTAAACCGCCTGAGGATTTGTCGCCTCAGCCTCGCTGATGTCAAAGCCCTCGCCCACCTGAGAGGCGCGCGCCCTGCCTGCAATAACGTCGTCCTTGGTGATTCCGTGGTAGACGTACCACGAGATGTACTTCTCGGAGAAATTGACCTGATCGTTTTCCTCGCCCGCCGGTACGCCCATATTGTTGGCGAACAGATAAGCTATCTCAGCCGCGCCCGCCTGAGCAAATGTCCAGCAGTCGCCGTAAAGCTGGCACTTAACGGGAGTTACATAGTTTTTGCCGTTAAAATTCCTGAGGTCGAGCTTTTCGGGCATATTGGAAAGGTCGATTTCAGGAGCCGTCGTCTCCTGAGCCCCGGTGGTCTGAGCCTCTGCCTTTGAGCTTTCGTCCGCTGATGATGAGCTGCCCCCCGACGAACAAGCCGCAGCCTAAACGCAAATCAGCGCGGACAGAATAATTGCCATGGTCTTTTTCATATTGATACACGCCCCTTTCTTTTAGAGTTGAGAGTGGAGAGTTAAGAGTTGAGTGAAGGGTCGCTCCGCTCCGATTTATAATAACTTTAAACTCTAAACTCTCAAATCAAACTGCGCTGTTAAATATCTTTTCCGCTGTTGCCATCATGTGCTTAACCGCTCTGGGGCTGCACTTTTCGGCTATTGTGGTAAGCGCCTCCCTAAAACAGTCGGGCGGATTGTGCTTCATTGAGTGGGTGTACCCGCGTCCTTTAAATCGGCTATTTTATCGGGGTGGTCGATAAGGTTGGGATATCGCTCAACATGCGGGATTATCGGAATAAGCCCGTGGTTCTGCAGAAGCATATACAGCTTCTGCATTGTCGATTCCTGGAAGGTCGATTTATATGAGAACTCGGTCAGCACATAGCGCGAATTTCCGTATGTAATGCCGTTGAGAACGCTGTTGTTGAACAGATAATCGGTGACAAATACCTCGCAGCCCAAAACAACGTTTACATCCTCGGGAATGTGCGGCAAAAACGCCTCGAACTTTTCCTGACGCTCCTTAAGATAATTCTCAAGGCTCATCTCGTTTGTGTAGAATTCAAATGTTCAATAAGCTCCAGAGCAACCTCCACGTTTTTGGCTCCGTCGTCAAAATCCGGGAGGATATGGGAGTGCATGTCATAAAGCTCCATAGTCCACCTTAAAGCTGTGCGCAGACAAGGTCGCCCATTTCCTCGCAGCCTACCTTCTTCATGCCTTCTTCGTAAATATCGGGTGTGCGGCTCGTTTCAAGAACACGCGCTACGGCGCTCTCGATAGCGTCCGCAGCTTCAGCCTCGCCTAAAGAATAGCGAAGCATCATAGCAACAGAAAGGATAGTAGCGAGCGGATTGGCGATATCCTGACCGGCAATGTCGGGAGCTGAGCCGTGAATAGGCTCATACAGACCGAGCTTTCCGCCCGAAAGGCTTGCGGAAGCGAGCATTCCGATTGAGCCGGCTATCATGGAAGCCTCGTCGGAGAGGATGTCGCCAAAGATGTTTGAGGTAACGATAACGTCAAACTGCTTGGGGTTGCGCACAAGCTGCATTGCGCAGTTGTCAACATACATATGGTTGAGCTCAACCTCGGGATAATCCTTACTTACGCGGATAACGGTTTCTCTCCACAGGCGCGAGGACTCCAGAACGTTAGCCTTGTCAACGCTTGTTACGCGCTTGTTTCTCCTCATAGCCATGTCAAAGGCTACGCGCGCTATACGCTCTATCTCGGGAACGGTGTACTGCTCGGTATCCCATGCCGCAGGCTGACCGCCGACCTCTTTTCTGCCTCTCTCGCCGAAGTAGATACCGCCCGTAAGCTCGCGGACAATAAGGATATCCATGTTGTCGCCGATGATCTCGTCCTTTATGGGAGAAGCGCTCTTCAAGGGTCCGAAAATGACCGACGGGCGCAGGTTGGCAAAAAGTCCGAGCGCTCCGCGGATACCGAGAAGTCCAGCCTCGGGACGGTTATTGCCGGGCTGGTTGTCCCACTTGGGACCGCCTACGGCGCCCAGCATTACGCTGTCGCTCGCCTTGCATTTTGCTATGGTTTCCTCGGGAAGCGGAACGCCCGTTGCGTCGATTGCGCAGCCGCCCAAAAGAGCCTCGTCATAAGTTACCTCAAAGCCGAACTTTTCAGCCGCCTTGTCAAGCACCTTTACAGCCTGATTTACGATTTCGGGGCCGATACCGTCGCCCTTTAAGAGTGTGATTTTGTAGTTGTTCATATTAAATTACTCCTTCTGAGATTAGTTGTTAGTTGTTAGTGATTAGTTGTAGGGGCGTGCATTCAAATACCTTTCTGCAACGGCGCAGCTTAACTCGCGGGAACAGAAGTTTTGTTAAATGCAAACGTCTGAATCGTGTCTTGGGTCAAGCGTCACGCTTGGGTACTTTTTGAAACACCTCTGTCACCTTTCCTCTTTGCCACAGCATTGGCGTTATCCTTATCGAATAGCCGCAGCCGTTGTCCATTGCCCATTCAAAGGGCTTTGCCCTGGGCAGACCGTACACAGACAGAAGCGTCATTATTACGCCGCCGTGGGTGACTATCGCGCATTCGGTGTTGCCCGTTTTCATAAGCCCCTCGGCTATGCTCTCAAACATCAGGCAGACGCGCCTTACAAAGTCGGCGTTGCTCTCGCCTCTTGGGGGCTTTACGCTGTTGTCGCCCGCAAGCCACTTCTGAAAGTCCTCGTCGTCTTTGAGCTCGTCGGCAGTCTTGCCCTCCCATTCTCCGAAATTGCACTCGCTCAGATTTGCTATCACAAGCGGATTAATATTCGGAAAAAGAATTTTACATGTCTCGGTACAGCGCTTCAGCGGACTTGAAAACACCACCTTGACGTCCGGGTACTCAAAGTCATGCATTTGCTTTTTAAGCACGAGCCTGCCCT
>ONMK01000037.1 GCA_900318905.1 uncultured Eubacteriales bacterium | reverse complement strand
AAAAAACTTCTTGCTACAGCACAAAATATATGGTATAATATTACGGCAGACACTAAATATACAATTACGGAGGTATTTTTATGGCTATTACAAAAAATGACATCATCGGCGACGTTCTCGACCGTTATCCCGAAACCGCTCCGCTGTTTTTCAGCATAGGAATGCACTGCCTCGGCTGCCCCGCTTCACGCGGTGAAACGATCGAGGAGGCCTGCGCGGTTCACGGAGCCGACGCCGACAAGCTTATCGCCGACCTTAACGCCGCTGTACAATGAACGGCGAATCAAATCTTGATAACAGGCTGCGGCTGTGCGCGGAATACGTCCGACGCGGCTCGCGGCCGGCTGACATCGGCACAGACCACGCCTATCTTCCCGTGTGGCTGTGCCGAAACGGCGTTTGCCCCTCGGCGATAGCGGCCGACATCAACCCCGACCCTCTAAGCCGCGGCAGGCTGACCGTTGAAAACGCAAGCCTGAGCGAAAAAATCGAGCTGAGGCTCAGCGACGGACTGAGCGCGATTTCAGCCGATGAAGCCGACGACATCGTGATCGCCGGCATGGGCGGCGAGCTGATCGCAAAAATCATCGAATCCTGCGGCTGGGCAAAAAGCCCCGACAAGCATTTTATTTTGCAGCCGATGACCAAAAGCGAGACTCTTATTTGTTATCTGTGCCGAAACGGCTTTAAAATCGAGAGCCAGGACTGCTGTGAGGCGGGCGGAAAGTGCTACACCGTCCTTTCGGTTTACTACACGGGAGAAAAGGCTTCCGCCGATGAATTATATTACTACACGGGCGAGCTTCATCCGCTTGAAAACGAAACGCACCTGCGCTACTTATCGGGCAGCATAGCGCGGCTCCGCAAGCAGGCGCTGGGTGAGGCGCGCTTTGGCGCGCTTGCCGACAGATTGGAGGATTTTTGTGGCAAAGGTTAAAGATATCACCGATTTTTTTGAGGGCTTCGCGCCCGTTTGCACCGCTATGGAGTTCGACAACGTCGGGCTGCTCGCCGGAGATAAAAACGCCGATATAAGCAAAGTCCTGCTCACGCTCGACATAACCGCCGAGGTCGTTGAGGAGGCTGCACGAAACGGCTGTGAGCTGATAATTAGCCACCACCCCGTTATTTTCAGGCCGCTTAAAAGGCTTGATGCCAAAAGCGCCGCATATCAGCTTGCAAAGCACGGCATTGCCGCCGTCTGTATGCACACCAATCTTGACGTTTCACCGGAGTTTGGGGTAAACACCTGCCTCGCGGAAGCTATAGGCGTTAAGGACCTGCGCAGATCGGATTTAGGAGAATGTCTTTTCATCGGCGAGCTTGAAAAAGAGAGCGACATTCTTTCCTTCGCAAAGCACGTCAAAAAGGCTCTGAGCTGCGAGGGACTGCGCTACACGGACGTAAACCCGAAGGTGAAAACAGTTGCCGTTGCCTCGGGCGCCGGCGGCTCGGGCATTATCGCCGCTGCCGGGGAGGGCGCCGACGTTCTTGTTACGGGCGAGATAAAGCACCACGACATAAACGAGGCTAACGCTCTGGGCGTAAATATTATTGACGCCGGGCACTTTAAAAGTGAAGATATTGTCATTTTACCGCTGAAAAATCGCCTTGAAGAAGCGTTTTCTGAAATAATTTTTACAAAATCGCAGGTTTACGGAGATAAAATTAAATATCTTTAAAAATTCATTGCATAATCTGTAACAATTTGGTATAATGATATGAGATGTTTTAACCAAATAAGCGAGGATATATGAGAATAAGAAAAAAGAAATGGGCTGAGCCCGAGCTGAGCGTTTGCGACTTTTTTGTAAAGAACCCCGAGGAGCACGCCGGCAAGTGGAAATCGGCATTCAAAAAGGAGCAGCCGCTTGTGCTTGAGATCGGCTGCGGCAAGGGCGGCTTTGCAGGGCAATTCGCTCTGCAGCACCCCGAAATCAATATAATAGCGCTCGACATCAAAATCGATATGCTGGGCGTTGGCAGGCGCACGATAGTTAAGCTGTTTGAGGAAGCCGGCAAGTCAGCCGATGAGATCGACAACCTTTTGCTTGTCAACTACAACGTTGAGCAGCTTGACAGGGTGATAAAGCCGGAGGACAGGATCGAGCGGCTGTTTATCAACTTCTGCAATCCGTGGCCTCGCCCCAAGCACAAAAAGCGCCGGCTTACATACTACAAAAAGCTTGAAATGTACAAGAGCTTTTTGCTGCCAGAGGCTCAGATACGCTTTAAAACCGACGACGACGAGCTGTTTGAGGAAAGCATTGAGTACTTTGCCCAAAGCGGCTACGACATAATCTACCTCACACGCGACCTGCACCAAAGTGACTTTGACGAAAACATTGTCACCGAGCACGAGCGGATGTTTACCGAGGAAGGCAAAACCATTAAATTTTTGATTGCTAAACAGCACTTTGAATAACAACAGGAGGGAACGCGGATGAAACTGAAACCGGTTGCGGCAGCGGCGCTCGGCGCGGCTTTGCTCTGCATGAATGCGGGCTGCAGCATTACCGACATCGGCAAAGAAGATCTGCTGCGCCCTCCAAAAACAATGGGCGACGAGGCGGAAATCGAGGCGCTCATCTCAAACGCGGCGCCCCACGGCTACACGCTCAAATACCCCAAAAACGGTAACTACCGAAGCGCTATCATCATGCACGATATAAACGGCGACAACGTCGACGAGGCTATTGCCTTCTTCCGCGAGAAAGACAGCGCCGCCGGCGTTCACATGCTGATGATGTGCGATATCGACGGCGAATGGGAGGTCACGGGCGATTTCGTGACCGAGACCGCCGACGTAGACTGTGTTGACTTTGCCGACATAAACGACAACGACTCTCAGGAAATCGTTGTGGGCTACGCTACATACACCTCAAACGTCAACTTCCTTTCGGTTTATTCCTACGAAAACGGCAAGACAAACGCCGTTGACTCGGGGCAGAACTACTCCGCCTTTTACTGCGGAAGCTTTGACGGCAGCGGAAAAAGCAACATTATTACCCTCTCGCTCTTCACCACCGAAAACGAGGCTAAGGCTACGATGCTCGCCTATAACTCAAGCCGCGGCTCGCTTGTAACAAAGGCTTCAGCCGCTATGGATCCCAACGTCGTAAGCTACATGAACATGGCTCAAACCGAGCTGGGCGACGGCGTAAAAGGGCTTGTTATTGACGGAACGCTGTCAAGCGGCGGGCTAAACACCCAGATAGTTTACTACAACAAAACCAAAAAGGCGCTTGAAAATCCGCTGTACAAAGATAAAAAGCTGAACCCTACCCAGCGAAGCAGCTCGATTCTTTCGACCGATATCGGCAACGACCTGAAATACGAGATCCCAACCGTTACTACCCTGCCCTTCAACGAGGCGAGCGGCGCGTATACCGCTGCCGACCAGGTGGTATGGAACAATTTCAGCCTGGAGCAGGAACAGCTTGTGGCCGTTCAGCGCACGGTTGCCAACTACAACTACGCCTATACTATCAAACTTCCCGAAGAGTGGGAGCAGGGCACATTTACCGCGCTTTTGAACGAAAGCGGCGACGAAATGCGCTTTTGCGAATGGGCTGACAAGCAAGCCGGCAAAACCGTTTTTGAGATAAGGGTCTTTAAGGTCGCCGACTGGGACAAAGGCGTCGGCAGCGACAGATACACACTCATTTACAAGGACAACCGCTACGCCTACACCTTTATCAACCAAAGCACGGAAAGCGTGCTGGCAATGGAGAACGACCAGATAAAAACCGCGTTTTCCCTGCTTAACCAAACACTGAACGCAAGCAGTAAATAATTCTGATTAACATAAATATTTATTCAAACGGAGGTTTTGAGATGAAAAAAATACTTGTTTGTGAAGATGAATCCGCCATCCGCGATTTTGTCGTCATCAATCTTACCCGCGCGGGATATGACGTTGTTGAGGCGGACTGCGGCGAAACCGCTCTTAAAAAGTACGACGACAACAACGGCGATTTTGACATTGCCATTCTTGACGTTATGATGCCCGGTATCGACGGCTTTCAGGTCTGCAAGGAGCTGAGGAACCGCAACGGCGGAATCGGAATAATCATGCTCTCGGCTAAAACCCAGGAAATGGACAAGGTTACCGGTCTTATGCTCGGAGCGGACGACTACGTTGCAAAGCCCTTCTCCCCCAGCGAGCTTTTGGCGCGCGTTGATTCGCTCTACCGCCGTGTAGCTCTTGCTCAGTCCCGCGCCGAAAACAACTTTAAAGAGGAGCTTAAGTCGGGCGACTTCACCCTCAACCTCAGGAACCGCGCGCTTATGAAGGGCAGCAAGATGATAGAGCTGACTCAGGTTGAGTTCCAGATCATGGAATATTTCTTCTCAAACCCCGGAACCGCGCTCGACAGGATCGACATTCTCAACCACGTTTGGGGCGACGCCTATGTGGGCGAGGACAAGATAGTTGACGTTAACATCCGCCGCCTGAGAATGAAGGTAGAGGACGAGCCCTCTAACCCCAAGCACATCATCACCGTATGGGGCCTCGGCTATAAATGGGACTCGGGCGAATAAAAACTTGAAGTTTTATCCGGCGCGCCTTTGGAAAGCTTCTGCTTACAAAAAAGTTTCTGCAACGGCGCGTCAGGAGTCCGGCTTGTTTCAGACAATTTATCGCTCTTAGATAAGTGTTCCAAGTTGATTGTCTGTAACGTTTGCTATGTTTCTAAACATTTCTGTCAAACTCGCGTCATTAAAAATCCGGTCGGGCAATAAGCTTTACGGTAAGGCCTATCTGTCTGCACGACCAAAATTATTCAATATTCAATATTCATTATCCAATAATAAAAAAGGGGTGACAACATGGTAAAGGGAATTACAAAGCGCTGGATGATAAACACCCTCAGCGTTATTCTTTCCATTATCATTTTGATTGTTGTCATCCTTATTTTTTCCATAATCCACCTGTTCCAGTCACGCGTTGAGCAGGATCTGCACTCGGCTTCAAACGAGCTGAGCATGGTGTTTTCGGGCTTTAAGGCAGACAACCCCACCGACTTCACCTCGCTCTCGCGCGACTACATAGAAAACTTTGACAAAAAAGAGCAGATGGGCGTTATGGTGCTCAACACCTCGGGGCGCGTTGTGCTTACCTCAACGGGCTTTATTCCGTCGGAGGATGAAAAAATGACCGACTTTGACGAGGCAAAGCAGTCAGCCTCGGGCTACGCCTTCTGGAACGGCAAGCTGCTCTCCGGCGAGCGCGCAATGAGCGAAACCAGAATTATCTGCGACGAGAACAACAACGTCATAGGAGCGCTGCGCTACATTGTATCTATGGAGCCCGCTCACAGCCGCACCCTGCTTTTCAGCGCTATTATCATAGCCGTAGGGCTCGGCGTTACCGCTATGGTGATCTTCTCGGGACTCGCGTTTATCCGCTCTATCGTTAAGCCCATACGCAGGCTGTCCGACGCCGCGGCGCAAATCGCTCAGGGCGACTTCTCCGCCTCCGAGAAAATAGAGCACAAATACAACGACGAGATCGGCGACCTCTGCGACGCCGTCAGCGACATGGCTAAAGACCTGCAGACGACCGAACAGATGAAAAACGACTTTATATCGCGTGTTTCGCACGAGCTGAGAACTCCGCTCACGGCAATCAAGGGCTGGGCGGAAACAATGCAGCTGAGCGAGCGCGGCACGCTTGACCGCCGCACCTTTGACCGCGGCATGGGAGTAATCATAAAAGAGAGCACGCGCCTGACGGGTATTGTTGAGGAGCTTTTGGACTTTGGCAGGATCCAGAGCGGCAGAATGGTGCTGATGAAAGAAAAGATAGACATCCTCGCCGAATTTGACGAGACCGTCTACATGCTGAAGGAACGCGCCGTTGAGGAGGGCATCCACCTGCTTTACGACGACCTTGACGTTGTTTATCCGCCGATTTACGGCGACCGCAACCGTCTGCGCCAGGTGTTCCTTAATATTCTTGACAACGCTCTTAAATACACGCCGAGAGGCGGCGTTGTCGCGGCTCAGGTTCTGTATTCAAAGGACGACCCCGACGTTATCAAGATAGTTGTGACCGACTCGGGCTGCGGTATCCCTGCCGAGGATCTTCCCAGAGTTAAGGAGAAGTTTTTTAAGGCTAACCAGACCGTCGGCGGCTCGGGCATAGGTCTTGCCGTCGCGGATGAAATCATGAACCTGCACAACGGCAAACTCGACATCGAAAGCGGCGAAGGAGTAGGAACCACCGTTACCCTCACCTTCCCCGTTTATAAAGAGGGCGAGGAAAACGCCGCTCCCGAAACGGTAAAATTGTAATCAAATCACATAGAAGGAAATAATAAACATGTCTAAGAAAACAAAGAAAATCACCTCTATCGGCGGAAGCGCGCTGATTGAGGGCATTATGATGAGAGGCCCCAAAAAGAGCACGGTATGCGTGCGCACGGGCAAGGATGAAATTTACAGCGAGGATATTCGCATCACCACTATCCCCGAAAAGGTAAAGCTGTTCAAGGTTCCGTTTTTCAGGGGGATCGCGGGCTTGATAGATTCAATGAGGCTCAGCTACAAGTCGCTTATGCTCTCGGCCGACAAGGCAATCGAATCGGCGGAAATCGATGAGGAGCCGTCCAAGTTTGAAAAGTGGCTCGACGACAAATTCGGCGACAAGCTTATGAAGGTGCTTATGGTCTTTTCGACTATCCTCGGGGTGGCGCTTGCTATCGGTCTGTTCTTCTTCCTGCCGTGGGGGCTTTTTGAGCTGCTTAAGCACTTTGTACCCGCGCTTCAGACGGGCAGCGAGGTCGTGACCTTCTGGCAGTCGGTATTTGAGGGCGTACTTAAAATCGTTCTCTTTTTGCTTTACATAGTGATAGTTTCTCAGACACGCGACATGAAGCGCGTTTTCATGTATCACGGCGCCGAGCACAAAACGATTTTCTGTTACGAAAACGAGGAGGAGCTTACCGTAGCCAACGTCAAAAAGCAGATACGCTTTCACCCGCGCTGCGGCACAAGCTTCATGGTTATCATGCTTATCCTCGGCATCGCTATCGGTCTGTTCGTTCCGACCTTCCTCGGTTTCTGGCGGCCTATCATCAAAATAGCGCTTATTCCCGTTACCTGCGGAATCGGCTACGAGCTTATCAAGCTCTGCGGAAGGCATGACAACGCGTTTACGCGAATTATAGCCGCTCCCGGTCTTTGGGCGCAGCGCATTACCACCAAGGAACCCGACGACGATATGATCGAGGTAGCTATTGAGGCTATCAAGGCGGTCATCCCCGAGGACGGCTCCGATATAGTTAACTGCGGATGTTAAAGGAAGTTTTCCGCACCTGCCGCGAAAAGCTGCAAAACGGCGGCATTGAGAACTCTGATTATGAGGCTCAGTGCATTGTTGAAGCCGTTACGGGCTTGGGCAGAGCCGCGCTTATCGCGCACGGAGATACGCCTGTAACGGACGTGCAAAAGCGGCAGATTATTTCTATTACAGAAAAAAGATTGACGCGTTATCCGCTGCAATACCTGCTCGGGAAGTGGAGCTTTATGGGCTTTCCCCTATTTGTCGGCGAGGGCGTGCTTATTCCGCGCGACGACACCGAGGTCTGCACGGGGCTTTGCCTTGACTATCTCAAAGGAAAAAGCGGCGCTAAGGCGGTCGACCTGTGCTCCGGCAGCGGAGCTATCGCGATAGCGCTTGAAAAGCTGGGCAACGCCGATGTAACGGCAATTGAGCTGAGCGGCGAGGCGTTTGATTTTCTAAAGAAGAATATTGATTTGAACGGTTCAAAGGTTAAGGCAGTCAAAGGCGACGTTCTTTTGTGCCACGGCGAGTTCCCCGGCAACAGCCTTGATTTGATCGTGTCAAACCCTCCGTATATAAAAAAGGACGATCTGCGCACCTTGCAAAAAGAAGTACAGTTTGAGCCGGAAATGGCGCTTGACGGCGGCGAGAGCGGCTTTGACTTTTACGAGGCGATGATCCGCGATTGGAGCGGCAAGCTAAAACCGGGCGGCGCGTTTGTTTTTGAGCTTGGAGAGAATCAGGCTGACTACGTTGCGGGGCTGATGAAGCAAAATGGCTTTGAAGAAATCCGCACAGCGCCGGACTTCGGCGGCTGTGAGCGCGCGATTATCGGAATTTACAAATAACTGGGCTATAAACGGGACACTAAATTATTTTTAGAAATTATGTTCGTATAATTTGGCGGAAAAAGATTGTTTTTTCGCTTTACATATTTTATAATAATACTGCCCTAAGCGGCAAAAAGTTTAAAGATATAAGAAAAGACAGGAATTATCAAACGGAGGTACATCATGGCAGTAGATAAGAACAAGGCGTTGGAAACCGCCATTTCACAAATTGAAAAGCAGTTCGGCAAGGGCGCCGTTATGCGTCTGGGCGAAAACAAGCACATGGCTGTTGAGCATATTTCAACAGGCTCGCTGTCGCTTGACATCGCTCTCGGTATAGGCGGACTTCCCAGAGGCCGTATCGTTGAGATTTACGGACCCGAGTCCTCGGGTAAAACCACGCTGTCCCTTCACTGCATTGCCGAAGGTCAGAAGAACGGCGGCAACGTAGCGTTTATCGATGTTGAGCACGCGCTCGACCCCACCTACGCCGAGGCGCTTGGCGTTGACGTTGACTCGCTGCTTGTAGCCCAGCCCGACACAGGCGAGGACGCGCTTGAAATCGCCGAGGCGCTTATCCGCAGCGGCGCTATCGACGTGATCGTAATCGACTCGGTAGCGGCTCTTGTTCCCAAGGCTGAGATCGAGGGCGAAATGGGCGACAGCCATGTAGGTCTGCACGCAAGACTTATGTCGCAGGCTTTAAGAAAGCTCGCCGGCGCAATCAACAAGAGCAACTGCGTGGCTATATTTATCAACCAGCTGCGTGAAAAGGTGGGCGTTGTTTACGGCAACCCCGAGGTCACTACAGGCGGACGCGCTCTGAAATTCTACAGCTCCGTCCGCATCGACATCAGGCGCGTAGAAACACTTAAAGTCGCGGGCGAAATGGTCGGCTCGCACACACGCTGCAAGGTCGTTAAGAATAAGATCGCTCCGCCCTTCCGCGAGGCTGAGTTTGACATCATGTACGGCGAGGGTATCTCGCGCGAGGGCGAGCTGCTCGACCTCTCGGTAAAGGCTGAGATCGTCCAGAAAGCGGGCGCGTGGTTCAGCTACAACGGTCAGCGCCTCGGCCAGGGACGCGACAAGGTAAAGGAGCTGCTCAAGACCGACAAGGAGCTTGCTCAGGAGATCGAAGCAAAGCTGTGGGAGAACATCGACAAGCTTTACGACCGCAAGCGCCCCGCTCCGAAAGCCAAGGTGACAGAGGCGGCTCCCGCTAAGGAAGCTCCCGCCGAGGATAAAAAGCCCGCCGCGAAAATCGACGTTCTGGTTGACGATTGATGCTTATAACCGCGATCGAACCGCGCCGCAAGGGGCTGAGCGCCCTGTTTATCGACGGCGAATTCGCAATGGACCTGGACACTCAAACCCTTATCGAGAACCGCTTTGACGTGGGCAGAGAGATCGACGACGGGGACTTAAAAGAAATAACAGAACTTAGTAATGAGCGCAGGGCTAAGGAAAAAGCCCTGTGGCTCATTTCGTATCGAAGCCGCTCAAAAAAGGAGCTCACCGATAAAATCAGGCGCACCTGCGACAGTGCCGCCGCAGAAAAAGCCGTTGAGCGAATGGAGGAGCTCGGGCTTGTCAACGACGAGGAATACGCAAGGCAATACGCGCGCAAGCTTCTGCTTCAAAAGAAGATGACAAAGCGCACCGCCGTGTTTGAACTCAGCCGAAAGGGTATCGATAAGGAGACCGCCGAGGCTGTGCTCGACGAAATCGAAGTTGACTACAGAGAGAATATCCGCGAAATAATAGAGAAAAAGTACCGCAACATAACCGACGAAAAGATAAAACGCCGCGCCGTTGCCGCCCTTCAAAGGCTGGGCTACGGCTGGGATGACATAAACGCTGTCCTCCGCGAATATGAGGATAATTAAGGATGAAAAGTATGAACAAAAAGGTAGCCGTAATATCGCTTGGCTGCGCCAAAAATCAGGTCGACGCCGAAATGCTGCTCTTTACGCTTAAACAGCGCGGGTTTGAACTTGTGGGCGAGGCTGAAAACGCCGACGCCGTTATTGTGAACACCTGCGGCTTTATCGACAGCGCAAAGCAGGAGAGCATTGACGAGATAATCGAGCTCGGGACCCTTAAACGCGAGGGCAAAATAAAGGCTATTATCGTGACGGGCTGCCTTGCCGAGCGCTATCAGGACGAGATCACAAAACAGCTTTACGAAATCGACGCCGCTGTGGGCATAGGCGCAAACTTGCAGATTGCCGATATTGTTGAAAAAGCGCTTGACGGCGGAGATACTATTGAAGTGTTCCCCGACAAACTCAGTCTGCCGCTTGAGGGCGGAAGGGTTCAGTCTACCCCATTCTACACCGCTTACCTGAAAATCGCCGAGGGCTGCGACAACAAGTGCACCTTCTGCGCTATCCCGATGATACGCGGAAAATTCCGCAGCAGAATAATAGAGAACCTTATCGACGAGGCAAAAAGGCTTGCCGAAAGCGGCGTGCGCGAGCTTAACGTTATCGCTCAGGACACCACGCGCTACGGCGAGGACTTATACGGAAAGCCCTCGCTTGACAGGCTGCTCACCGAGCTTTGCAAAATCGACGGGCTGCACTGGATACGCGTGCTCTACTGCTACCCCGACAGCATTACAGACGAGCTTATCGACGTAATGGCGCGCGAGGATAAAATAGTAAAATACATTGACCTGCCCCTGCAGCACTGCAACAGCGAGATCCTCAGGAAAATGCACCGCAGAGGCGACAGAGAGAGCCTTACCGCGCTGCTCAATAAGATCCGCGACAAAATCCCGAACGTTATTTTCCGCTCCACCTTTATTACGGGCTTCCCGGGAGAGAGCGAGGAGCAGTTTGAGGAGCTGGCTGAGTTTGCAAAGGAAATAAACTTTCAGCGGCTGGGCTGCTTTGCCTACTCTCAGGAGGAGGGCACGCCCGCGGCTAAAATGCCCGGGCAGCTTGACGACGACATAAAGCAGCGCCGCGCCGACATAATTATGGAGCACCAGCAGACCGTTATGGCGGAATTCTGCGACAGCCTTATCGGAAAGAATATCGAGGTGCTTGTTGAGGGCTTTGACCGCATTGCCGAGTGCTGGTACGGCAGAAGCTATGCCGACGCGCCCGAGGTTGACGGCTGCGTGTTCTTCACCGCCGAAGAAAAGCCCGAGATCGGCAGCTTTATAACCGTTGAAATCACCGGCAGCATGGGCTGCGACCCCATAGGTACAGCCACGCTGTAGGAAGTCCGCCTACGGATGACTCGGCACGCTCATAAAGCTTCATAAACGGCGTGTCTTACGCTTGCTGTTTCAAATACTTATTATACAAAACTATCAGGATGATATTATGAACCTACCAAACAAACTGACAGTGGCAAGGATTATTTTGGTGCCGTTTTTTGTTGCGGCGCTGCTTATAAACTTTCCGCTAAACAACCTTGCCGCGCTGGCTATATTCGCAGCGGCTTCAATAACCGACCTGCTCGACGGAAAAATAGCCCGCAAGCGCGGACTGGTTACCGACTTCGGAAAATTCGCCGACCCGCTTGCTGACAAAATACTTGTTATCTCTGCCCTGCTGTGTTTTGTGCAGCTCGGGCTGTGCGACTGCGTCGCTGTGATAATTGTGCTGTTCCGCGAATTTGCCGTAACATCTATACGCCTTATTGCCGCCTCTAAGGGCAAGGTCATAGCCGCCAATATCTGGGGCAAAGTCAAGACAGTCACCCAGATGGTCGCCGTTATCTGCGTTTTGGTAATGCAGACAGTGCTCGACATAGGCGAGCTCGGAGTGTGCCTCCCCTGCTGTCTTCGCTGTATTTTCCTCATCATCGGCGAGGGACTCATCTGGGTTTCGACCTTCTTCGCGCTTCTCTCGGGCGTTATCTATGTCGCTCAAAACAAGCAATTTATATCTGACAAATAAATCCTTTAAAGGAGTACAAATATGATTCTTTACAATTCACTCGGACAGACAAAACAGGAGTTCGTTCCCTTTACCGAGGGCAAGGTTAATATGTACACCTGCGGCCCAACCGTTTATCACTACGCGCATATCGGCAACCTGCGCACCTACATTATGGAGGACGTGCTTGAAAAGTACCTGCGCTTTGCGGGCTACGACGTTAACCGCGTTATGAATATCACCGACGTAGGTCACCTTTCTTCCGACGCCGACACAGGCGAGGACAAAATGCTCAAGGGAGCAAAGCGCGAGCACAAAACCGTTATGGAGATAGCCAAGTTCTACACCGACGCCTTTTTCTCCGACTGCGAAAAGCTACAAACTGCATCGACGACTTTATCGAGATGATAACCGTTCTGATTGAAAAGGGCTACGCATATATTTCGGGCGGCAACGTTTACTTTGACACCTCAAAACTTAGCACCTACTATGTTTTCGGCAATATGAACGAGGACGATTTGGCTGTAGGCGTACGCGACAGCGTTGAAGAGGACGAGAACAAGCGCAACAAAACCGACTTTGTACTGTGGTTCACCAAGTCGAAGTTCGAGGATCAGGAGCTTAAGTGGGAATCGCCCTGGGGACTGGGCTACCCGGGCTGGCACATTGAGTGCTCATGCATAAGCAAGCGCCACAACGGCGAGTACCTCGACATCCACTGCGGCGGAATCGACAACGCTTTCCCCCACCACACCAACGAGATCGCCCAGAGCGAGGCGTACCTCGGCCACAAGTGGTGCAACTACTGGTTCCATGTACTGCACCTCAACGACGCGCGCGGCAAAATGAGCAAGTCAAAGGGCGACTTTCTGACGGTTTCTCTGCTCGAGAGCAAGGGCTATAACCCCGTTGCCTACCGCTTTTTCTGCCTGCAGAGCCATTACCGCAAGCCCCTCACCTTCTCATATGAGAGCCTTGACAACTGCGTAAAGGCTTACGACAAGCTTATAAAGCGCATTTCGGCTCTCGGCACAGACGGCGAGGTTGACGCCGTCAAGGCAGCCGGGCTTATCGGAAAGTTCAGGGAGGCAATGGACAACGACCTCAACACCTCGCTGGGCGTTACGGTTGTTTACGACGTGCTGAAAGCCGATACAAACGACGCCACTAAGCGCTATGTGCTGGGCGAGCTTGACAAGGTGCTGTCCCTCAACCTGCTTGACGCCAAGAAAGAAGCTAAAAAGGAGAGCAGCCCTCAGGACGCCGAAATCGAGGCGCTTATTGCTCAGCGAACCGAAGCGCGCAAAAACAAGGACTGGGCAACAGCCGACGCCATCCGCGACAAATTAGCCGAAATGAAGGTAGTGGTTGTTGACACCAAGGACGGCATAAGCTGGCACTACGCGGAATAAATTTGATACATCGTTTTCCCTCTCAGCATTTTGTTGAGAGGGATTTTTATTTTTCCCTTGACAAACGCAATACTTCGTGTTATGATGTATTACGCAAGAGGAGGTATGCTATGGATAATCAACTTAAGCGAGGGCTTTTGGACGTCTGCGTACTTGCCGCTATAAAAAGCGAGGACTCCTACGGCTACAAGATCATCAAGGACATGAAGCCGTATATCGAGCTTTCCGAATCAACGCTTTACACCATTTTAAAGCGGCTTGAAACGGCGGGAATGCTGAATGTCAAAACCGCCGAGCACAACGGCAGGCTGAGGAAGTACTACCACATCACAAATGAAGGACTTATTCGCATTGAGGAATTTAAAGCTGACTGGAACGAGATCATGGCGATCCACAGCTTTATTACAAGGGAGGACACGGGAAATGAACAAACATGAGTTTTTTGAGCAGCTCGGGCGCGGTCTGTCGGGCTTGCCTCAGGAGGATATAGACGAGCGCCTGACATTTTACGGCGAGATGATAGACGACCGCGTTGAGGACGGGCTTACAGAGGAAGAAGCGGTAGCGGAAATCGGCAGCCCCGATGAGATCGCCTCTCAGATAATAGCCGAAACGCCGCTTTCAAAGCTTGTCAAGCAAAAGGTAAAATCAAAAAGGAAGCTTAAGGCTTGGGAAATCGTGCTTATAGCGGTCGGCTCCCCGATTTGGGTTCCGCTGCTTATCGCCGCTATAGCCATTGTATTTTCACTCTACCTAACGCTTTGGTCGCTGATTATTTCGCTGTGGGCGGTCACGGTCGCGTTCGGCGTATCGGCAGTCGCCTGCGTCGCATCCTGTCCGATATTTATAGCCCGCGGCTACGGCTGGACAGGGCTTGCCTCGCTCGGCGCCGGCTTGCTGCTCGCCGGGCTTACGGTATTTCTTGTATTCGGCAGCCTGGCGGCTTCAAAGGGCGTTGTAAAGCTTACAAAGCGGATCATACTCGGCATAAAATCACTGTTTGTTAAAAAGGAGGCGCAGTCATGAGCAAAGCAAAAAAAGGCTGGATCATTGCCGCCACGGCTTTGACGGTAACGGGCGTTCTTGTCATCGCGGGAGCGCTCGCGGCAGTCGGCTTCGACATAAAAAAGCTTAACACGGTTGAATACACCACCGTGACCGAAAAGATAAAAAGCGACTTTGACAGTATTGACATAGACGTTAATACTGCCGACATAAAGCTTGAACACACCGACGAGAAGGAATGCACGGTGACGTTCTATGAGCCTGAAAAGCTGCGTTTTAAAGCTGAAATCGAAAACAAAACCCTCAGCGTAAGTTATGATGATTCGCGCGAATGGTACGAATACATCAACTTTGATTTGAACTCTCCTGAGATAACTATCTCACTTCCTAAGACGGAATATGATAAGATCGGAATTGAAACAACGACGGGCAACATTGACATAAGCAGCCTGAAAGCCAACAACATTGACTTTGAAACAACAACCGGCAACATCAGGACTGAGTCAGTAAGCGTTGACGGAAACGCCGACCTTGAAACCACAACAGGCAATATCAAGCTAAAAGACACGGTTATATCGGGCGGCCTGCATATCGACTGCACCACGGGCAACATTCATTTTGACCGCAGTGACGCGGCAGATATTTACGCCGAGACCACCACGGGCAACATCAAAATCGAAATCGCCAAGACGGACTCATAATAGTAATAATCCCTCCATATACATTGTTATACGGAGGGATTTTTATGAGATTACTTATACTTAACAGGCGCTCGCTGCTGACCGCTTCGCTCTGCCTTATCGCGGGAATAGCGGCTCTCAGCGTTTCGATAACCTCGGTCGGAAAAAGTGTTCAGACCGCCGCCGAGCCCAAAACAAACCCAATATACCGCGTTGAGAGCGGCAAAAAGCAGGTGGCTATCTCATTTGACGCGGCTTGGGGAAACGAGGAGACGCCGCAGCTCCTTAAAATTCTGGACGAACAGAACGTAAAGGCGACGTTTTTCCTTGTCGGAGAATGGGTCGACAAGTACCCAGACGACGTTAAAACCATAGCGGCAAAGGGTCACGACATAGGCAATCACAGCAACACGCACCCTCACATGCCGCAGCTTTCAAAGGACACCGCCTGCGCCGAGATAAAGGCCTGCAACGATAAGATATGCAAGCTGACGGGCAGCGCCCCTACCCTGTTCCGCCCGCCCTACGGCGACTACGACAACATGGTGGTAGACAGCGTCAAGCAGATGGGCATGTACTGCGTTCAATGGGACGTTGACTCGCTCGACTGGAAGGACCCAACGCCCGAGCAGATGACTAAAACGGTACTCGATAAGGTAAAGGACGGCTCGATAGTTTTAATGCACAACGGCGCAAAAAACACCCCTGCCGCTCTGCCCGGAATAATTAAGGGCATTAAAGACAAGGGGTTTGAGATAGTGCTTATTAAAGACTTGATACCCGAGGGCGAGTATTACACTGATGTTCAGGGAGAGTTTCATTTAATGGAAAATTGAAAATGGAAAGTGGAAAATGATTGACATTTCCGAATTATTCGTTTATAATAAAAATAGAGAAACGGCTTTGACTGTTTCGCAATGCAATTTGATTAATTTATTTGATTAACCGTCATGTGCTGCAACACAGGGCGGTTATTTCTTTATGACAAGGACGATAATCATCACTAATAAAGCGAAAGAAATTATGTACTCCATCATTTCACCTCCTTTCACAGAGGTGTCGAAACAGCCGTCGCCGTTTCTCCAAAAAATTATAACATAAGCAACTCCAAAAATCAATATGCGATAATAGAAAAATAAAGTCTCAAAAAAGCGGCAGCCCGAAAATGAGCTGCCGCCGATTTTATTTATCAGTAAACGATAACAGGGGTTCCGAAGGTTGTGTTGTTGTAGATGGTTCTTACGGCGTTGTAGGGTGTGTTGATGCAGCCGTGAGAGCCGTTGTAGGTGTAGATATTGCCGCCGAAGCTTGAGCGCCAGCTTGCGTCGTGGATTCCGCATCCGCCGCTGAACGCCATCCAGTAATCAACCGGAGAAGCGTATCCGGGGCCTGTGAGCACGGTATTCCTCGCGCGTGAATATATATCAAAGTAGCCCTTGGGGGTATCCATGCTGTATCTGGTACCTGTTACAACGGGGGTATCTACGATGCATTTTCCGTTTTTGTACAGCCACATGCGCTGAGCCGATATATTGACCTCAACATAGGTGCTGCCGGTTGCTACGCCGTAAATCTTGTTTGAAACGTTGATTTCCTTTGTATGGGAAGTACCTGTTATTGTAGTTCCGTTCTTTTTGTAGATCGGATAAACGCGGAAATAGAGCTTCTGTGTGGAAAGTCTGTTGGTAACAAACGAGGTTCCGGTTGTAGAGCCGGCGAAGGTGTACTTTACAGCGTCCTTGTTTGTTGAGTAGTAAACATCATATCTGGTTGCGTAGGGGTTCCTTTTCCAGCTGACGCTTACTCTGTAAAGCTTTGAGCTGATGCTGAAATTGGGAGCGCACAGACCGCACATGCAGGTGATCGTTGAGCCCTCGGAGTGGTAAAGGTTGCCGTTAGGCAGCTCTCTGAAGCACACTACCTTGTATGTATAGATTTTTCCGCTGCTGATATTGGTGTCGGCATAGGTTGTGTTCTTCTTGCCTCTAATAGTCTTTACGAGCTCGAACTTATTGCCCGAAGCCGCTGATGAGCGGTAAACCTTGTAGCCTGTGACGTTCTGGTTTACGTTCCACTTGAATGAGATAACCTCTGACGAGCGGGTTCTGAGAAGTCCCGCAACCTTAACAGGCTGAGTTGCTGTTGTCATTAAGGTTGGCTCGCCTTCATAGCGAACGCCGTCCTTCTCAACATAAGCAAATATCTTGAAGATGTGCATAGTGCTCTGTCTGAGGTTTTTGATTTCCATGTAAGTATTCGCGGTGTCGCCTGCTTTAATGAACAGAGTTTTGTCCTTGTCAACATCGCAGTAGTATACTGTGTAGCCGTCCGCGCCCTTTGTTTTGTTCCACTCAAGGCGAACACGGTCTGTAACAAAGCTGGTCTTTTTAACACCCGTTACATTGCCTACCTCGGGAGCGGGGTCGACAACAGGCTCTGTTGCTGCTTCAGGGTCGGTAACCGCAACAGGCTCGTCGGCGTCGGCAGCCTCGGCGTCCTCTGCGGGAGCGGCAGCTTCCTGCCCGGCGTCGGTCATTACGGAAACGGGGGCTTCAGCCTTGTCGTCCTCAGCTGCGAAGGAGCCGATAATCGAAAACGACGAAAGAACGGTAAGTACCGCAAGCAGTACCGCAACCATGCATTTTGATGATTTCTTCATTAGAATCCCTCTCTTTTCAAATATTTATTAAGGGGCTATGCCCGTAAAGCCGAGTATAGCTCATACCTTGCGAAAAAAAGCAAAAATACTGTCAGCGCCAAAGCAAAATCAATCGCTCTGTTCCGACACGGATTTTATAACCTCTGCCTTAAACCGCTCAAACGGCGAAAGCTCCGTGTCGATTTGAAGCTTAGGTTCCAATTTTCTGGGTGTAAGGTTAGATGCGCCCGACTGAGCGTGCATCGGAATCCTGATATTCTCGCGCTGAATAAGCGAAAACAGCTCGCTGAGCGTTTTGGTCTCGCGGATAGCGCTGACGATAGCGCTGTCGGCTCCGCCGCTTTTCGGCGGAACATAATTGATACAAACCGCCCGCTTTACCTCGGCCTTTAGCCTGTCAAGCGGAAAGTCTCTGTTGCCGATAATATCCTTTGCGGTAAGCTTGCGCGGAGTCAGGTTTGACGCGCCCTCCTGAGCGTGCATTTGAATTTCGATCTGCTCATGCTGGATCAGGGCAAAAAGCTGACTGAGTGAAGTGCATTCGTCAATCGCCTTTAGCAGTTCAGGGATATTCATTTTTTTGTATCCCGAGAGATACGCGTTATTCACCCAATCACCTGCCCATAATAAACAAAATTCAATCTTTGTCATTATATTATACTAAATTTACCATGTAATTTCAATAGCAATTAAGAATTTGATTGTTTACAAGTTTTTAATTATATGGTATTCTACTCTATGAAAAATGCCAAAAAGGAGGTCTGTTTTTCATATGAAAAAACTGTTATGCGCACTTATTTCAGTATCTTGCGTTAGTATGGTTTTATTATGCGGCTGCGGTAATTCAGGCAGCCCGACAGCGTCATCGGCCGTTTCGGGCGGCTCAAAGCCTCAAATCAGCCCGAGCTCTGCCGCGCCCGGTACCACAGGCGCAAATGTTCAGAGCGCGACCGAGAATACCGAAACCACCGCTCAGGGCGGAAGCTTTTCAACCGAAAACGGCTTTATAGTATATAATGAAAACGGTCAGCGCGCCTCAACAACGGGCATCGACATTTCTTCCTACAGCGGCGAAGTTGACTGGAGCCGCGTTAAAAACGCCGGAATCGACTTTGTTATGGTAAGGCTCGGCGGCAGAGGCTACGGCGACGAGGGTTCGCTCTACTCTGACAACAAGGCTGCCGATTACATAAGCGGCGCTCAGGCGGCGGGAATCAAGACGGGCGGTTACTTCTTTTCCCAGGCGATCACCGAGGACGAAGCCCGCGAGGAGGCGCAGTACTGCCAGCAGGTTCTCGGCGGGCTGAAGCTCGATTTTCCGCTCGCGTATGACTGGGAAATAATAAAGGACGATGACGCGCGAACCGACAGCCTCACCGCTGAGCAGGCTACCTCATGCGCGCTCGCGTTCTGCGCCAAGGCAAAAGAGCTCGGTTACAAGCCCATGCTTTACGCGTCAGACGAGGAGTTCTCAAAAAAATACGACATGAGCCGCCTGTCAGACTGCGACGTCTGGTACTGCGAATACGCCGACGAGCCGCATTTCCCCTACCGTTTCAGCATGTGGCAATACTCAAAAACCGCGACTGTTGACGGTATTGAAGGTAACGCAGACCTCGACCTTTGCTTTACGAACATGGCGGATTATTGAGATGATTTCTCGTTTTAATTCCATATCAGAATTTACTATTTGTAGATTCTGATATCAGTTTTATACTATCAGTATATTTAGTTTGAAGAAATAATGTGTTAGTTGCACAAATTCAGACGGAGTTCTTTGTACATGTTATATGAAGAACTCCGTTTTTTATTTCTCTTATTGAATTTTCGGCAGAATTTGGTATAATGAATGTCGGAAGGTGATTGTTACACATTTGTTACAAATTTGTAATAATGTTCATGTAACAGCATTTTAGTTAGGAGAAAGATATGAAAAGAAAAAACGACGAATTAAAATTCATCGGGCTTGACGGTTTCTCTGAAATTGAAAGCATTACTTCCGAACCTGTTAAAAAGTCCGAGCTTAAAAAGCCGGCAAAGGCTAAGAAAAAGACGGACTCACACAAAGGTCTGGGAGAAATGCTTAAGGCTTCAAAGAAAATACCTCAGCCCGCACACTTCGAGGGCGGCGCCCGCGAGCAGGTAGTATATAAGAAAAGAGTCGTTATTGCGGTAGCGGCAAGCGTTACCGCGGCGATGCTCTCTCTTGTTACCGTTGCAAGCGCGCTCGACTCCTCAACAGACAGCAAAGAACCCCAGGACGCGCTGACTCCGGCGGTCATCAGCCCCGCAACGGCAGACGAACCCGTAAGCGAGGTCAAAGCGACCGAGCCCGATATTTCGGGTACTTCGGGACTTTACATCGACGGCGAGCTTATCGGCGTTGTTGACGACGGCGAGGAGCTTAAGGAAGCGCTCGACGGAATTCTTGCCGACGCTAAGGAAGGCTACGACGACGCCACAACAACGGAGTTTGCCAACAAGGTAGAGGTAAAACCCTACTCGGGCGATAAGGATACCGAATCCGTTGACGATTTGATGGAATATTCACAGTACATGTACTCCATCAAGCTTTCGACCGACTGGATCTACGAGGAAGAAATCCCCTACGAAACAGAGATCACAGAGGACGACAGCCAGCCCGAAGGCTATGAGGAAGTTACTCAGGAAGGTCAGAACGGTTCAAAGCAGACAACACTTCGTCTGACATTTGTAAACGGCGACCAGACCGACGCGGTAGTAACAGGCGAGAAAGAGATTTCAAAGCCCGTTAACGAAAAGAAGATCGTCGGCACCGCAAAAACCCCGGGCGAATCGACTGGCAGCTTTATGTGGCCTGTCCCCCACACTCACAGTATCACCAGCTATATGGAATGGCGCTGGGGCAGAATGCACAACGGCATTGATATCGCGGGCGGCGGCGACTACGGTCAGCCCTTCGTTGCCGCGGACGGCGGTACGGTAGTTTGGGCAGGCGACGACGGCGGCGGATACGGCAATTACGTTATGATCGACCACGGCAACGGCTACATGACGGTCTACGGCCACGCTTGCGAGCTTGCGTGCTCAACAGGCGACTATGTAAGCCAAGGTCAGGTAATAGGCTATATCGGCTCAACGGGCAACTCAACAGGCCCTCACCTGCACTTTGAGGTTCGCCTCGACGGCGAATATCAGGATCCGCTGAATTATGTATCATAATTAAACTAAACGCTCCCAAATCGGGAGCGTTTTTGTTTTATAGACACGCGAATCAGATGTTGGCAAAAAAGGTTACCGTTACTCCCGCGTTATGACGCGCAAGCGTGACGCTTGACCCATGACGCGCAAGCGTGACGCTTGATCCATGACGCGCAAGCGTGACGCTTGATCCATGACGCGAATCAGATGTTGGCAAAAAAGGTTACCGTTACTCCCGCGTCATAATGCGCCGTTATACCGGGCTTTCCTATAAAACCGACTTATTAAAAGGCGCGCTTCCTGCCGCGTGGCGGCTATTTGAACATATATTTTGCCGTGTCGGCCACATCGCCCATGGTGCGCTTGACGCGGCATACTTTTTTTCGGATCTTCGGATTATCGTCGGCTGCCGACTTTCCGGCGTAACCGAGGCACGCGCCGGCGATCATGCCCACCGCAACGCCCTTTACCATACTCATAAGCGGACTTTTGCTCATTTTTATTCCTCCTTTCAGTCAATAGCAAGAAAAAACTTGCAATATTATTCTTTCCGATTTAAAATAATATAATAATGTAAAATTTATTTTTTTAAAGGATGATAAAAATGCCGACACTCAACCTTGTGCTGGTCGAGCCAGAAATACCCCAGAACACCGGAAACATAGCGCGTACCTGCGCGGCAACAGGCGCGAGGCTGCACATTGTAAAGCCCATGGGCTTTGCCATTGACGATAAAAAGCTGAAACGCGCGGGACTGGACTACTGGTACCTGCTCGACCTGACCTACTACGAGAACTTAGACGACTTTTTTGAGAAAAACAAGGGCGGCAGCTTTTTCTTTTTCTCGACAAAAGGCACTCACCGCCACAGCGACGTAAGCTTCCCCGACAACAGCTTTCTGATTTTCGGAAAGGAAACGCGCGGACTGCCCGAGCATGTGCTGATGCGGCACCCCGACGAAACTCTGCGTATTCCGATGATAGACGAGGCGCGCAGCCTTAACCTTTCAAACTCTGTCGCTATCGCCGCCTACGAGGTGCTCAGGCAGTGGGACTACCCCAACCTGCAAAACAAGGGCGAGCTTCACAGACATAAATGGTCGGATATAAATAATTTAAGCTGACGCTCAATAATAAAAAATATGTCAAAACATTAACAAATCCTATTGATAAAACTGACAAAATATACTATAATATAAGTGTCTGTAAAATACCAAGCGATTTTACAAATCTCTTATAAATGAAAGGATGTTTTACTATGCAGCTTAACAAAGTAAGCGTTGACGACATCAATGTAAAGGGCAAAAAAGTCCTCGTCCGTGTTGACTTCAACGTACCCCTCAAGGACGGCGTGATCACCAATGACAACAGGATCACTGCCGCGCTGCCCACTATCAAAAAATTAATCGCCGACGGCGGTAAGGTTATCCTCTGCTCTCACCTCGGAAAGCCCAAGAACGGCCCCGAGGAGAAGTTCAGCCTTGCTCCCGTTGCAGTTCGTCTTTCCGAGCTTCTCGGTCAGGACGTTGTTTTTGCCAATGACGACGAGGTCGTAGGCGAGAACGCTAAAAAGGCTGTTGCCGAAATGAACGACGGCGACGTTGTTCTGCTTCAGAACACCCGTTTCAGAAAAGAAGAGACCAAGAACCTTGAGCCCTTCTCATCTGAGCTGGCTTCTCTTGCCGAAGTATTTGTTATGGACGCCTTCGGCTCCGCTCACCGCGCTCACTGCTCGACCGCGGGCGTTACCGACCACATCAAGGATACCGCTGTAGGTTACCTTATGCAGAAGGAAATCAACTACCTCGGCAACGCTGTTGAGACTCCCGTCCGTCCCTTCGTTGCTATCCTCGGCGGCGCAAAGGTCGCTGACAAGCTCAACGTTATCTCCAACCTGCTCGAGAAGTGCGACACCCTTATCATCGGCGGCGGCATGGCTTACACCTTCCTTAAGGCTCAGGGCAAGGAAGTCGGCAAATCACTTGTTGACGACTCAAAGCTCGACTACTGCAAGGATATGATCGCCAAGGCTGAGGAGCTCGGCAAGCAGCTCCTTCTCCCCGTTGACACCACAATCGCCGCTGAGTTCCCGAACCCCATCGACGGCCCCATCGACGTTGAGGTCGTTGACGTTGACGCTATTCCCGCCGACATGGAAGGCCTCGACATCGGCGTTAAAACCCAGGAGCTGTTCGCGGACGCTGTTAAGAACGCCAAGACCGTTGTTTGGAACGGACCTATGGGCGTATTTGAGAACCCCACTCTGGCTGCGGGCACAATCGCTGTAGCAAAGGCTCTTGCAGAGACCGACGCTACAACAATCATCGGCGGCGGCGACAGCGCGGCTGCTGTTATCCAGCTCGGCTTTGCCGATAAGATGAGCCACATCTCAACAGGCGGCGGCGCTTCGCTTGAATACCTCGAGGGCAAAACCCTTCCCGGCATCGCCGTGATCGCAGACAAAGCTTAATAGAATTAAAATTGTAGGGGCGA
>ONMK01000010.1 GCA_900318905.1 uncultured Eubacteriales bacterium | reverse complement strand
TGTGAAATACGAATTAGTATCGGGTTTTGAGACCCACATCGAGTTATCTACAAAGACAAAGATTTTCTGCGGCTGCACCACTCAGTTCGGCGGCGAGCCGAATACCCATTGCTGCCCTGTATGTATCGGCCTGCCCGGTACTCTGCCCGTGCTCAACCGCGAGGTAGTGCGCTTTGCTATAAAGGCAGGGCTTGCGGTTCACGGTAAAATCGCCGAAGTCGCAAAAATGGACAGAAAGAATTACTGCTATCCCGATTTGGCTAAGGCTTACCAGATCAGCCAGCTTTACGCTCCGCTGATCATCGGCGGCTATATTGAGCTTTCAAACGGCAGAAAAATCCGCCTTCACCACATCCACATTGAGGAGGACGCAGGAAAGCTCATCCATCAGCACGGCGACACCTACGTCGACTACAACCGCGGCGGTGTTCCGCTTATTGAAATCGTCTCCGAGCCTGACATCCGCTCGATCGACGAGGCTAAGGAGTACGTCGAAAGGCTGCAGCAGGTAATGCGCTGGGTAGGGATCTCCGACTGCAAAATGCAGGAGGGCTCTATGCGCTGCGATGTCAACATCTCGGTTCGCCCCGAGGGAAGTGAGGCGTTCGGCACGCGCACCGAAATCAAAAACATGAACTCTATCACCAACATCGCCCGCGCTATGGAATACGAGTACGAGCGTCAGGTCGATTTGATCGAAAGCGGCGGCAAGGTGGTTCAGGAGACTCTGCGCTTTGACGACGCGAGCGGCACTACCTCCTCAATGAGAAGCAAGGAGGACGCTCACGACTACCGCTACTTCCGCGACCCGGACTTGGTTACTATCATTATTCCGCGCGATGAGGTAGAGGCTCTTAAGGCTGAAATGCCCGAGCTGCCCGCCGATAAGTTAGAGCGCTATGTCGACGATTACGACATTCCCGAAAAGGACGCGGCGCTGCTTACAAAGTACCGCAATATCAGCGAGTATTTTGACAAGGCTATCGACGGCGTAAAGTCGCCCAAGACCGTCAGCAACTTTATTATCGGCCAGATTTTCCGCAGAGTTGAAACCGAGGCTGACAAGGAGGTCTTTGACGTAGCTACCTCGCCCGAACAGCTCAACGAGCTTGTAAAGCTGCTCGACAGCGGCAAGATCCGCAACAACCTCGCCAAGTCAACGCTTGAAAAAATGCTTGACAGCGGCAAGGGCGCGCTTGAGTTCATAAGCGAGAGCGACATGGGAGGAATCGACGACAACGCGCTTCTGGAGCTTTGCAAGGCGGCTGTCGAGGGCAACCCCAAGGCGGTCGAGGACTTCAAAAACGGCAAGGAAAAGGCTATTAAGGCGCTTGTCGGCAACGTGATGAAGAACAGCCGAGGCAAGGCGGATGCTATGGCTGCCGAGGCTAAAATCAAAGAGCTTATAGGATAAAAAAATTATAATTTAAGGAGGACACGGCATGAAACGTACTCGCAGGCTTGTTGGAATTTTTCTCACACTCAGCATGGCGGTCGGACTGATTGCCGTGTCGGTCTTTCAGGTATCCGCAATGCAGATATTTGTGCGCACTCTGACAGGAAAAACCGTGACGCTTGAGGTGGAATCAAATGATACCATTGAAAACATCAAGTCGAAAATCCAGGAGAAAGAGGGAATACCGCCCGATCAGCAGCGCCTGATTTTTGCGGGCAAGCAGCTTGAGGACGGGCGCACCCTTGCGGACTACAACATCCAAAAGGAGAACACGCTGCACCTGGTGCTTCGGCTGCGCCAAGGTGACGTCAACGGCGACGGACAGGTGACGATCGACGACATCACGCTTTTGCAGCGGTATTTTGCCGAATACCTCAAAGAGGACGGCTCGCCGCTGATTTCAGAAAGCGGCTTGGAGCGCGCCGACGCGAATAACGACGGTGTTCTTGACATGCACGATGTATTGATGATACAAAGAAAAATAGCTGAATAAAAAGAAAAGACGGACAGAAGGTTGCCGATTGGCAAAACCTTTCTGTCCGTTATTTAATTTGTATTTCTAATTCCAAATTCCGCATTAAATTTTCGGTTCCACATACACCGTTTTATTCTTGACGTAAATCACCATTCCGGGCTTTGCGCCGGCGGGCTTGCTTACGTTTTTAACCGGGGTGTAGTCTACAGGGACGTTGGTGCTCTCCCTTGCCTTGCTGTGGTATGCGGCAAGGCGTGCCGCCTCAATGATCGCGGTGTCGCTTGCGGGCTTTCCGTCGCAGCGGATTATTACATGCGAGCCGTGGATATCTTTTGTGTGGAGCCAAATATCTGTTTTTGCGGCAGTTTTTAATGTAAGCTTGTCATTCTGACGGTTGTTTCTGCCCACAAGTATGGTAAATCCGTCCGAGGATGTGTATTCCCTCGGCGGAAGCTGCGTCAGCTTTGGCTGCTTGCCCTTTGGGCGGCGAAGATAGCCCTGCTCGGTCAGCTCCTCGCGTATCTGGCTGAGCTCGCGCTCGGTTTCGGCGCGGCTTAGGCTGTCAGCTACGGATTCAAGATACAAAAGCTCCGCCTTGCTCTTTTCTATCTGCCCGGTCAAAACCGTTTCGGCAGTTTTCGCCTTTTGGTAATCCTTGTAGTATTTCTGGGCGTTGGCGGCTGGTGAAATAGCGGGGTTGAGTTTGATTTTTACAAGGGCGCTGTTCTCGTCGTAGAAGTTTTCTACCTCAACTTCGGCGGCTCCGCGCTCAATGCGGTACAGATTTGCGTGAAGCAGGTCTCCGAATATCCTGAGCTGTTCGCGGTTGCCGCACTGCGCAAGCTCTGTGCGCTGCTTGTTGATTTTGCGAGCCGTGCGGTCAATCAGGTTGCTCAGAAGTTTGTTGAGACTGTGGGATTTAACGCGCATTCTCTCTCTCGCGTCGCGCTCCTCAAAGAATTCGTCGACCGTCGCGGAATAGCCTTCGGTCTGTTTGACCTCCGTGTAGCTTCCGTACTGCATTATGGGCATAAACGAGAAGTCCATCGGTCTGCCGTCCTCGCGGTAGACTATGCAGGGCTTGCCGCAGCAGCTTTCGGCATTGGCTTTAAAGTCGCCCAGCACCTCGATAAGCTTATCGTAATACATGCCCTGCAGGCGATTGGAAACTCCCTCGCCGATGCGGTATTCAAGCTCGCGGGCGACAATGGGGGAGATACCCTGAATAACGCTCATAAGCGCCTTTGACAGCACCGTTTCTCCCGGAAGCTTTTGCGCGGCAAGCGCGATTTCTTCGGGTGAAGCTTCAAGAATATTAAGCTTTTCCTGAGCGTCGGGCAGCTCGTAGCGGATATTCGGCAGCACAAAACGGCGGCTGCTCACGGTCAGGTCAACGCGTTTTAAGGCGTCGATAATAGTGTTCGTATCGCGGTTAATGACAATTATGTTGCTGTACATGCCCATTATCTCGCAGACGACGGTCAGCGTTTCAAGGTCGCCCAGCTCGTTTACGCATTCAAAATCAAGGAACAGCACGCGGTCGCATTGTAGCTGGCGCACTCCGACAAGCTTGCCGCCGCCCAAGCGCTTGCGCAGAAGCATACAGAACATCGGCGGCTGAGCCGGGTTTTCGGGCGTGTTTACGCAGAAATTGACGCGCGGCGAATTAGCCCTTGCAGACAGCAGCAGCTTTTTCATTCCGTCACGGTTTCTAAGAACAAGCACAAGCTCATCGCGGTTGGGCTGGTATATCTGATTTACACGTGCACCGAGCGCCTCTTTTTCTATTTCGTTTTTTATATGTCGTAAAAAAATTCCGTCTAAAGCCATTGTAACCTCTAAATATGTGCGTTTATGTCGTTATATTACTCTGCCGTTACCGCGAGTTATGACGCGCCGTTATGCCGAGCTTTCCAATAAACCGTTTTCTCCAAAGGCGCGCTTCCTGCCGCGTGGCGGCTATTTGTGATACTTACCGTTGGTTGCTATTTCAAACGCGCGGTAAATTTGCTCGGATAAAATAACCCGCGCCATCTGGTGGGGGAATGTCATGCGGCTCATCGAAAGCCTCAGATCAGCGCGGCTTTTTACTTCATCGCTCAAACCGTAGCTGCCGCCTATGATGAAGTCTATTGTGCTTTTGCCGATAACCGCCGCGTTAGTGAGCGTTTTTGATAGCTCCTCGCTGGAGATAAGCTTGCCCTCGATGCACATCGCGGCAACGTAATCCGAGGGCGAGATCTTTTGTAATATCCTTTTGCCCTCGGCAAGCAGCACCTCGTCTATCTGAGCTTGGTTCGGCGCGTTGCTCTTTATGCGTTCTTCGGCAAGCTCAATTATCTGAAACTTGCAGAACGCGCCGAGCCGCTTTGAATATTCGGCTATGGCGTCGGTGAAGTATTTTTCTTTTATTTTTCCTATGCAGATAATGTTTACCTTCAGCATTAAAAAATCACGCTCTTTACGGTTGTAACAGCCGGAGCAATGTCCAGCGTGAAGTCGTTGTTGTATTTCATTCCGGCGCGCTCAAGCTCGCATACCGATGTCCTAAGCGCCAGAGATGGGGTGTTGTTTTGCTCGCTCAAATGCCCCAGCATAAGGCGGAGCGTGCCGCAGTTTACAAGCTCAACAAGCTCGGCGGCGCATGCCTCATTTGAAAGGTGCCCCTTGTCGGACAAGATGCGCTTTTTCAGCAGATAGGGGTACGGGCCCGTTTTAAGCATTTCAATGTCGTGGTTCGATTCAAGCACCACAAAGTCGCTCTCGGCGGCAGCCATACGCACTCCGTCGGTCATAACGCCCATATCCGTGGCTATAAGCGCCGATTTGCCGTCGGGAGCCACCACCCTATAACAGCAGCTTTCCGCGGCGTCGTGCGGCGTGTTGATGCGGCTTATCAGCATATCGCCAACTGCGACCTCGGTTTCGATGACATGGGTTTTTGTAATAGGGTCAAGCTTTCCGCTCATTTCAAGCGCGCGCAGCGTGCCCGCGCTCGCGTAAACGTCAAGGCGGTATTTCTTGGCGAGCACTCTTACCGCGGCGCAGTGGTCGGTGTGCTCGTGGGTAATAAACAGGGCGCGCACGCTGTTCATGTCAACTCCGTTTTGCGCCATGGCAAGCTCGATCTGCTTGCAGTTTTTGCCGGCGTCGATAAGCACTCCCTCGCCGCCGGAGCCGATAAAATAGCTGTTGCCCTTGCTTCCGCTGAAAAGCGGAACCGCCTTTGCCAATGTCATCATTTCCTCTCGTAAATAACTCTCTTAATTATAACATATTACGCTGTCAATAGCAATGGAATGTTCCTTTATCGAGTTAAATTGATAAAAAATCATCTAAAAAACTATTGACAAACGGTTTTTATGGGGTTATAATGCATATAAACCGATGAGGAAGAGTGAGTAGGCTGTGCCACTTCTCTTAAAGAGAGCCGCAGGCGGTGAAATTGCGGCAGAGAACACAGAGCCGAATGGACTTCCGAGGGCGAGCGGAAACGCGTTTTTGCGCGGAGTATGTAAGACGGAACAGGACTTTCCGTAACCAAAGGTCAGCGTATGTAAGTACGCGTTGAGAGGACGTGTTTTACGTCAAGCAGGGTGGCACCGCAGGATTTATCCTGTCCCGGCAATAGTCCGGGACAGGTTTTTTTATTTTAAAAATTTATAAAGGAGTAATAGTTATGAAAGAAAACAAAATCCCCTACAAAACATATCTTGATGAAAGCGAAATCCCCACAAAATGGTACAATGTCCGCGCCGACATGAAAAACAAGCCCGCTCCGCTGCTTAATCCCGCAACCCACAAGCCCATGACAGCCGAGGAGCTTGCTCCCGTATTCTGCGACGAGCTTATCGCTCAGGAGCTTAACAACACCGACGCGTATATCGACATTCCCGAGGAGATCCAGGACTTCTATAAAATGTACCGTCCGTCTCCCTTAATCAGAGCGTATTTCCTTGAAAAGGCTCTCGATACCCCGGCAAAGATTTACTACAAGTTTGAGGGCAACAACACAAGCGGCAGTCACAAGCTCAACTCCGCTATTGCTCAGGCTTACTACGCCAAAAAGCAAGGCTTAAAGGGCGTTACCACCGAAACGGGCGCAGGTCAGTGGGGCACGGCTCTCTCAATGGCATGCTCATACTTCGGCCTTGACTGCAAGGTTTACATGGTAAAGGTTTCTTATGAGCAGAAGCCCTTCCGCCGCGAGGTTATGCGCACATACGGCGCTTCGGTAACTCCTTCGCCCAGCACTACTACAAATATCGGCAAAAAGATCCTTGCCGACCATCCCGGCACAACAGGCAGCCTTGGCTGCGCTATTTCCGAGGCTGTTGAGGTAGCTACCTCAACCGAGGGTTACCGCTATGTTCTCGGCAGCGTGCTCAACCAGGTTCTGCTCCACCAGAGCATTATCGGCCTTGAAACAAAAACAGCTCTTGACAAGCTCGGCGTAAAGCCCGACATCATCATCGGCTGTGCCGGCGGCGGTTCCAACCTGGGCGGACTTATCTCTCCGTTCATGGGCGAAAAGCTCAGAGGCGAGGCCGACTACAGGATCATCGCCGTTGAGCCTAAATCATGCCCCAGCTTCACCCGCGGCAAGTATGCTTACGACTTCTGCGACACCGGCATGGTATGTCCGCTCGCAAAGATGTACACCCTCGGCTCGGGCTTCATACCCTCAGCCAACCACGCGGGCGGTCTGCGCTATCACGGCATGAGCAGCGTTCTGTCCCAGCTTTATGATGACGGCCTTATGGAGGCTACATCGGTTGAGCAGACCTCGGTATTTGAGGCTGCCGAGCAGTTTGCGCGCGTTGAGGGCATTCTTCCGGCTCCCGAGTCAAGCCACGCGATCCGCGTCGCTATTGACGAGGCGCTCAAGTGCAAGGAGACAGGCGAGGAAAAGACCATCGTATTCGGCCTTACAGGCACAGGCTACTTCGATATGGTAGCTTACGAGAAGTTCAACAACGGCGAGATGTCGGATTACATTCCCACCGACGAGGAAATCGCCGAAAGCCTCTCTCATTTACCTAAGGTTGAGGAATAATCAGCCTGAAAAACAGCTTACACGGGCGGCAGCGATGCCGCCCTTTTGTATGTTCGGTTTATGAAAATTTGCAAAAAATGTTGTTTTTTATACTTTACAAATATAACAGCATGGGTTATAATATCCTTGTATAGATAACACAAAAAGTCAGACGAAAAATTTTGATTTTTTATTAAAAAACGGAGGGGAAGGTATGCTTTGTAATAATTGTCACAGCAGCAACGCGGCAGGCGCAAAGTTCTGCGCGGTGTGCGGCGCTTCTTTACAGGATGATTATAAGCAGGAATATCAGCAGGAGTCCGGGCAGGACTACCGGGAGGATACCGAAAAAGCCTACAGCTATGACGACGGATTCAGCTCCAACCGCGGTCAGATGCCTGAGGAGCGCCACGACTACGAGTATTATCCCGATGATAACAATTACGGAAATAACAGCGGCTACGGAAACAACGCTTACGGCAGCAACGGCTATGGCAGCAACGGCTACAATAACAATGGCTGGAACGGGGGCTATAACAATAACGGCTATAACGGCTACAATAACAACGGTTACGGCGGCTACAATAACGGCTATAACAATAACCCGGTCTACGGCTACGACAACTACGGCGGCCACGGTCAGCCTTCAACGCTAAGACAAAACCAAAGGTCTGTAGGCGCTATCATTATCTATATGATAAGCGGCGTTCTTGGTCTGCTCGGTATGCTTATGACAATTTTGCCCAGCTTTGACAGCGTTAAGCTTCTCGGGAAATACAGTTCATATGCTTCGTCAAGCAGCGACCGTTACAACAATGTATTTGATATCGTCAAAAAGTACTTCGAAGGCAACGGTCTTACCAAATCGGACTCGCAGGTAACCGCTATCATCATTCTTGTTATGTTTATTACGCCGATGGTATTCCAGCTTATTTGGGTTATACTCTCGTTCTGCCGCAGCAGGGGAGCGGGCGCGATAGGAATGGTAGGCTCTATAATTTATCTTTCAGTGGCTTCATACTGGATGCTTTTCCTGCGCAACGAGCTTGCTATAGGTAAATATTACATCTCGGGAAATACGTCTAAGAGCCTCAGCGACAGCATAAAGATGTTTGGTATTAAATACTCCGACGCGGTCACTATAGTGCCGTATCTCATGGTGGTGTTCGGAGTTGCGGGCATCGTGTTCTCCGCAATACAAATCGCCAAGCGCGACAGAGTAAGATAGGTGGTCGGTATATGTCAGTTCAAAATAAAAAGAAGCAGAACAGTCAGCCCGAGGTAAAGCTGACGAAGGTTCAGAAGAACCTCCGCTTGGTTACCATGCTTAACATAATTCTGGGGCTTCTGAGTATTTTTATTCCGCTTATTCCCACGGCGTCGGTCGAAACCCCGGGCAAGCGCACGGTGCTTTACAGTATGATGGGCGCGGTCAGCCATGACGTCGGCAACGAAACCTTCCGCGAGGACGCGTTCGCGCTGATAGTTGTGTTCGTAATTGCCGCGGTTTTTATGGCGGTGGGCTGCATAAGCGCGTACAATCAGCTTCGCTCGGCAATGCTGTTTACAATGGTTTCGTCGGTTCTCTGCATAATATTTATGATAATGTGGTATCAGCTCGGCGACGCCGGAGCTGCCGGCGCTATGGCTGAAAAGCCCGCGTCGGACGTTTACCAAACCTCGGTCATTCCGGTTGTAATAATAATCTTCGCGCTCGGAACCTTTGTCACCTCGGTTATGGCGCTTATTTACAACTCGATGGATGTCCCGAGAAAACAAGGCACTTTCAGCCGCTGAACGGCTGTAAAATACAATTTAGATTAAGGAGATGTATTTATGTTCTGTCCCAAATGTGGAACACAAAACAACGACAACAACATCAACTGCGTTAATTGCGGCGCTCCTTTGAGCCCCAATCAGCAGCAGCAAGGCTATGCTCAGCCGCAGTATGGCTACGCTCAGCCCCAGTACGGCTATACTCAGCCTCAGCCGATGAACGCGCTTAACGGTCCCAAGCCCAATGCGCTTTATATCATCGCTGGCGTTATGGCGGCGCTTCAGGTGCTTATGTTCTTTTTGCCGCACCTTTCCTCAAAGGGCGGCAAGGTATTTATGCCTGTTCAGCTTTTCGGCGGAGCAAAGGCTCTGGACAGCATCGGAGCTAAGGACGCTTCAAGTATTGTCGGCGGATTTATGTTCTTCTTCGTTATCGTTGTAGGCCTTGAAATAGCTTGGGCTATCCTGTCATTCCTGAAAAAAAGACCTGCCGGTATATTCGGCGTAGTCGCCAGCGCGGTCGGCTTCTTTGTTCACATGATCTGGATGATAGCAATGGGCGCGGCTTCAAGCCCCACCTATGTTACAATGATGCCTTTCCCGATATTCATGTTCTTCCTCTCTATCGCGGGAATCCCTGTTTCAATCGTTCAGATCGTAAAGAAAAAATATTATTGATTTAACACTTGAGAATAGATGATCTCAGGCGGTTTTCATCCGTTTGAAACGGCTTGAAAGCCGCCTTTGGATTTTAATAAAGGAGGGTTTTATATGTTTTGCGGAAAATGCGGAACACCAAATGATGACAACAATACAACCTGTGTTAATTGCGGCGCTCCGCTGCAGCGTGTTCAGCCTCAGCAGACTGAGTTTGAGCAGCCCGTGCAGGCTCAGAATCAGCAGTACGGCTACGCTCAGCCCCAATACGGCTATGCCCAGCCGCAGTACGGCTACGCCCATCCCCAACAAGCGGATAAAATAATGACCGCCAAAAAGCCCAAGGTGCTGTATCTTATAGCGGGCATTATGGCGGCAATCGGGTTCATTCTGCCGTTTTTGCCCAGCTTTAAATATGACTCCGTATATTATAATGTGTTCAATGTCGGCGGCAAGGTGTTTAAAAAGACTTCGTTTAGTTACCTCAGCAAATACAAGCAAACAAATTATAGAAGCGTAGAAGTCAACGAGTCGTTTATGTACTTTTTCATTGTCGTAATGGCTGTTTTGGCGGCTTGGGCGGTTCTTTCATTTTTGAGAAAAAGACCGGCGGGCATTTTCGGCGTAATAGCCGCTTCGCTTCTGGTAACGGCAGGCGCGCTTTGGTTTGTTATGATCGACGTATCTGTCAAGGGAGCGGTATACATTGAGGAAACGCCTGTTCCTATGCTGATGGTCATACTGGGAACAGCGGGTATTCCCGTTTCAATAGTTCAAATCGTAAAGAAAAAGTATTTGTAAAGGAGGACATTTTGTTTTGTGAAAAATGCGGAACTCAAAACGCGGACGGCGCAAGTTTTTGCCTTTCATGCGGAGCGCCGATGAACGCGGAGCAGACAGCGCCCGGGACACCGGCACAGCCCGTTTCATATCAGGGGTTTGTTCCGCCAAAGGGTAATCCGCTCGTCAAAAAAAGCAGAGTCACCGTTAAATCTTGGGTGTTCATGCTGATAAACGCGGCTTTCGGCTTGCTGGCTGTCGTTATGCCTACGCTGCCTTTCGGGTATGAGATCGCCGAGAAAGCTTCAAACAAAATCGTCCGCGATACATCGGGATATTTTAAAATAGTTTCAAGCACAACAAGCGACGGAGGCAAGAACTATGTAAATATCTTCACCGAGAAAAACTCATGGCTGTCGCTTAAATCCTCCCTTAACTCCAGCTTCAAGGGCATAGGCATATTCCTTCTTATCATGGTTATCCTTTCCGCAGCCGCGATCGTCGCGGGTGTTGTGCTGGCTATCCTCAAGCGTAAGGGCTCGGCGTTCTGCATCCTCGGCGGAAGCCTTTATCCCTTCTTATACTCATATGAAATTTTAAGGCTTACCATAAACAGGACTATCGTAAACCCCAACAGCAAATACGCCGACTACGGATTCAACTCTTTGCCGTATATGATGATGTGGGTATGCATAGCCGCGATAGTCACCTCGGCGCTGTCGCTGAGTTTTTATAAAAAGCGTGATTTATAATCATTATTTTAAGAAAGAAGGTTTATTATGTTTTGCGAAAAATGCGGAAACAATAACGACGACAACGCAAGGTTCTGCGCGGTGTGCGGAAATGTAATGGAGCCCCAGGCTCCCGTTCAGCAGGCAGCTCCGAATTATTCTTACAACGCCCCGAATTATGGCGCTCCTTACAACAGCGTTCAGCCCCGGACAGCTCAAAGAACCCTTGCAAAGCCCACTCTGATTTTTATGATAATCAGCATGGTGTCAACGTTTTTGGCTGCGGTTCTTCCGCTGATCCCTCTGTATAATACCTATCAATCAGGCATTAGTTCATACGGACCGGATAAGAAGTATTATAATATCATAACTAACTTTACCCGTTTCTTCACCAAGGAGTACGAGCATTCGCAGTCATTCTATTCGAGCGTACTTCAGTTTGTATTCCTGATCATGGCTTTCTGCTTGGTAGTGGCTGGAATCATCCTTTTCTTCTTGAAATTCAAGGCTTCTCCGGCTGTATTCCTCGCGGCTTCCGTAATTATGGTAGGAGAGATCTACGCATACTTCTTCTCATGGTGGAGTGAGCTGCTCTTCATGGCTGACAGAGGTTCAACAGGATACGAGTCTACCATGACCATCGTGCCGTTCTTTGCCATGTTCTTAGCTATCATCGGCGTTGCTTCGTCGGCTTTGGCTCTGGCGAAATTCCGCAGAAAATAATTGTATGTTAAATGGGTTGGCTCAAAACTCATAAACGAGAATTTGAGCCAGCCCTTTTTTTCTTTATTTCGGGCTTTACTTTTTTCGCCCTTTGTTGTATAATATACGTTACGGATTGTGGAGCGGTATGTCCGCTCACGAAAAAAGGAGGGAACGACACAATGATCAGCGGCGCTGAAATCATGGTAAAATGTCTTGAAGCGGAGGGTGTTAAGGTCGTCTTCGGTTATCCCGGCGCGACGATTTGTCCGTTTTACGACAGCCTGTATGATTCATCAATAAAGCATGTTCTTGTCCGTCAGGAACAGAACGCGGCGCACGCGGCAAGCGGCTATTCGCGCTGCAGCGGATTGCCCGGCGTTTGTGTGGCTACCTCGGGTCCCGGAGCTACAAACCTTATCACGGGTATCGCCACCGCTTACGCGGATTCGGTTCCCATGATCGCCATTACCGGTCAGGTCAAAAGCGATTTGCTCGGCAGAGACGTTTTCCAGGAGGCTGACATTACCGGCGCGTGCGAGCCGTTTGTAAAGCACAGCTACCTTGTAAGCAGAACCGAGGACTTGCCCCGTATCTTCAAGGAGGCGTTCCATATCGCTTCAACGGGCAGAAAGGGACCTGTTTTAATCGATATTCCAATGGATATTCAGCAGAACGAGATCGAGAGCTTTGAATATCCCGAAACCGTAAATATTATCGGCTACAAGCCCAACACGCGCGGTCACGCAGTTCAGGTAAAGCGCGCTGTCGAGGCTATCAAAAACAGCCGCAGACCGCTTATCGTTTCGGGCGGAGGTGTGCTCAGCTCGGGCGTAAAGCTCAAATTTCAGGCGTTTGCCGACAAAACAAGGATTCCCGTTATATCAACTATGATGGGTATAGGCGTTATGCCAAGCGACCATGAGATGTACCTCGGAATGCTCGGCACCCACGGAAAGCCCGTAGCTAACCGCGCTCTGCACGACGCCGATCTGGTGATCGTATGCGGCGCGCGCCTCGGCGACAGAGCCGTAGCGGCTCCCGACCAGATGAGTGAAAATACAACGGTCATTCACATCGACATCGACCCCGCCGAGATAGGCAAGAACGTTAAAACCGAAATTCCTATCGTTGGCGATATGAAAAACGTACTCAACATGCTGATCGACGAGATCGGCGATTATGTTGTTCCCAACCAGTGGCAGGAGACCGTAAAGGGCTGGAAAAAGAGCTTTTTCCGCACTGCTCCAAAGTTTGACGGCTTTGTTGAGCCGCGCGCGCTTGTGGCTCAGCTCAGCTCAATGCTGCGCAGCAAGGCGATCCTTGTTGCCGACGTTGGACAGAACCAGATCTGGTGCGCAAACAACTTCATGATACGCGAGGGCAGGTTCCTCACCACGGGCGGCATGGGTACAATGGGCTACTCTATTCCCGCCGCGGTTGGCGTTAAATTCGCAAGACCGACGCGCGACGTTGTTGTTGTGTGCGGCGACGGAAGCTTCCAGATGAGTATGAACGAGCTTGCCACTATCGTAGGCAACAACCTCGCTATCAAAATAATCATCATGCGCAACCACCGTCTGGGCATGGTGCGCGAGCTTCAGGATTTTAATTACAACAAGCGCCATTCGGGCACTGTCCTCAGCGGCGATCCCGATTTTCAGAAGCTTGCCGAGGCTTACGGCATAGACCACGCCGAGGCGAACTCAAACGAGGAAGCCGAGGAGATCATCAGAGGAATGGTGAAGTCGGACAAGCCGTTTATCCTTGTCTGCAACGTCTATCCCGACACTCCGTCGATATGAGGTGATGGAATGCAATATACATTATCAGTTTTGGTAGAGAACCACGCGGGCGTGCTCTCGAAAATTTCAGGGCTGTTTTCGCGCCGCGGCTTTAATATTGACTCTCTTGCCGTCGGCGTTACAAATAATCCCGCAGTGTCGCGGATCACAATTGTCGCAAACGGCGACGAGTATGTTGTTGAGCAGCTTGAAAAGCAGCTTAACAAGGTTATTCCCGTAATCAAGGTTAAGCGCCTTGCAGAGGGCGAGTTTATCAGCCGCGAGCTGATTCTCATTAAGGTTCACTGCGCCGCTTCAAAGCGCGCCGAGATCATTAAGACCGCCGAGATTATGCAGGCTAAAATCGTAGACGTGGCTCCAAGCTGCGTTACGGTTGAGTATTGCGAGTGCACCAACCGTGTTGAAACGCTTATTGACTTGCTCAGACCTTACGGCATACGCGAAATCGTGCGTACGGGCACGGTGGCAATTGACAGGGGAAATACAGCTTTGTCTGTATAAATAAACAATTGGCTGTAGGGGCGGGCATTACCCGCCCGCAGGCTTACCGCCTGAGTTGATTTCAGACGGACGGGCAATGCACGAACCTACAACTGACTTATAAAACAGGAGGAAATAAAAATGAAAGACTACAGAGAAAACATGAAGGCACCCATTTATTATCAGAGCGATTGCAACCTTTCGCTTCTTGACGGCAAAACAATCGCAATCATCGGCTACGGCAGTCAGGGTCACGCTCACGCGCTGAACCTTAAGGAATCAGGCTGCAACGTAATCATCGGTCTTTACAAGGGCAGCAAGTCCTGGGCAAAGGCTGAGGCACAGGGCTTTGAGGTTTACACCGCTGCCGAGGCTGCCAAGAAGGCTGACATCATCATGATCCTTATCAACGATGAAAAGCAGGCCGCTATGTACAAGGCTGACATCGAGCCCAACCTCGAGGCAGGCAACATGCTTATGTTCGCTCACGGCTTTGCTATCCACTTCGGTCAGATCGTTCCGCCCGCTGACGTTGACGTTACAATGATTGCGCCTAAGGGACCCGGTCACACCGTCAGAAGCGAGTATCAGGTCGGCAAGGGCGTTCCCTGTCTGGTAGCTGTTTATCAGGACGCTACAGGTCAGGCTAAAGAGAAGGCTCTGGCTTACGCACTTGGTATCGGCGGCGCCCGCGCAGGCGTTCTCGAGACCACTTTCAGAACCGAGACCGAGACCGACCTCTTCGGCGAGCAGGCTGTTCTTTGCGGCGGCGTTTGCGCTCTTATGCAGGCCGGCTTTGAAACACTCTGCGAGGCAGGCTACGACCCCAGAAACGCTTATTTCGAGTGCATTCACGAGATGAAGCTCATCGTAGACCTCATTTATCAGTCGGGCTTTGCGGGCATGAGATATTCTATCTCCAACACCGCTGAGTACGGCGACTACATCACAGGCCCCAAGATCATCACCGATGACACCAAGAAGGCTATGAAGAAGGTTCTTTCCGACATTCAGGACGGTTCCTTTGCCAAGGAGTTCCTGCTCGACATGTCAGCAGGCGGCCAGGCTCACTTCCGCGCAATGCGCAAGCTCGCTGCCGAAGCTCCCGCTGAGAAGATCGGTGAGGAAGTTAGAAAGCTCTACAGCTGGTCTGACGAGGATAAGCTCATCAACAACTAAGCCGCCACGCGGGAACGTGACGTTCCATCCAAATACTCCTTTGGAGAAAATTATTTAACAAAAACGTTTCTGCAACGGCGTGTCCATTCTTGGATATAGTATCGTAATCTGTAGGGCACGGTCTTGACCATGCCGTGGGCGATGCGCCAAACGTTTAGTGCATAAACTGCGGTCAGGTCAAGACCTGACCCTACAATACAAGGTGAAAAATCAGGGGCTTGGCTCATAATCTCAATCCGGAGTTTTGAGCCAGCCCCTTGATATCAGGTGAATTATGGATAAACAAATGATTGCCCGCATTAACGAGCTGGCAAAAAAGAAAAAGACCGTCGGGCTGACCTCCGCCGAGCAGAAGGAGCAAAAAAAGCTCTATAAAATATACCTCGGGGAAATACGTCAGCAGTTCTCTCAGACGCTCGACAACGTAAGCGTTGAGGAGAAGGACGGCAAGGTCGTGCCTTTTAAAGAGGCGTTTAAAAATGAATAACAGCATTTAAAACCCGCTGCGGATCTGCAGCGGGTTTTTCTAAATCATTTAATCTTTGATTCTGAGCAACCTTGCGGTGTATAGCACGCAGGCTACGCATACGCCTGTGTCGGCTAAAACCGACATCCACATCTGCGTCATTCCGAAGAATGCCAAAACAATTACCGCAGCCTTTACCGCAAGCGCGAATATTATATTTGCGCGGATAGTGTTTATTGTTTTGCGAGCGAGCCTTATCGCCTTCGGAAGCGCGGTCAGGCCGCCCGATGACAGCACCGCGTCCGCGGCTTCTATCGCCGCCTCGCTGCCTAAGCCCATTGCTATTCCGCAGTCGCTTTTGCTCAATACGGGCGCGTCGTTTATTCCGTCGCCCACAAAGCAGACCGTTGAGCCGCTCTCCCGGATCTTAGTGATTTCATCAAGCTTATCCTGCGGCATCAGCTGAGCGCGGTATTCTATGTTACCGAGCTGAATCTTTGTCTGTTCGGCGTTCTGCTGTGCGTCGCCCGTCAGCATAAGCTTTTGCTTTATCCCGAGCCTGCCGAGCTGACTGAGTACGTCCTTTGCCTCGGGTCGCAGAGCGTCGCTGATTTCAAGCGCGCCGATAAGCTGCCCGTCATAAATAAGATAAACAGCGTTTTTGCCCTTTAGCTCCTCGGGAACACTTTGATTCAGAAGCTTTGAGTTGCCGCAGGCTATTTGTTTTCCGCTGTAAACAGCCGAGGTGCCGCAGCCCGCGACTTCCCTGTAATCGGTGAGCGTTATTTCATCGGCAACATTCTTTTCCTTTATTGCAATGGCTATCGGGTGAGAGGAATATTTTTCACACGCCGCGGCAAGTGACAGCACATCTTTTTCGGTAAAGCCGTTATAGGCGTAAACGCTTGATACAGTTATCTTGCCCGTTGTGAGCGTACCCGTTTTATCAAAAACAAAGGCGTCGGCTTTTGCAAGCGCTTCAAGGTATTTGCCGCCCTTGATCAGCACGCCCATGCGCGAGGCGGCGCCGATTCCCGCAAAGTAGGCGAGAGGAACCGAAATAACAATTGCGCACGGACAGCTTGCCACAAGAACTACAAGCGCGCGGTAGACCCACAGGGAAAAGCTGCCGAAGTCAAGCAGCGGCGGAAGAACCGCTATCAAAAACGCAAGCCCAACAACAATAGGGGTATAGATGTTAGCAAACCGAGTGATCAGCTTTTCGCGCTGCCCTTTCTGAGCGGCGGCGTCCTCAACAAGCCTGAGTATCCTTGTAGCCGTGCTGTCGCCGAACTCCTTGGTCGTTTTTATGGTCAGCAGGCCTTCGCCGTTCATAGAGCCGCTGAGCACTTCGCTGCCCTCGCTTACGCTTTGCGGCAGGCTTTCGCCCGTCAGCGCCGAGACGTCGAGCGACGAGCTGCCCTTTGTTATAACGCCGTCGAGCGGCACTCTTTCGTGAGGCTTTATTATAACGGTCGATCCGATTTCTACGCTGTCGGCAGCTACGGTTTTCTCCGTTCCGTTTTCAAGCAAGGTCGCGGCGTCGGGGCGTATTTTGCTGAGCTTTTCAATGTCGCGCCTGCTTTTTCCTACAGCCAAATCCTCGATAAATTCGCCGATCGAGAAGAGAATTGTCACCATCGCCGCCTCGACGTACTCGCCGAGAATAAATGCCGCGATAACCGCTATCGTTATCAATACGGTCTCCTCAATGCGAAGTTTAACCGCGTTTTTTACGCCCTTTAGAAATACGTCGTAGCCCGCCGCCAAAGTCGCCGCGAGGCTCAGCCCAAACACCGTCCAATGAGCGGCTGCGCTGTCGTTTAGCAGGTGCACAACAAGCGCGGCAATTCCGAGAGCGATCGAAGCTGCAAGCAGAATTTTTTTGATTTTGCCGTTTTCGCCGTGCTCGTGCTCATGCTCATGGTCGTGACCGCAGCAGTCTCCGTGGCAGTGTTCGTGATGTTCATGCCCAGGGTGAGAATGCTCCTTAAACGGCTTGACTTTTACGCCGTCCTCAATGCTGTCGCAGATGGACTGAATCCGCACGATGAGGTTATCGGAATCATGCTCAAAGCTCAGTTTTTTTGTGGCAAAGTTGAAGCTTACCCGTTCAAAGCCCTCGGTCTCGGAGATTTTTGCCTCGATTTTTGAGGCGCAGTGGGCGCAGTTTAAGTTTTCAAGTAAAAGTTCATGCTTCATATTATCACTCCAAAATATGATCCATGCCCATTTCGATGATTTTCTTTACATGGTCATCGTCGAGGGAGTAGTACATCTGCTTGCCCTCGCGGCGCACGCGCACCAGCTTGTTCTGACGCAGCACGCGCAGCTGGTGAGAGATCGTGCTCTGCTCCATACCCAGCGCCTCTGCGATCTCCATAACAGGCATTTCGCTGTCTGACAGCGTTACCATTACGCGCAGCCGGGTAGAGTCGCCGAATACCTTAAAAAGGTCGGCAAGCTCAAAAAGCATTTCAATATCGTGATCGGTTTTGTTATCCATAATACCACCTCAATGAAAAGTTGAACATCTGAATATCTGTTCATATGTTAGCTTAATTATAGCACTCCCGAAAAAGAATGTCAAGGGGAAATCAAAAAAAACGGACGCGCCTTTTAATAAAGCACGTCCGCTGTAAATATATCTGATGTTTAGTTTAAAGCCGCTATAGCCGCCTCGATCATCGCTATTTTTTCGCGCTCTTTGGCAGCCTGCTGTTTAACGCCCTCGACAACAGCCGCGGGAGCCTTTGAAACAAAGCCCTGATTGTTCAGCTTGCCCTCTGACTGGGCGAGGAACTTCTTGACCTGAGCAAGCTCCTTGTTAAGGCGCGCAAGCTCGGCCTCCTTATCAACAAGCTCGTCCATGGGGATGTATATCTTGGCGTCGGCGGTGATGATAGTCACCGAGCCGTCGATGTCAAAGCTGTCCGAAACCTCAACATCGCTCGCGCTCGCAAGCTTAATGATGAACGCCTTGCCGTCCTCAAAGGTCTTGGGGAACTTTGTGGCAACATAAACCTTAGCCTTGCGTGAGGGAGGAACGTTCATTTCGCTTCTGCGTGTGCGTACAGCTTTTATCGCCTCCATGATACGGCGCATTTCGGCAGCCGCCTCGGGGAAGTCAAGCTCGGGCTTGAATGTCGGGTAGCTCTGCAGCATTACGGTCTCGCCCTCATGCGGAATAGTCTGCCAGATTTTTTCGGTGACGAACGGCATGAAGGGATGGAGCAGGCGCAGGATTTGGTCGAGAACATACACAAGCACCTGACGCGCGTTCTGAGCGTCCTCGGTGTCGCTGTGCAGTCTTGCCTTGGTAAGCTCGATGTACCAGTCGCAATAGCAGTCCCATATAAACTCGTAGACCTTCTGAACCGCCATGCCGAGCTCAAATTTATCGAGGTTCTCGTTAACTTCCTTAGCTACGGTGTTAAGGGTTGAGAGTATCCACTTGTCCTCGGTTGTAAGAGTTTCGGGAAGCTCGTTTTTAACGTCGAAGTCGTCGATGTTCATGTGAACATAGCGAGAGGCGTTCCAAAGCTTGTTGGCAAAGCCGGAGCAAGCCTCGATTCGCTTTTCGGAGTAGCGGATGTCATTTCCCGGTGAGTTGCCCGTAACAAGCAGGAAGCGCAGCGCGTCGGCGCCGTATTTCTCGATAGCTTCAAGCGGGTCTACGCCGTTGCCGAGCGACTTTGACATTTTTCTGCCCTGTTCGTCGCGCACGATACCGTGGATGAATACGGTGTCGAACGGAGCCTTGCCTGTATGCTCGATTGCCGAGAATATCATTCTGGCAACCCAGAAGAAGATGATATCATACGCCGTAACAAGCGTATTGGTGGGGTAGAAGTATTTGAGGTCCTCGGTGTCGTTCGGCCAGCCGAGAGTTGAGAACGGCCATAGAGCGGAGGAGAACCAGGTGTCAAGAGTGCCGTCGTCCTGGGTAAATGAGGAGCAGCCGCAGTGACAGCACTTTTCGGGCTTCTCCTTGGCAACGGTGACTTCGCCGCACTCGTCGCAGTAGTACGCGGGGATCCTGTGGCCCCACCAGAGCTGACGGGAGATGCACCAGTCCTTGATGTTCTCCATCCAGTTGAAGTAGATCTTGTCAAAACGTTTGGGAACGAACTTTGTTTCGCCCTCGCGAACTGCCTTGATAGCGGGCTTTGCGAGCGGTTCCATGCGTACGAACCACTGCTTTGAAACCATAGGCTCAATCGTAGTGTGGCAGCGGTAGCAGGTTCCCACGTCGTGGGTGTGCTCTTTTACCTGCTTTAGCTGACCGAGCGCCTCAAGGTCGGCTACGATAGCTTTTCTGGCAGTCATTGTGTCCATACCGGCGTACTTTCCGCAGTCAAGGACTTCGGGCTCGTTTTCGGCGAGCTTGCCCGTTGCTTTAAGCTCCTCGTAGGCGGCTGCGTCGGCAGCGCCCGTCATAAAGCCGTCATAGGTGAATACGCGCACTATAGGAAGGCTGCAGCGCTGACCTACCTCGTAGTCGTTGGGGTCGTGAGCGGGTGTTATCTTAACAACGCCGGTGCCCTTTTCCATGTCGGCGTGCTCGTCGCAGACGATCGGTATCTCCTTGTTGAGCAGCGGCAGGATAACATGGCAGCCGTGCAGGTGCTTGTATCTTTCGTCGTCCTTGTTGATGGCTACAGCGGTATCGCCGAGCATTGTTTCGGGACGGGTGGTGGCGATCTCCAGCATTTCGCCCGTTTCCTTTACCTGATAGAGGATGTGCCAGAAGTGACCTTGCTGTTCCTCATACTCTACCTCGGCGTCGGAAATAGAAGTATTGCAGTGCGGACACCAGTTTACCATGCGGTTTCCGCGGTAGATCTTGCCTTCATCGTAGAGCTTTACAAAAACTTCCTTAACGGCGTTTGAACAGCCCTCGTCCATAGTAAAGCGCTCACGGCTCCAGTCGCAGCTTACTCCGAGCTTTCTGAGCTGACGGGTAATGCGTCCGCCGTATTCGCGCTTCCAGTCCCACGCGCGTTCAAGGAATTTTTCTCTGCCGATATCGTCTTTGGTGATGCCCTCTTTGCGCATAGCCTCAACGATCTTTGCCTCTGTGGCGATAGAGGCGTGGTCGGTTCCGGGCAGCCAAAGCGCGCTGTAGCCGCTCATCCTTTTCCAGCGGATCAAAATATCCTGTACCGTTTCGTCAAGCGCGTGACCGATATGCAGCTGACCTGTGATGTTGGGCGGCGGCATTACGATTGTATAAGGTTTTTTGTCGGGATCGACTTCGGCATGAAAGTAGTTGCCCTTTATCCAGAAGTCGTAAATACTGTCCTCAAACGAGGAAGGGTTATAGGTTTTTTCAAGTTCCTGTGCCATAATTACACCCCTTGTTTTCTATATTCATATACAATTTCATATTATCGCATTTTTGGCACTGTTTGTCAAGCAAAATGCATAAGAAAAGGAGCGGCGTTTGTGCCGCTCCGTTAAAGAGTATGATATTAAACTTCTGTTTTTTTGCTCAGTGCCGCGCCTGCCGAAACAAAGGCGATGGCGTAAGCGATCGATACAACAAGGCAGGTTATTATTTTTCCTACGGTTACATCGATGCTGGAAAGCGGAGTGAAGCAGGTAGTTACCCAGTAATTAGCGAGCTTTATGTCGTCGGACTTGATCAGTGCTTCGCCGAGCTGAAGCACCAGCGACATAACGATAGGCGCTATGATCGCGATGGTGATCGAAAGACCCGAGCGCTTGAAAAGGAAGCTCAGCATAAAGATGAACGCCGCGTTTGCGAGAACCGCGATGTACTGGCCGCCGAGGATCACCAGAGTTTTTAAGAACCTGAACTTTACGTCGCCTGTTCCGAAAAAGATGAAGCCGATTACATAACCGCTCAAAACCGTAATGATAAACGCTATAGTGGTTGCGGCAAACATTGTCCAAAGCTTTGAGAAATAGAACTGAGTGTGGCTGTAGCCTCTTGCGAAAATGGTTTTTACGGTGCGCTGCTCAAAATCATTGCATACCGCAAGGGCTATTACGATGCCCATGATAGTGATAAAGCTGCTGCCTTCAATTGCCGAAAGCCCAAAGTCGAAAGCGGTAATGTTTTTGTACGTTTGAAGCTGTGCAGCGGTGCTTGCGGTGCTGCCCATTGAGATCATTACCTTTATCATAACGGCAGTCAGCAGATTCATTCCGATGATAACGCCCATAAAGATGTAAAAGGTCTTTTGCATTCTCAGCTTTCTGAAATTAAATTTTAATAAATTGCTCATTCTCACCCCAGCCTTTCAATAAAGAAGTCCTCAAGATTTATACTCTCGTTTCTCATTTCATATACGCGGGCACCCGCGTTCACAAGCGCAAGGACTACCTCCGAGGTATCCTCGATCTCGGTCGTGATGTGGACCTCGTTGCCTTCGGTGTCGATTTTGAGAGTGGGGTTCCACGCCTTAAGTACCTGAGCCGCCTTCTGACTGTCGTCAACGGTGATTTTCAGGAACGCGCGGCTCCTTGCCTCAAGCTCCTCTTTGGTGATCTCGTCGGTCAGAACGCCGTCAGACATAATGCCGAACTTTGTGGCTATTCTGCCCAGCTCGTCAAGAAGATGGCTTGAAATAAGGAAGGTAACGCCCTTTTTGTTGAGCTCGAGAATGATGTCGCGGATCTCCTTGATGCCCGCGGGGTCAAGACCGTTGATAGGCTCGTCGAGGATCATAATGTCGGGGTTGCCCAGCAGAGCTATCGCAAGCCCGAGGCGCTGACGCATACCGAGCGAAAACCTGCCTGCCTTCTTGTTGCCGACGTTGCCCAAGCCTACAAGCTCAAGCAGCTTTTGCAGGTCCTCGTCGGGAGTAGGAACAAGAATTGCAAAGCGCCTGAGGTTTTCAAGCGCGGTTTCGTTTTTGTAAAGCGCGGGTTCCTCAATTAGCGAACCGATTGTGCGGCGCGCTTTGTTGAGGTCGCTGCCTTCGTAAAGCTTCATTTCGCCCGAATTCGGGTTGGAAAGTCCGAGCAGCAATCTCATCAGCGTTGTTTTGCCGGCGCCGTTTTTGCCTATCAGACCGTAGATTTCTCCTTTGCCGACATGGAGAGAGACCTTGTCAACTGCGGCTTTATTGCCGAAGTTTTTGGTCAGGCTGTCGGTTTGAATGATATAATCCATATACACACTCCTTTTTGTTTTGTCCTCATAATAGTACTGCATATTTTGCCGAAAGTCAATTGATTTAAGGGATAAATATAAGTTTTCATGAATTTTTCATTAAAAATACATTTACTTGGCACTTGTTTTTTTTACAATTGTCTGATAAGATAAGGTTTGAATATAATATCTGATAATCGGTGATAAAATGGAAAAAACGGAGAGTATATACGGCGCGCACAAGCCCGTTATCGAACAAAAATTAAAGGATATTCTTGCGCATGTGGAGGAGATCCGCAAAACAATGGAAGCCACGCTGGGAATGGATCCGGTCGAGCACTGCCTCGGGCGCGTTAAAAGCGAGGAGAGCATGCGCGAAAAGTGCAGGCGCAACAGCCTGCCCGAGACGACCGAAAGCGCGCTCGGAAAGCTTTATGACGCTATCGGTGTGCGCATTGTGTGCGCCTTTGTTGACGACGTTTACACTATCCGCGACTTTATTGTTAATTCGGGCAGATACGAGGTGCTGAAGGAAAAGGACTATATCCGCCGCTGTAAGCCAAACGGCTACAGAAGCTATCATATGATTTTGCGCGTCGATGGAAAATACCACGCCGAGATCCAGCTTCGCACTATATCGATGGATACATGGGCGGCGCTGGAGCACCATCTAAAATATAAAAAGGACATAGGCGGCAGACAGAAGCTTATCGTAAACGAGCTTAAGCGCTGCGCCGACGAGCTTGCCTCAACGGATTTGTCGATGCAGACT
>ONMK01000047.1 GCA_900318905.1 uncultured Eubacteriales bacterium | reverse complement strand
TTCGCGAATGATTGAAATTGAAAAGCCAAGAATTGAAACCGCAGAATTAACCGAGGACGGAAAGTACGGTAAGTTCGTTGTCGAGCCGCTTGAGCGCGGATTCGGCAACACTCTCGGCAACAGCCTTCGCAGAGTGCTGCTTTCCTCACTTGAAGGCTGTGCTGTCACATCAATTAAGATTGACGGCGTTCTTCACGAATTTTCAACTATTCCGGGCGTCAAGGAAGACGTTACCGAAATTGTGCTTAATATGAAAAGTCTTGTTGCCAAGCTGTTTGACACAAGCCCCAAGGTAGTTGAGATCAACGCCGAGGGTCCCTGCGAGGTAACGGCTGCCGACATCAAGTGTGACAACGAGGTTGAGATCCTCAATCCCGAGCTTCACATCGCCACTTTGGGCGACGGCGCAAAGCTCAACATGGAAATCACAATTGACAAGGGCAGAGGCTACGTTCCCTCCGAGCGCAACAAGCAGCTCAGCGGCAACAACATCATCGGTGTTCTGCCGATCGACTCTATCTATACACCTGTGTTAAAGGTGAACTACACAGTTGACAATACCCGCGTAGGTCAGATTACCGACTTCGATAAGCTGACTCTCGACGTATGGACTAACGGCGTTATCAATGCGGAAGAGGCCGTTTCTCTTGCGGCTAAGGTTCTCACCGAGCACCTCAACCTCTTTGTCAACCTCTCCGACAAGGCTTCCTCAGCCGAGGTAATGGTCGAAAAGGACGACAAGGGCAAGGAGAAGATCCTTGAAATGACTATCGAGGATCTCGATCTTTCGGTTCGCTCGTTCAACTGCCTCAAGCGTGCGGGTATCAACACGGTTGAAGATTTGATTAACAGATCCGAGGAGGATATGATGAAGGTTCGCAACCTGGGCAGAAAGTCCCTTGAAGAGGTTGTTCAGAAGCTTAATTCTCTCGGTTTCAGTCTTCAGAAGGAAGACGAATAATTACTAAATCCCTTTAAATCTACGGTAAAGGAGTGAAAGAAATGCCAGGTACAAGAAAGCTGGGAAGAACTACCGCTCAGAGAACAGCAATGCTCCGCGCAATGGTTACTTTCCTTCTCGAAAACGGCAAAATCGAAACAACAAATACTCGTGCCAAGGAAGTTCAGGCTATGGCCGAGAAGATGATTACAACCGCTAAAACCGACTCCCTCCACAACAAACGCCTTGTTATGGCTTTTGTCACAAAAGAGGATGTTGTGTCTAAGCTTTTCTCGGAAATTGCTCCCAAGTACGCTGACCGCAAGGGCGGCTACACAAGAGTTACCAAGATCGGCCCCCGCCGCGGCGACGGCGCTGAAATGGCCGTTATCGAGTTGGTTTAATTAAATAATTTTTCATTTAAAGCGCTCTGCTCCGGCAGGGCGCTTTGTTGCGCAAGCGTGACGGTCGTTGCCACGACAGGGCAATACGCGAATCAGACGTTTGCAATAAACAAACCTTTCCGACCCGCGTTATAATGCGCCGTTATACCGACTTTAAAATTAAACCGATTTATCCAGAGGCGCGACGGATGGAACGTCACGTTCCCGCGTGGCGGCCGCGAATCAGACGTTTGTAATAAACAAACCTTACGAACCCGCGATATTAGGCACGCCGTTGCAGAAACCTTTGTGTTATTACAAGTTTTCCAAAGGCGGCGTTGGATGGAACGTCACGTTCCCGCATGGCGGCCGCGAATCGGACGTTTGAAATTGACCAAACATGGCGACCCGCGATAAATGACACGCCGTTGCAGAATGGCTTTGCTATATCAAGTTATCCAAAGGCGGCTTTGGATGGAACGTCACGTTCCCGCAGTTTGAAATAAACAAAACTTCCTCAGATACCTTTAATTACTTGACGGCATTGCCGAAAAACGGCGAAATATGTTTTCAGTGCCCGAATATCCTTGACTTATTTCCTGCAATATAATAAAATAATAATGTATGTGAGCAAAAAAGGAGTTGAGAGAGTGGTATTTTCAAGCCTGGTATTTCTGTTTGCCTACTTGCCGCTGACGCTGCTTATTTACTATATAGTGCCGCGCAAGGGACGAAATATCTTCCTGTTCTTCATCAATCTCTTGTTCTACGGCTGGGGCGAACCGCTGCTGGTGTTCCTCATGCTGTTCAACGTCATAATAAACTACATAGGCGGCTTCCTTGTTGACCGAAACAGGGGCAACCGCGCTTTGATGAAGCTGTTTTTGATAATAACCTGCGTTATTGACGTCAGCGTGCTGTGCGTGTTCAAATACACGGACATGTTCATCGAGACGTACAACATGATAACGGGCGCGGATCTTGCGCCCATGAATATCAGCCTGCCCGTGGGAATCAGCTTCTATACCTTCCAGACCATGAGCTACGTTATCGACGTTTACCGCGACGACGCGCCCGTGTCAAGGAACTTCTTTAATTTCGGAACTTATGTCGCGCTGTTCCCTCAGCTTATAGCCGGTCCTATCGTGCGTTACCGCGACGTTGCCGAGCAGCTTGTCCACCGCCGCGAAACGCTGGCTATGTTCACAAAGGGCGTAAAGCTGTTCTGCGTTGGACTTGCCAAAAAGGTGCTGATAGCCGACCAGATGGCGTCGCTCGTCAAGATTATTCTGGTTGCCGAGAACTCCGACACCCATCAGATGGTTATGGTAGAGGGCAGCGGCGTGCTTGGCGCGTGGGTAGGAATAATCGCCTTTTCGCTTCAGCTCTATTTCGATTTCTCGGGCTATTCCGACATGGCGTGCGGACTTGGCAACATGATGGGCTTTGAGTTCCTCAAAAACTTCAACTATCCTTACATTTCAAAGTCAATCACCGATTTCTGGCGGCGCTGGCATATATCGCTGTCGACCTGGTTCAAGGAGTATGTTTACATTCCGCTGGGCGGCAACCGCAAGGGCGTAGCGCGTCAGATTTTAAACCTTTTGATCGTATGGGGACTGACGGGACTGTGGCACGGAGCGGCGTACAACTTCATTTTCTGGGGCTTGTATTTCGGCTTGCTGCTCATCCTCGAAAAGTTTGTGCTCAAGCGCTTCCTCGATAAGCTGCCGTCGTTCTTCCAGCACTTCTACGCTATAGTGCTTGTTATCTTCGGCTGGGGACTGTTCAAGTTCACCGACGTTAACCTGCTCGGCGAGTTCTTCTCAAACCTGTTTGATTTCAGCAGAGGCCTCGGCAGCGAGAACACGATAAACACTATTCTAAGTTACCTGCCGCTGCTTGCCGCGGCGTTCTTCGCGTGCACGCCGGTTGCCGCAAAGGTATATAACCGCGTAGCCGCAACGCGCTTTATCTGGGTTGCGGAAAGCCTGTTCTGCATGGGAGTTCTGGTGCTCTGCACCGCTTCACTCGTAAGACAGGATTACAGCCCGTTCCTGTATTTCCGCTTTTAGCCGCCTTTGGCCGCCACGCGGGAACGTGACGTTGCCGCCACGCGGCAGGAAGTGCGGGAACGTGACGTTCCATCCAAAGCCGCCTTTGGAAAACTTGTAATAACACAAAGGTTTCTGCAACGGCGTGCCTAATATCGCGGGAACGGAAGGTTTGTTAATCGCAAACATCTGATTCGCGTAACGGGTCAAGCGTCACGCGACCACTAACCATTGAAAACGGTGAAAACATGAAACATTATGCAGATGAAAAAAACAGCAGAAGCGAGCCCCGCTACAACGCTAAATCCACGGGCGGCAAGCGTTACGCCACGCCCGAAAACAAATCGCGCTATGAGAGCAAGCACAGCAGCGACCGCTTTGAGAAAAAGCCCTCGGAGCTTAGGATAAAGAAGTCCGAGCCGCGCGACAGCGACGCTACAAAAATATATCCCGTCAAAAAGGCGGACGTAGCCAAGCTTGAAACAAAAAGCGTCAAGCGTCCGCGCACCGATGTTCCGGCAACTCCCACGGCTCCCGTGCCGAAGATGAAGCTGGGCTACGCGCCCGCGTTCCTGTTTGCGGGTTTTGTACTGGTGATGATGGGCTGGTTTATCTTCAACACCGTCAGCTACTTCGCTAACGGCACGCAAAACGAGTACAGCCCCTCGGAAAAGCGTATCCTCGCGGACTTTCCCAAGGTGTTAAGCGACGATTCGGACAGCAAGAGCTTCGGCGAGAATTTCCTCGACGGCTACAAAACCGTTGCGAGCGGCGAATTCGGCAAGGGCTTTGAGACCTTTTTTGCCGACCATTTCCCCGACAGAAAGCTCTGGGTAGGTACAAACGCCTACGCAAACCTTTTTGAGGGCAACAACGGCGCTAACGGCGTTTACTACTGCGGCGACGGCTACCTCATCAACAAGCCCGTGCCCGAGGACAACAAGATAAGCGACAACCTTGAGATGCTGACCGACTTTAAATCCGACATCGGAAGCACCCCCATGACCGCGATGTTCGTGCCCTCAACGGGCTATATCGTATCGGACAAGCTGCCGCTAATCCACAACAGCTACAACGACGACAAGTATCTTGACGACATAAACTCCGTCCTAAACGACGCGGATATCGCCACGGTAGACCTGCGCGACAGCTTCAAGACCGCCTATAATAACGGCGACCAGCTCTACTACAAGACCGACCACCACTGGACAACGCGCGGCGCTTATGTGGCGTATAAGCAGCTCTGCAATAAGCTTGGACTTGAGGCGACGCCCGAGTCCGAGTTCAATATCGAGAAGTACGAGAACTTCTACGGCACGACCTACTCAAAGGGCGGATTCTGGTTCAATCAGCCCGACACGGTTGAGGTCTGGAACAACCCGGAAAACACCGGGGACAGCATAAGCGTGCTTATCCGCGACGGAAACAAGGAGAAGTCGCAGAATTCGATGTTCTTCCACGAGCACGACTCTGACGACGACAAGTACCCGATTTTCATCGACGGCAACCACGCCTACACCGAAATCACAAACAAGAACGCCAAAAACGGCACCATAATCGTAGTCAAGGACAGCTTCAGCCACTGCATGGCGCCGTTCCTCGCCGAGAATTACAAGAAGGTAATCCTTGTCGACATGCGCTACAATTCGCTCGACATCACCGCCCTTACTCAAAGGGAAAAGCCCGAGCAGGTGCTTGTGCTCTACGGAATCGACAACTTTGCCGAGGACACCGACTTAGGACACCTTTGGGGCTAACCGCCACGCGGCAGGAAGCGCGCCTTTGGAGAACATCTGCTGACAAATATGTTTCTGCAACGGCGCAATTGAACTCGCGAGAACAGAAGTTTTGATAATTGCAAACATCTGATTCGCGTCATGGGTCAAGCGTCACGCTTGCACTAATCACTAAAAAGGCAGACAGCGTGAAACATCGCTGCCTGCCATTATTGTTGTACAGAATTAAATTGTATGTATCATCAAAAAGCTCTGCGGCTGAAGCTTTACCTTGCCTTCTTCAATGATCGCGCCGCCCAGCTTATAAACAACGTCGCCGCCGCTGTCGGTCTCGATCTCCGCTTCTTTGTCAAGCGGGTTGAAGAACATCATCAGGCTGCCTCTGCGGTAGGCGAAGGGGATCTCGTCGTCCTTGTAAATAAACTCCAGCTCGCCGTTGCCGTGCAGGTCGTCATATTTATGCCTGAGCGCTATCATATCGGTCACAACGCGGTAAATGCTGTCGGGGTCGTCCTTCTGATTCTCAACGGTCGGAGCGTCGTCGCTCATATCAACGGGCAGATACGGGAAGTCGCTTGTTGAGAAGCCTAAATTCTTGCCCCCGCACCACTGCATCGGCGTGCGCGAGCCTGTTCTTGAGAAGCCGCCCTCCTTGCTGATAAGGTCAGCCTGGTAGCGCATTCCCAGCTCGTCGCCGTAATAGAGGAACGGCACGCCCGGCATGGTGAAGATAAACGCGTTTACAAGCTTGATAGCCTGCTTGTCCAGATAAGCGGTGACGCGCGGCATGTCGTGATTGTTTGTCATAAAGCTGATGTAGCCGTTGTCCTTGGTGCGGTTGTATGCCGGCAGGTATTCCTCGGCAAAGCCCTTCAGGTCGCCCATGCCGTTTTTGTTGAACACCGCTAAATCGCCCCATTCGCCGAAGCGGAACAGCCTGCTGTAGCCGTTTCCGTAGTGGTCGAGGTAGAAGTCCATATGGAAGCCCGCGTTCGTGATGGCGCGGTCGGGATGGCACCACTCGCTGACCATAGCCGCCTCGGGATATTCCCTGTCGAGCATCTCTCTCACGCCGCGCCAGATCTTGGCTGTGGCGATTTTTTCGTCGTCGTTTTTAACAAGCGAATCCGCCATATCGACGCGGAAGCCGTCGGCGCCCTTGTCAAGCCAGAAGCGCATTACCGCCTTGATAGCCTCTGCGGTTGCAAGGCAGTCGGGATGGTCGCAGGGCAGCTGCCATTCGGGGTGGGTTATCTCGTAAAAGCCGTAGTTGAGCGCGGGCTGAGAGCTGAAATAGTTTACCATATAGTTGCCGTTGCGCTCGCAGATTCCGCACATCATGCGGTATTCGGGCGGAGCGTCCCACACGGTTTTTGTGAAGATGTAGCGGTTTGAAAGCTCGCTTTCCTTTGCGCGCTTGGCGACCTGAAACCACGGGTGGGTGTCGGAGGTATGTCCCGGAACCAGATCCAGCAGGATCTTCAGGTCCTTTTTGTGAGCCGCCTCAAACAGCCTTACCAAGTCGTCGTTCGTGCCGTAGCGCTCAGCTACCTTGTAGTAGTCGCGCACGTCGTAGCCCGCGTCCATAAACGGCGAGTCGTAAACGGGATTCAGCCATATCGCGTTGCAGCCGAGCCCCTTAACATAGTCGAGCTTTTCGATGATTCCGTTGATGTCGCCGATCCCGTCGCCGTTGGAGTCGTAAAAGCTCTGCGGATAAATTTCATAAAATACTGCGTCGTTGAGCCATTTCGGCATAAGGTACACACCCCTCTTTCTAAGATATTTTCAGTATAACATCTTGCTCTTAATTTGGCAATATATTTTCCTGTAAAATTCACTTGCAATTTTGCCTTTGGGGGCATAGTATGGAATAGTAATACTAATTCGGAGTTCCGCATTAAAAAAACGGGGTGTTAGGGTGACGATAAACAGGCTTGACGAGCGGCGGGTGCTGGTGGTGCTTGCGGACAGTGACATGAGCGACTTTGCGCTAAACTTTGCCGAAATGGGCATGGACAACGCGCACTCGCGCCTTATTATATTGCGGCTGACAAAGCTTGCCTGCCGTAAAACGGGAATCGACACCCGCGGAAAACGCCTGAGCGTTGAGGCTTTAGCGGTCGAAAAAGGCTGTTACCTGCTTGTCACCGTAAAGAGGGTCGCGCGGCGCTACCGCCTTAAACGCGGCGGCGGAGTCTGCTTCAGCTTTGAGGGCTGCTCCGAGTTCCTCGGCGCTGTTGAGGCGGCGTACCGAAGCGGCTTTATGTGCGCAAAAAACGCCGCCTATGTGCGCGGCGGCGTATATTACTTATTATTCGGTTATCCCGCCCTGCCGAAAGCCCTTCGCGGCTTGCTCAGTGAGTTTGGCACGCTCACGGGCGGCGCTCTGAAATGCGCTCAAATAAGGGAGCACGCAAACGAGCTCTGCCCCCGCAAGGCGATTTCGGTTATAGGGGAGAGGATCGTTTGAGAGTTAAGAGTTAAGAGTTGAGAGTTTAGATATATAAATCGGAGCGAAGCTACCCTTCACTCAACTCTCAACTCTAAACTCTCCACTCTGAAAAATTATTTATTTTTCAAAAGCTTTTCCCATTCTTTAATAATGGCGCGGTCGGCGAAGTAGTCAATCCTCATCGCTTTCTGAACTCTTGCGAGGGTGGCGTTTGTGGTTTCTCTCGCCTTTTCCGTACCTGCCAAAAGGATGTCGTACACGGTTGCGATGTCCTTTTCCCATTTAGCTCTCTCGGCGCGGATGGGGCTCAAGGTCTCCTCAAGCACCTGGATAAGGAACTTTTTGCACTTTCCGTCGCCAAGTCCGCCGCGGCGGTAATGCTCCTTCATCTCGTCGAGGTTTTGGTACTCGGGAAGATACTCGGCAAAGTGGTCGTCGGTGCAGAGCGCGTCAAGGTAGGTGAACACAACGTTGCCCTCGGTGTGACCGGGATCCTCGATCCTCAGGTGGGTGGGGTCGGTGAACATCTTGCCGTTGACCTGCTGCTTAACGGTTTTGGGCGTGTCGGAAAGGTAAATGCAGTTGCCCAGCGACTTGCTCATCTTAGCCTTGCCGTCAACACCGGGCAGGCGGCGCTGGGTCTCGTTTTCGGGGATCATCGCCTTGGGCAGCACAAGGGTGTCGCCGTAAAGGCGGTTGAATTTCTCAACGATCTCGCGGGTCTGCTCTATCATCGGGAGCTGATCCTCGCCTACGGGAACGACCGTAGCGTTGAACGCCGTGATGTCAGCCGCCTGAGATACGGGATAGGCGAAGAAGCCCACGGGCAGACCTTCGTCGGCAAAGCCGCGCATCTGGATCTCGCTTTTAACGGTTGGGTTGCGGGCAAGACGCGCTGTTGTGACGAGGTTCATGTAGTAGAAGGTGAGCGCGTGCAGGGCGGGCAGCGCCGACTGAACGCAGATAGTTGTCTTTTCGGGATCGAGCCCTACCGAGAGGTAGTCGAGCACGACGTTTATGATGTTGTCGCGGATCTTTGCCGGGTTGTCGGCGTTGTCGGTAAGCGCCTGGTCGTCGGCTATCAGTATGTTTATCTCGTCAAATTTGCCGGAGTTCTGCAGCTCAACGCGCCTTTTCAGCGAGCCTACATAGTGGCCGAGGTGCAGCCGTCCCGTAGGACGGTCGCCTGTTAATATAATCTGCTTTTGAGTTTCCATGGGATAAATCCTTTCTGTATGCAATCTTACTGTGTTGTTATATAAAACGGCTTCTGACAGAGAGGCTTACGACCCCTCAGTCAATCCTTGACGGATTGACAGCTCCCCTTGCGCAGGGGAGCCTTGAAAACGCACTGCAACCGACAGGCTCCCCTGCGCAAGGGGAGCTGGCGCCGTAAGGCGACTGAGGGGTCGCGGGTTTACAATTAAACGCTGCCTAAAACCTGTCAAGCGGTGAATTATTTATGACCTTAGTTTTATTGCGGATAACAATATCAATCCACTGACAAACACCGCTGAAATTTGTCCATATTTCTTTATTGGAAAATCTAATAACCGAGATTCCGTATTCATTCAAATAGTAAGTTCTTTTTGAGTCTTTTGCCAATTTATCCGTTTCATAATGATGGCTGCCGTCTATCTCTATAGCGAGTTTTTCAGAAGCGGAATAAAAATCCAAGATGTATTTTCCGATTATTTTCTGTCGGCAAAACCGCGCCGGATGTTTTTGAAGAAAGTCGTACCAAAGGTGCTTTTCTTCTCTGGTCATATTACGCCGAAGTTCACGGGCAAGCGGAACCATTTTTTTGTTTCCTTTAGAATCCATTACTTTCTGTTAGCTAATTTTCCCAGAATCTTAATGCCCTTTTCAAGCTGCTCGTCGGTGGGGGTCGAGAAGTTGATCCTGAAGCTGTGGCATTCCTCGTTTTCGTCGGTGAGGAAGGCGTTGCCGGGAACCACGCAAACCTTGTTGAGCACCGCTTCCTTGCAGAACGCGGGCATATCTACGTCCTTTGGCAGGTCGCACCAGATGAACAGGCCGCCGTCGATTTTATGGTAGGTGATAGCGGGCGCGCAGTATTTGTCGAGCAGATCCATGCAGAACCGCGCCTTTTTGGTGTAGATCTCGCGCAGCATTTGCAGGTGCGCGTTGAAGTCGTATTTTGTGATGAATTCGTCGCAGATCATCTGTGACCAGATGTTGGTGTGAACGTCGTTGCCCTGCTTGCATACAACAAGCTTCTGGAAGATAGGCTTGGGCGCTATGGTATAAGCCACGCGGATACCCGGCGAGATGACCTTTGAGAACGAGCCGGCGTAAATAACGATGCCGTCCGTATCAAAGCTCTTGATGTTGGGCAGGCTTTCGCCGCTGTAGCGCAAATCGCCGTAGGGGTTGTCCTCGAGGATAAGCACGCCGTACTTTTTGGCAAGCTCATATACTTTCTTGCGCTTTTTAAGGCTCATCGTAACGCCCGAGGGGTTCTGGAAGTTGGGGATAGTGTAAATAAACCTGGCGTTGGGGTTAGCCTTCAGCTTTTCCTCAAGCTCGGCGGTGCTCATGCCGTCGGGCTCAACGGTAACGCCGACAAGCTTTCCGTTATAGGCGCGGAAGGTGTTGAGCGAGCCGATGAATGACGGAGCCTCGACGATAACGACGTCGCCCTCGTTTACAAGCGCTTTGGTGCAGAGATCCATAATCTGCTGAGCGCCCGTTGTGATGAGGATATCGTCGCTGTCATTGCCGGTGTTGTGCTCGCGCTTCATGTATTCGAGCATATGATCGCGCAGAGGGGTGTAGCCCTCGGTAACGCTGTACTGCAAAACGGAAATGGGGTTCTCGCTTAAAATGCGCGCCGAAATCTCCTGAACCGCCTCAACGGGGAACGCGTCGGGCGAGGGGTTGCCCGCCGAAAGCGAAACTACGGTAGGGTCGGCGGCGTATTTGAAGATCTCTCTTATAGCGCTGGGTTTAAGATTAGATACTCTGTCGGAAAATTTGTACTCCAGGAGGACGCAGGAATACTGACGTATTCCGAGGACGACAACGAAGTTATGCAGAATTTTACGCAACAGATGTTAAAGTGTTTTATTTGATAATAGTATTAAATGTACATTGTCTATTTTATCACGTTTGCAGGATAGAATCAAGAGCGAATATTTTATGTTAATGCGGAGTGCGGAATGCGGAATTTCGGCCGTGCAGACAGATTGTTTTGAAAAAACTCTTTGGCGCCCGACCGTATTTATATTTTAATAGTTAAACAATTTGCGCCCTATCAGTCAGATGAGCTGACCGAGAGGGCGCATTATCATTTGTATATCATCAGTGCAAACAAAAACTATGAACATTGCTGTCAGCTTAATTCCGCATTCCGAATTTATCTGTAAATTCCCATTGTAACGGGCAGATTGCTTTCGTTGTCGATAAGCAGGAAGATGAACGGCTTGTCAAAGCAAATCGTTTCGTTCGTTTTGACTACGCCGCTTTTTTCCGCCTTGCTTTCTTCTTTTGCGTTAATGCCCGAGCGGCTGAGCTTGAACTCAGGCTCAACTTCGTACATCTCGCTCAGCGCCGCCGGGGTTGTGTAGCTCAGCGTCGACAGGCTCTTTTGGCTTTCAAGCAGAGAGGAAAGTCCGCTCGATTTTACCGCGCCCGACAGCGGCTTTGCAGCGCTGTTTCGCTCAACGGTAAATTCGGGGATAACAGCGGTAGCCTTTTTTGTGATGTCAAGGCTGCCGAGCAGAGCGCTGAGTTCATTATAGTCAAAGCCCTTTACATATTCGTCAAAGCTTTCGCCGCCTTTTGGAGCCGCAAGCACCAGTTTAAGCGGATTATCGGCGGTGTATTTAACGATTCCAACCGACCTTTCCGTTTTGAGCGCGCTCTCGTTTGAGGTGAGAAAGCTCGTTTTCCTGTCGCCCGAGCTGCCCTTGAACACGCCGTCATTTACGTCGGAATCGGCATACAAATCAAGCCAGCCGTCCTTTATTTCCGAGGCTGAAACAATGCCGAGCGCGTCGCTTTCGGAGAACTTTATCCCGCTGCTTTGGGTATAGTCTTTTAAATAACCGTTAAGCTTTTTTTCTGCGTTTTCGCTGTCGAGGTCGCAGCGGAAAATATCATAGCCGTAAAAGTTGCCGGCGGTGCTTAAAAACGAAGTCTTTACCTCGATGCTGTCGTCAACGAGCATCGCGCCGTCAAGCCTGACATTCGCCCAATCCGCGCCGCCCTCTTTGCTGACGCTCTCCATTCTGCTCTTGAAGTAAGAGCAGCAGGCGTTAAGCTCATCAGTCGATAGAGTGCCGCCGAGCGCGTTTGTAATATCGGAGCGCACCTCCGGCGACGCGGCGTTGCAAAGCATTGAAAGCTGTAAGACCGTTGAGGCAGGGGAGAAGGCAAAGCTCTCTTTACCCGAGCCGTACGCGCGGAAGAGCTTCAGCGAAAACTCACCGGCGGAATTTGCAAAGTCGTTGTAGCTCCCGGGCGGTTCAAGCGCGCCGTCCGCGTAGTTGTATGTGACCGAAATATCCTTGCTGCGAGGGTATTTGGCTGAGATTTTTTCACTGTCCGAAAAGCCGTCGGAGCTTGAGCAGGCTGTCAGCGTAAGCGCGCTCATCAAAACGGCTATTGCAGATGTCAACGCCCGCTTCATTGTGTGGAATCAGCGGCGCTTTGCTGCCCGTCGAGCTTCCGCGCCAGTTTATACATGTCCTCAGCCGCGTTCGGCCGCGCTAAGCGAATGCAGTTTTCGCGCATTTCGCTTAGCCTTTCGGGTGACTGCAAAAGCTTTATTATTTCCTCGGCGCCCGTCTTTTTGTCAACGGAAATAGCCGCCTTTTGCTTGAGCAGGAAGTTTACGTTGTACTGCTCCTGACCGGGGTATGCGTTGTAAATAGCCATGGGAAGGTGGCAGGCGAGGCTCTCGGAAATTGTAAGTCCGCCGGGCTTGGTGACAATGAGGTCGGAAACGTGCATGTAGTCCTCGACGTTGTCAACAAAATAGAGCAGCTTTGTGCGGTCGGCGGCGTTTTCCTCCTCAATGGTCTCCTTCAGCTTTTCGTAGAGCTTTTCGTTTTTGCCGGTAATTACTATAAACTGCAGGCTGCCGTCGATTTCGGCCAGCTTTTTATAAAACTTCAGCACGCCCGTCACGCCGAACGAGCCCGCCATAAGCAAAACGGTGGTCTTGCCGGGGTCAAGCCCTTCGCGGCGGCAGATCTCCTCTTTTACTCCCGGTTCCGAGAACTTTTCAAAGGTGGGTATTCCCAGAGGATAGATTATCGACTCGTCAACGCCGAACTCATTGATAAGCTTTGGCGCCATCTGGGGCTCGGCGAGCACATACGCGTCAATGTTATGCGCTATGTAGGTGCGGTGCGCGTCGTAGTCGGTGATGAGCGAAATAGCCTTAACGTCCAAAAGCTTGCCGTGCCTTTTAAGGCGCGACACCATAGCCGTAATAAACGCGTGGCACATTATGATAACGTCTGGGTTGTGCTTTTCTATTTCCTTAAGCAGCTTTTCAGACTGTGCGGAGTTTATCTTCATAGTCGCCTTGTAGGCAATGTTCCGGCGGTCGGTGACCTTGTAAAGCCCGCCGTAAAATTTCGGAGCCTTTTTTACCAAAAAGTAGTAGCCCTTTACAGCCGTAGTGTCGTAGACCTTGCCGATTGCGCGAAGTCCGTCAACTACCGTGACCTCGGCGTCGGGATCCATGCGGCGGATGGTTTCCTCCAAAGCGGCAGCGGCGCGCTTGTGGCCGCCGCCCGTAGAGGCGGAAAATATCAGAATTTTCATGCAGCATCGCTCCTGAATAAGTAATTGTTATCTATTTTATTATACAAAAAAATGTCGGATTTTTCAACAGTTATTTTTTTATAAATGCCTAGTTTGGATTGTCAGCGCTCAGCGGTTAGTGATTGGCGGTTAGCGGTGAATGTGAGTAATATGCAAAAAATCGCTTATAATATACAAAAATAAAAGCAAGATATTTTCCTAAATTTATGTTTTGCCTCTTTATTTTTGCAAAAATATGTAGTAGAATAAGGTAAACAGTAATTACATTTGAAATATATATCTATGCCCTCAAAAGGCTATTTTCCTATCAGATAGGGGTGGATTATGGAATACGGAAGGTATTACAGCGCCGCGGCGGATGACTATGTAGACATCTCGGGCGGCTCTTCAAACGGCTCGTCGGGCAGCTACGGCTACAACGATAACGGCGGCAACAGGAATAAAATCATTATCATCGTCTCAGCGGCGGCTGCGGTCGTTATTGCGGCGGCAGTTATTATTTTCTGCGTCGCTTTGATGAACAACGGAGGCGACAGCTCAGACTCGGCTCCAAAGGAGTTCGTGTTTGCCGAAAACACCAAGGTGTCGGGGCTCGATATCTCGGGCAAAACCCCCGCCCAGGCAAAAACTTATCTTGAACAGAACAAAAAGAGCTTTATTAAGCCCGTAAAGTTCACTGTTAAAATCGGCGATGAAACCGAAGTGCTTACGCAAAACGACTTTGAGTATGAATACAACATCAACGAGGTCGTTTCTCAGATAGAGGCGGACGAAAAGGCTGAAAAGTCCACCGCCGACGCTAAATACGAGGTTAAGGCGACTCCTACCGAAAAGTCGATTACGGACAAGTCCGCCGCAGTTTGCAAGGAGCATTACTCAGACCCCAAAAACGCTTATGTGTCTGAGTTTCACCCTTACTCCGATAACCGCTTTGATATCGAAGAAGCCAAAAACGGTATCAGCGTTGACAAGGACGACCTGAAAAAGCAGATTGACACCGCCTTTAAGAGCGGAAAAAGCGAGCAGACTATCAAAGCCCTTACCGAGGAGGTAAGCGCCGAGGTTACGGCGGACTTCCTTAAGAAGAACATTGTAAAGCTCTCCTCCTACGAAACCTACTCTACAAACACCGAAAACGCCACAAGCAATATGAGAGTGGCGCTCGCGGCTTGCAACGGCTCTATTATCGACCCCGAGGAGATTTGGTCGTTCAACGACTGTACGGGCGACTCAAACCTCGCGTCAAACGGCTATCATCTATAACGCGGCGATCCGCGCGGGGCTTAGCATTTACGAGCGTGCGCCCCACGAGTGGGCTTCGGTTTACGTTCCCACGGGACTTGACGCTACGATCGACTACCCAAACATCGACTTAAAGCTTGAGAACGTCTCGGATTATCAGGTGTTCCTTGAGTGCAAGCTTGTAAATTACACGCTCTATGCCTCGTTCTGGGGCGTAAAGAGCTCGGATTACGATGAAATCAAAGTCAGAAACGAGCTTGGCGATACAAAGGGCTCAAAGTACTATGTAAACGCCTACCGCGTATATTACAAGGACGGCAAAAAGATCGGCGAAAAGGAGCTTCCATCCTCGTATTACGACCTCAAAAACGGCAAGGTGTTCTATCCCGCCGACAATGACGCAGGCGCGGTTGACTCCGATGTGGACGACCTTACCGAGCCCGTAGTGATCCCTACCCAGCCTCAGACAAGCGCGCAGTCATCGAATGATGACACGCAAAGCTCGGTTTCCGAAACCACGGCCAAGGCGACAACGCAGGCGGAAACTCAGACCGAGAATCAAAACAACGCCGAACCGTAACAAAATGAATAAAACAAAAGCCTTCGCT
>ONMK01000038.1 GCA_900318905.1 uncultured Eubacteriales bacterium | reverse complement strand
AACGATAAACAAAAAAAAGAAAATGATAAGCATTCTGCTTGTAGCGGCACTGCTTATCACCACAATCGTTGTAGCTTGCGTTCCGGCGTCGGCTGCAACAGGCACACTCGCAAGCTACTACAAAACAAATCCTGACGGCAAAGTAGGCAAGCAGGCTACCATCACTATCGACGGTGACGCCAGTGACTGGTCAGAGGACATGATGATCGCTCAGGGCGCTGCCTGGGACTGCCCCAACCAGCCTACAGATCCCGTAGGAACAACTCTTACAGTTAACTCAAAGTCCAATATGTTCCAGACCTCTACCGAGTCTGATCTTGAGGTTGGCGACACAGTTACGGTTTCCTATAACCTTACTTCAAACAAAAAGATCTCAAGTGCTGACTGGAGCCTTGCTTATGACAGCACAAAGCTTAAGCTCAATACAGCAGCTGCTGATTTGTGCCCTGTTAACGGCGATACGGTAAACGACGGCGGCAACCCCATTTACGGCAACTTCACCGATAACAGCAATCCCGCTGACTTTACCGCGGGCGGAGCCTTTGTAGAGGCTGAGTTTGAGGTTCTTGCTCCCGGCTCAACAGACGTTACCCTTACCGTTAACGAAATGAACTACATTAACGGCACAAGTATCGTGAGCATCGTTGATAACGGTGTTGTTCAGGGTTCTTCGGGCGCGACAGTAACAGCCGCTTCACAGACCTCTGGCGGCGCCGCGATCGACGGACTGCTTGTTAACGGCAAGTCAAACTTCTTTGACGCAGCCACAACAACATTTGACAAGAATGTTAAGAAAGTATCCGTTGCTTATCAGTTCAAATCATCACAGAGCGTAATCAACACCTCATGGAAGCTTACTTATGACTCAAAGAAGCTCTCACTTGACAGCGTTACAATGCCCAAGGTATCTTCCGCAAGCTTTAACACCAACACCGCAGGTCTTGTAGAGGGTGCGTTTACCGATGCGAATCTTGTAAGCTATTCGTCAATGAGCGACTTTGTGGTTGCTACATTTAATGTAATCGGCACCGGCAGAACAACCGTGAACCTCAATGTTGAGGATCTTGGTCTCGGCGTTGTTGTTTCCGGCGATATGAAGACGGCGGATCTTGTTGAGGGCGGCGTTGTTAAGGATGTCACATCTCAGAGCGGCTTCTCGGGCTACACCTACTCAACAAAGACTCTTGTTACCGAAGGCTCTGACACCGTAAGAGGCGACGTTGACAAGAACGGCAAGTTCCAGGTTGGCGACATCACCGCTCTCCAGCGCTATTTCGCTGAGTACAGAAGACTTAATACAATCGACGCAACCGCGGCTGACGCAAACAAGGACGGCGTTCTTACTATCAAGGACGTTACCATGCTTCAGAGATGGCTTGCTGAGGCATAATCAATTACATAAGCAATATTTGGCGGCTGGCCTTTGGGTCAGCCGCTTTTTGCTGTTTTGATTCTGCATATTTATCCCTCCAAGCTCATATATTGGTACAGATAAAAATCAAAGGAGAGATCAATATGGAGTTTAATCAGGAAAACCGTACATTCCGCGCCCCGGCTATTGTGCTTGATACGGTTGCCGAACAGCTGACGGATGTCGATTTGACACTGCCCGATTATTGTCCGGATATCGAAAAAATCCTTAAATGCACACTTGTTCCGCAAATTCAGTCAAAAACGCTTTCGGGCGGACAGCTTCAGGTCGACGGCGTATGTGTTGTCAGCGTGCTGTATGTCGAGCGAGAAAAAAAGTCGATCCGCAGCTGCGGACACACGGTGGGCTTTTCACAGAGCTTTACCGTAAAAGACGCGTCGGAGGGTTATATAATACTTACAAAAACCCGTCCCGAGTACATTAACTGCCGCGCGCTCAGCCCTCGCAGACTGGTGATGCACGGAGCGTTTTCACTTTACGCCAGGGTGATAACCGCCAAAACTACCGAATTGTTTGAGCCTGAGCAAAGCAGCCTTGAAACCCTTAAAAAATCCGTTCCGCTCAGCGATCTAAAGGCAAATTGTCAGGAGCAGTTTGCCGTAAGCGAGCAGATCTCCGTTGCCGACAAGCCCGCGGTTGAGGCTGTGCTGTATTCCAAGGTCACGGCAGGGCTTACCGACGCAAAGGCGGTAAGCGGCAAGCTTCTGCTCAACGGCGAAATAAATATAAACATGTTTTATCTCAGCGACATAGAAACAGGGGAGACCGCCAAGCTGAATTACCTGCTTCCGTTCCAACAAATAATCGACTGCGAGGGTGTTGAGGAGGACACCGAAAATATTTTCAGCGTCGAGGTGATGTCTTATGACATACGCCTTAAAAACGATATTTTGTCCGACAAGCCCGCAATTTCGTTTGACGCAATGCTCTGCGTATCGGCACAGGGTTACTCCACAGGCGAGGCTGATATAATAACCGACGCGTACTGCACCGAATTTGCCTGCGCTCCGCAGTTTGCCGAGCTTGGCGTTGTTGGCGGAGTGTGTGAAATAGGGGACACCTTTATCCAGAAGACCACAGCAAAAATAGACGGCTGCAAGCTGTCAAAGGTGCTTGACATCTACGCCGACAGCGTGGCATGTGAAACGTTCGGCGGAACCGATGGCGTTTCGGCAAAAGGAAAAATCAATCTTTGCATTTTGGCTCTCGACGAGGAAAACACCCCTGTGTTTGTAGAGCGCGCCTGCGAGCTTGACAGGCTTCTTCCGTCGGCTGAGAGCTGCAATACCGTCCTTTTTGCCAACGCGCGCGTTATCAGCATAAGCTACCGCCTTACCGAGGACAACGCCGTTGATATCCGCTGCGAGCTGAAAATCAGCGGCGGAGCGGTAAACAGCGAAAAATACAAGGCTGTCAGCTCCGTTGAAATATTCGACGACAAGCCCGTTAAGCCCGACGTCTGTGCCCTCACCCTTTACTACGCTTCAGAAGGCGAAAGCCTGTGGGACATAGCCAAAAAGCACAACACCTGTCTTGAGCTGCTAATGTCCGAAAACGAGCTTGAAAACTCGGTGCTGGGCAGCGACCAAATGCTGTTGATTCCAAAGCTGTAAGGAGGCGGTACAATGGATGAGAAAAACGTTTATCAGGATATTTCGCGCCGCACCGACGGCGACGTTTACATCGGAGTTGTCGGCCCGGTAAGGACGGGCAAATCCACTTTCATCAAGCGATTTATGGATTCGCTTGTGCTTCCGAATATACACGACGAGAGCGTTTACGCGCGCACGGTCGACGAGCTGCCTCAGTCCTCCGCCGGCAAAACGATCATGACTACCGAGCCAAAGTTCATACCCGAGGAGAGTGTTGAGGTCGAGCTCGACGGAAATGTTTCATTCAAGGTGCGCATGATCGACTGCGTCGGCTATATAGTTGACAGCGCTCTCGGCCACAGCGAGGAAAACGGCCCGCGCATGGTAAAAACCCCTTGGGCTGACGAGGAGATCCCCTTTGACGAGGCGGCGGAAACAGGCACAAAAAAGGTAATTACCGACCACAGCTCAATAGGTCTTGTGATCACCACCGACGGCAGCTTCAGCGATATACCAAGGGAGGACTATGTTCTAAGCGAGGCAAGGGTAATAAATGAGCTTAAGGCTATCGATAAGCCCTTTATCGTCCTGCTGAATTCCGTAGACCCCGGGGCGGAGTCAACAAAGGCGATGGCAGAGGAAATGTCGCGCAAATACCTTGTCCCCGTTTTGCCCGTAAGCTGTATGGAGCTGAGCGAAAACGAGATAAAGCGCATATTGGCACAGCTTTTGTTTGAATTTCCTATCCGCGAAATCAAGATAAATATCCCAAAGTGGGTGGTAAAGCTTGACAGCGGTCACTGGCTTAAGTCCGAGCTGTTCAACACGATAAAAAAATCCGCCGGCAAGATTGAAAAAATCCGCGAGATCCGTCAGGCGGCGGACGAGATCTCAGAATGCGATTATGTGACGGGCTGCGAGCTGCTCAGTCTCGATTTGGGCAGCGGCAACGCCTCTGTCGGCGTTCGGATAGACCCTGCGCTGTTCTATAGGGTACTGTCAGAGGAAACGGGACTTGACATAGCTGACGAAAACGCCCTTATGAGCTGCGTCAACACTCTGTCGCAAAAACAGCGCGAGTTTGATAAAATATCCCGCGCTTACGAGCAGGTCAAAGAAACGGGCTACGGTATAGTAATGCCGACAATCGACGAGCTTACTTTGGATGAACCCAAAATCATTAAGCAGAGCGGCAAATACGGCGTAAAGCTCAAGGCAAGCGCGCCCTCGATCCATATGATGCGCGTTGAAACCCAAACCGAGGTGACGCCGATCGTCGGCTCCGAGGCTCAGTCGGAGGAGCTTGTGGCGTATCTTCTCAAAGAATTTGAGGAGAGCCCCGAGAAAATCTGGGAGAGCAATATCTTCGGAAAATCCGTTCACGAGCTTGTAAACGAGGGACTCCACAACAAGCTCAGCCGTATGCCGGCCGACGCCCGTAAAAAAATCGGGCAGACAATCGAGCGCGTTATCAACGACGGCTGCAACGGTCTGATCTGCATTATTCTTTGATTATAAGTCTGTTATATAGATAAATACAGGTGTTTTCCTCCTTTTTATGAAAAGCAGGGGCAGAGCAAAATCTGTCCCTGTTTTTTTGTATATTTTTAAAATTATTGGTAATTTTAACGAAAAAGCGATAAAAATATTTTTAATATTGAAAAAAACAGCAAAATCAATTATAATATATTATATATGCATATTTCGTGATTTCGGAGGGTGTTTTATGTTGCATACAAGCATACTTAAGCTGCAGGCTGTAACGTCGGAATTAAGCATGTCTGAAAAGTTTATTTCCTCGGCAAAGGTCATTTTGACGGGCTTTGCTGTTGTTTTTGCAATGCTGTTTCTTTTGATCCTGATAATAAAGCTCTACAGTGCTATTATCGCCGGCGCTCAGAACGCGGCGGATAAAAAGAAGAAAAAGCAAAAGGTCGTTGAGGCAGTCAGCGGCGACGGCGGAATTCATATCATTCAGAAGCCCGCTTATATCACACCTCCCACAATAGAGGAAGGTATTCCCGAGGAGGTCGTAGCGGTTATCGCGGCGGCTGTAGCGGCGAGCGGCATGTCATCCTCAAAAACAAGAATCAAGAGCATCAAAAAAGCAAGCGGCGGACGTTCTGCCTGGGCAAACGCGGGTGTTCTGGATAATACACGCCCGTTTTAAGCGGAATAATCGGAAAGGAACGTAGCTTTTTATGGAAATACTTAACGGATTTTTAGATGCCATATACGGCATTTACAGCAGTTCGGGTCTGATGACGCTGAACTGGCAGAACTACATAATGATAGCGGTGTCGATTTTCCTTTTGTACCTCGCTATCAAAAAGCAGTACGAGCCGCTTTTGCTGCTTCCTATCGCTTTCGGTATGCTGCTTGTAAATCTTTATCCCGAGATAATGGCGGCTCCCGAGACCACACTGGTTCAAATAGCCGATAAGGGCGACCCTGCCGCCGCCGGACATCCTGTTCAGTTTATAAACGGGCAGTGGTATTATGAAAGCCCCGTTAACGGCGGTCTGCTTTACTACCTTTATCAGGGCGTAAAGCTCGGAATATACCCTCCGCTTATTTTCCTGGGTATCGGCTGCATGACCGATTTCGGTCCGCTTATTTCAAACCCAAAGAGCCTTATTCTCGGCGCGGCGGCTCAGATAGGTATTTTTGTAACGTTTACAGGCGCTATTTTCCTCGGATTTTCAGAGTCACAGTCGGGCGCAATAGCAATAATCGGCGGTGCTGACGGACCTACCGCTATTTTCGTTACAACAAAGCTCGCCCCGGAACTTTTGGGTTCTATCGCTATCGCGGCGTATTCGTATATGGCTCTTGTGCCTATTATTCAGCCGCCCATTATGAAGGCGCTCACAACAAAGAAAGAGCGTTCCGTTGTTATGGAGCAGCTCAGACCTGTTTCAAAGCTGGAAAAAATCATTTTCCCGATCATAGTTGTTATCCTTATCTCGATTTTCCTGCCCGACGCGGCTCCTCTTGTAGGTATGCTCATGCTCGGAAACCTGTTTAAGGAATCGGGAGTAGTTGACAGAATCGCAAAGGCGGCTCAAAACGAGCTGATGAACATTATCACTATCTTCCTCGGCGTAACCGTAGGCGCTACCGCAAAGGGCAGCACCTTCCTTACCCTTGACACAATCAAAATCATTGTTCTCGGACTTATCGCGTTCTCGATGGGCACCGCGTTCGGCGTTCTGTTCGGCAAGCTTATGTACAAACTTACGGGCGGAAAGGTTAATCCGCTTATAGGTTCGGCGGGCGTTTCGGCAGTTCCCATGGCCGCGCGTGTATCCCAGCGCGTAGGTCAGCAGGAGAATCCGGGCAACTTCCTGCTCATGCACGCAATGGGTCCGAATGTGGCAGGCGTTATCGGTTCAGCGGTTGCCGCCGGTGTTCTGTTGAATGTTATTCCTCATTAATTTGACAATTTTCTTTTCAATAATTCTTTTTTGGAACTAATTATACAAGCTATTATACTATAATAGCTTGGAATGAGATTATGTTGAAATATATGGAATGAGATTTCACATTGTTTTGCATTTATCTAACTGTAACTTAAACTGCGAATGACGCAGCAGTTTTCTATTCATTACAAAAGGAGTTTTGTCATGGAAAAAAAAGTAACCATACAAAAGGTATTCAGCATTTTGCTTCACAGACTTCCGCTGATTATCCTCTCGGGTGTACTTATGGCGCTGATATTTTTTGTATATACCAGCGTTGCAATCAAGCCCGTTTACAGCACCTCGGCCATGATATATGTTCAGAACTACGGTAAGCGTTCTGCTGACAGTACAGACGACAAGGAAGCGACCGGAGCAACTACTCCCACAACATCAAAAAAGGGATCATCCTCAGAGTCGGATTCTGTCCAGAGCAACAACGAGCTTGCTCAAAAGATTTTTAACTCTGACCTGGCAGGTTCATCAGCGCTTGCTTCCAACTGTGTTATTTTGTTCCAGAACGACCCAAAGATCACCGAGATGTACAACGGCTGCACTGTTAATATGTCAACCGTAAACAACAGCTTTTATATCGAGGTAACGGTTCAGGGAACGGATCCCCAGAAATGCAAGGTAGTAGCGGATAATGTTGTAAAGCGCTGTTCAGAGGTTTTCTATAAGCGTTTCAGCTACGGCAGCATCAACGGAATCCGTGACGCGTGGGTACCGACCACACCTATTTCTCCCAATAAAACGCGCAATACGTTTATCGGCGCGGCAATAGGCATTTTGCTTGCCTGCATTATTTCCGTTCTGCTTGAATTGATCGATACTACAATCAAACATGACGATGATCTTTCATCTATGTATAAGGTTCCCGTATTCGCGGAGATCCCCGACTTTGACAGCTCAGGCAGGTGACGAATATGAAAATTAAAATCGGTAAAAAGAAAAGCACTGGCAATGCCAGAGTTGAGACAATTTCGGATAAAAGCAAGTTTGCGATCGTTGAGTCGTACAAAGCGGCAAGAACAAACATCATGTTCTCGCTTTCTGCAGATGAAAAGAAAACCTTTGCCGTAACAAGTTACTCAAAGGGCGAGGGCAAAAGTACCGTTTCATCAAATCTTGCGATTTCCTTCTCAAAAATGGAAAAGCGTGTGCTGCTGATCGACAGCGACCTCAGACGCCCCAATATCCATAATATTTTCAAGGTTGAAAACACCGCCGGCCTTTCAAATGTCATCGGTAAGATGGGTGACTTTGATGAGATTGTTCACAAGGATGTTCTGCCTAATCTGGATATTCTTACATCCGGCACTATTCCGCCTAACCCGTCGGAGCTGCTTTGCTCAACCCGTTTTATAGATTTGGTTAAGCGTCTGAACAACGAATATGACTATGTTATTTTTGATACGCCTCCTATCGGCGTTGTTTCCGACGCGCTTCTGCTTAAGGATTTAGTCGCGGGCTATGTTGTTGTTCTCAGAGAGCGCAGCACTACTCACGGCGATATTCAGAACCTTCTCGAAAGCACAAAGCTTGCCGACGGCAAGCTGCTCGGCTTCATCAAGGTAGGCTGTACAACCGGTAAAAAACACGGCAAACGCAACTATTACTATTATCAGTACTATTGATCGGCATAAAACCGATAACAAATTCAACAGACTTACCAATGATTCGGCGGTAAGTCTGTTTTTTTATTTACAAAACACTGAAAATGCAGGAAATTCAAAAAAGACTTGCATTTATCTGCTCTATGATATACAATATTATAGAAAAAGCAATAAATTATGCAGCTGATAAGTAAGGAGAATCCAAAATGAATTATTTTAACTGCAGCGCTCAGGAGCTTGAGCAGGAGTATCAGGCGCTTAAAAATCAGTATGAGGATGTAAAAGGCAAGGGCCTTAACCTCAACATGGCGCGCGGCAAGCCCGGCAAGGCTCAGCTTGACCTTTCACTTGATATGCTCGATGTGATCAACAGCAAGTCTGAATTTGTAGGAGCGGACAAAATGGACTGCCGCAACTACGGTATCCTCGAGGGCATTGAGGAGTGCCGCAAGCTGTTCGGCGATATTCTCGGCGTTGACTATCAAAATGTTATGGTCGGCGGAAGCTCAAGCCTTAACATGATGTTCGATGCGATTTCTTGCCTTATGACAAAGCCTGTTGCCGAGGGCTGCAAGCCCTGGTACGAGGTTGAAAACAGAAAGTTCCTCTGTCCCGTGCCCGGTTATGACCGTCACTTCGGCATTACCGGCTACTACGGCTTTGAAATGATCCCCGTTCCCATGTCCGAGGACGGGCCCGATATGGATATGATCGAGGAGCTTGTTTCCTCTGACGACAGCATAAAGGGCATTTGGTGCGTTCCAAAGTACTCAAATCCTCAGGGAATCACCTACAGCGCCGAAACCGTAAAGCGTTTTGCAAATCTTAAGCCCGCCGCCAAGGATTTCCGCATCATGTGGGATAACGCCTACTGCGTTCACGATGTTACCGACACACCCGACGAGCTTCTCAACATTTATGACGAGTGCGTAAAAGCAGGCAACGAGGATCTGCCTCTGCTGTTCTGTTCAACATCAAAAATCACCTTCCCGGGAGCGGGCGTAGCCGCTATGGCAGCGTCGCCCAACAACATGAAGGTGTTTAAAGAGCGCTATAATTATGAAGTAATCAGCTACGATAAGCTCAACATGCTGCGCCATGTAAAGTATTTCGGCAGCTATGAGGGCGTTCTTGAGCACATGAAGAAGCATAAGGCTGTTCTCGCTCCAAAGTTTGAGATCGTGCTCAGCACCCTGAAAAACGAGCTTACTCCCGTGGGGATAGGCGAGTGGACCAACCCCAACGGCGGCTACTTTGTAAGCATCAATGTAATGGACGGCACAGCAAAGCGTGTTGTAGCTCTCTGTAAAGAGGCAGGACTTGTCCTCACAGGCGCAGGCGCAACTTATCCCAACGGCAACGACCCCAAGGATTCAAACATCCGTATCGCGCCTTCCTTCCCTCCGAATGACGAGCTTCAGGAGGCTATGGATGTATTCTGCATCTGCGTAAAGCTTGCAGCTTGTGAAAAACTGCTTTCAAAGTAAATAATTGACAACAGTAAATTGCTATGCTATGATAAACCTGACGGAATTTCCTGTCAGGTTTTTATTTTGAGGAGGTAAAGTATGAAAAAGTCAATTATTGCGTTTGCGCTGATTTTTGCACTGGTTTCCGCTCTGTTGTTTTCGGGGTGTTCAACAGAAGATAACAGCGGAAGTGAAGCGGACGACAATAAGACCGTAATTGTATTTAAGCCAAGCAAGGGCGCCGTATTTGACGCGGATGCTTTTGCGGTCGCAAAAAATGTTTTGGAGACGCGCCTTGCCGCTTTTGATATCAAAAATTATGTGGTGGAAACGGATGCGGACGCAAATACCATCACAGTGGAATACTCCGCCGAAGATTGGCAGAGCATTAAAGAAAACGAAGTAAGCGAGTACCTTTCGACTCCGGCAAAGCTGACATTCCGGCCGGAAAATAAATATAAGTTCACCGAGCAAAAACCGGACGGAACCACTGTTTACAAGACGCCGACCGGTGAGACGGAAGAGGTGCTTATGGACGGTTCCGCGATAAAAACCGCAGAATCAAGGCTGCAGCAGGGAACAAGCGCCGAGAGTTCCTATGTTATTGATTTAAAGTTTACCGAAGAGGGCGCAAAGACCTTTGAGGAAATCACAACCAAGTATATTCATCATATCGTTTCAATTTGGCTTGACGACGAAATGATTTCCGCGCCCACCGTAAATGATCCTATAACCGACGGCAACGCCATTCTTTCGGGTGATTTCACTAAGGAAGACGCTGATAAGCTCGCAAATCAGATAAAGTCGGGAGCGCTGCCCGGAGCTTTGGAGGAGGTCAAATAAGCGGTTTTCGACGCTTATTTATGCAAAATCGATAAAGATAAAAAAATCCTTGCAAATATTCTTTATTCTATTGACAATTTTACAAAAAAATCTTATAATAACTCTGTTATGTCTGTAACTATGCACGCATAACAGAGTTTTTGCGTGCCATCAGATAGCCAAGTGCGGAAGGGCAGCCCGTTGCGGCAATAGTCCTTCAATGAACCGCTTTAGCGGTTTTTTCTGTACTTGCACAATAATTTTACGGAGGTTTTTTAGGCATGATGAAAAGAGTTCCAAAGCCTGTGTTCTTCATCGTCGCTTTGTTGATTCTTGCCTTTGCGTTTACCGCGATTTTCGGTATCGCCTACTATAACGGCGACAACAAAACCACGGTGCTCAAGGGTGTGGGCGACATTCGATGGGGAATTGACATCAGCGGCGGTGTAAACGCAACATTCAAGCCTGCAGACAACTACGACGCATCGGAAGAAGAGCTTGAGGCTGCAAAGGCGACCATTGAAACAAGAATGGTAACTTCGGGTATTACGGATTACGAGCTTTACGCGGATTCCGTACACAACAGAATCATCGTTCGTTTCCCGTGGAAGTCAGACGAAAAGGAATACAACGCCAATGAGGCGATCAGCGAGATTTCGGCTGAGGCTTATTTGTCTTTCCGTCCGGGCAATTCCTATACGAAAGCTACGGTTGACAAAAACGGGAACAAGATTTTCCTTACTCCGAAAGGAGAGACCGCCGAAAAGGTTCTTATGGACGGTAAGTCCGTAGCGGACGCAAAGGCGGGCTTCCAGAACGGAACAAACGGCGTAGCTGAAAGTGTTGTTGAACTGACTCTTACCGACGAGGGTAAGGATTTGTTCGCGAGCATCACATCCGAGTACAAGGACAAGGTTGTTTCAATCTGGATGGATGATCAGATGATTTCCGCTCCTACCGTAAACGCGGTTATTACCGACGGCAAGGCAATCATTTCGGGCAACTTTACCCCGGCTACCGCAACAGATCTTGCTAACAAGATCAAGGCCGGCGCGCTTCCCTTTAAGCTTGAACCCGTAACATACGGCAACATCAGCCCCACGCTCGGTCAGAACGCTCTGCTCGCTATGGGCTGGGCAGCCGCTATCGCGTTTGCTATTATCATCATTATCATGATTTCATTCTACCGTCTCCCGGGCTTCATCGCGGTAATTTCACTTATCGGTCAGATGGCGCTTTCGGTTGCGGCTATTTCGGGATACTTTACGATATTCCCGTCGTTTACAATGACGCTGCCCGGTATCGCGGGTCTTATCCTTTCAATCGGTATGGGCGTTGACTGTAACGTTATTACCGCCGAGCGTATTAAGGAAGAGCTGCGCGGCGGCAGAACCCTTGACGGCGCTCTTGAAAAGGGCTCTAAAAACTCACTTTCCGCTATTATCGACGGTAAC
>ONMK01000031.1 GCA_900318905.1 uncultured Eubacteriales bacterium | reverse complement strand
TTTGTACTTACAATCGTGTATAATAGTTACAGATAATTTGAAAGGGGCATAGTTATGTCAAAAACAGCAAATCTTTATGTAAGAATTGAGCCTGAATTAAAAGAACAGGCTGAAAAAATATTATCCGCTCTCGGTATTCCCGCTTCCAATGCTATCAATATGTTTTATAAACAAATCATTCTGCAAAGAGGATTGCCGTTTGATTTGAAGCTGCCTGCGGAATCCGTATTGAATTTCAATCAGCTTACCGAACAGGAAATTGATTCTGAATTGCAAAAAGGAATTGACGATGTCAACAACGGAAACACAAAACCTGTTAAGCAAGCGTTTGCCGATATAAGAAAGGACTATCATCTGTGAGTTATACAGTAACTATTTCATCGCAGGCAGATAATGATATCCGAGTGATTTACGAATATATCGCTTTTACACTTATGTCACCCGAAAACGCCGACGCTCAAATATCACGGTTTCAAAACAGAATTGAAAGCCTTGACAATATGCCCAAGCGGTTTCCGATATACAAAAACAGTATTCGATATATGCAGGTTGACAACTACCTTGTATTCTACTCGGTGGACTAAAACCAAAAAACAGTTTCTATCTTAAGAGTGATGTATGGAAAGCGTGATGTAAAAAACAACATATAGCATTTAAATATAGACCTTGAGATATTTACGATACTGTTTTTTCGTATTCCACAAAAAATGTAAATAATATAAATATTGGCAGATAGCACGCAATACTATCTGCCATTAATTATATTAGATGTTAAGTCAATATCATTCCCACTCAATTGTGCCCGAGGGCTTGGGTGTAAGGTCGTAAAGAACGCGGTTCACGTTTTCTACCTCCGCGGTGATCCTTGCGGTTATGTGCTGCAAAAGCTCAAACGGAACGTTCTCGACCGTTGCGGTCATAGCGTCCTTGGTGTTTACGGCGCGGATTATAACGGGGTACGCAAAGGTGCGCTTGCCGTCCCTAACGCCTACGGACTTAAAGTCGGGAACGGCGGTAAAGTACTGCCAAACCTTGCCCTCAAGACCGTTTTTGGCAAATTCCTCGCGGAGGATAGCGTCGCTCTCCCTAACCGCCTCAAGTCTGTCGCGGGTGATAGCTCCGAGGCAGCGAACTCCGAGGCCGGGACCCGGGAACGGCTGACGGTAAACCATGCCGTCGGGCAGGCCGAGCGCCTTGCCCACTACTCTTACCTCATCCTTAAATAGGAACTTAAGCGGCTCAACAAGCTCAAACTGCAGATCCTCGGGAAGTCCGCCTACATTGTGGTGAGCCTTTACGCCGTCGCTCTCTATGATGTCGGGGTAAATTGTGCCCTGAGCCAGGAACTCAATGCCGTCCTGCTTGCGCGCCTCTTCCTCAAATACGCGGATAAACTCGGCGCCGATGATTTTTCTCTTTTTTTCGGGCTCGGCAACGCCTGCGAGCTTGTCAAGGAAGCGGTCAACAGCGTCAACATAAACAAGGTTTGCGTTCATCCGGTTGCGGAACACCTCTACGACCTGCTCGGGCTCGCCCTTGCGGAGAAGTCCGTGATTTACATGTACGCAAACGAGGTTTTTGCCGATAGCTTTTATAAGCAGCGCGGCAACGACCGAGCTGTCAACTCCGCCCGAAAGCGCCAAAAGCACCTTCTTATCGCCGATCTGAGCCTTAAGGGCTTCAAGCTGCTCGTCGATAAACGCGTTGGCAAGCGCCTCGGTAGTGATTCTTTCCATTGATTCGGGTCTTACATTTTCCTGCATATTACTCTCTCCTTACATTGTTTTGACATTATTATAAACGAAAAAGCCTTTAAGCGCAATACATAAAAAGAAAAAAGAGCGGCATGTTTTCATACCGCTCTGAAAATGTCCGATTATTCAGCCTCTTCAAGACGTCTGCCGCACTCGTCACAGAACATTGTTTCAATGTCAAATACGGTCCATCCGCAGTTGGGGCAAACCTTATTTTTGGGCTCCTTAACTTCCTCAGCCTCTTTCTCTTCCTTGGAAGCGCTGATTCTTCTTCCGCAGCCGTCGCAGAATTCAACTTCAAGGTCGGTGGTCTCCCATCCGCAGTTGGGGCAAACCTTAGTTTCAGGCTTGGGCTCCTCAACCATAGAACCGCCGCAGTTGGTGCAGAAACGAATACCCTCTCTGACAGCCTTGTTGCAGTGCGGGCAAAGAACCATGCCGGGCAGCAGCTTAACGGGCATTTTAGCGCCGCAGTTGTTGCAGTAGAGCGCGTCGTCGTCAACCTCTTCACAGCAGGTCGGGCAGAAGTTAACGCCCATCAGCTCGCCGATTTTCAGCTTGCTGTCTTTGATTGTCTTTTTGCTTGCCTTAACGTCGGCAACCATCTTGCCAAGCTCGCTCTCGTCAGCATCGTCGGAATGCTGCTGAACATAGAGCTCGCCGATTTTGGCGTATGCCTCGGTGATGCTCGCCTCTTCATCGGAAATAACCTTTGCGAGGTTAGAAACCTCGGCGCCGTTGGCTGTTTTCTTCGCAAGCCCCTCCGAAATAACGTTATTGACAAATTCGTCTAAGCGTGCCATTTCAATCCTCCTAAATATTCCGCAAATTCATAGTGGATTTGCTAAATTTTTCTTCTATATTATATAATAATTTAGCTATTAAGTCAATATCATAAACTAATATTGACACAATATTTTTTATCAGTATAATAATAAAAAATAAAATTTAAAGGTGATTGACTATGATAAGATTAAGGGCTTATAAAAAATGCGACGCTGAAAAAATAGCGTTATGGTGCAAGGATGAAACGGTGTTCAACTTTTGGGGCGGAAAACGTTTCTGTGACTTCCCGATTTCAGCCGACATAATTAACCAAATGTATTTTGACAAAAACGGCGATTGCGCCGAGGAAGATAATTTCTATCCGATGACGGCTTTTGACGAAACGGGCGCTGTCGGTCACTTTATCCTGAGATATATCAACGGCGATAATAAAATCCTCCGCCTCGGCTGGGTAATTGTCGACAGCTCAAAGCGCGGGCAAAAAATCGGGCAGAAAATGCTTGCGCTGGGGCTTAAATACGCCTTTGAATTAATGCGGGCAGATACCGTTACTATTGGCGTTATTGAGCAAAATATCGCCGCGTATAAGTGTTACCTGTCAACAGGCTTCCGCAAATCCGATACTCTGGAGGATTCATACGTGAACATCAACGGAGAAGATTGGAAAATAATAGAGCTTGAGATGACAAAAGAGGAATATTTTAAAATAGGATAAGTAAAATAAAACACAAATGCCGCCGAGCTAAAAAGCTTGACGGCATTTTTTATTCTCTATTAGAATTATTCCCACTTGCTTAATTCATTTTAACACTAAAAATATTGGTTTGCATTGGCGGATTTTTATACCTGTATTATCGCTATTCTGCCTATTATTTTTGGCGTAAAATAAAACAGTATCAATTTGCAAAACCTAAATATGTCCCAAATCCCAGTAAATATGTAGCCATCGCAACTGCCAAATCCTCAGAATTAATATTCTGCTTTTCAGCCAAAGCTGTAAGCTCGTCAATAACTGTATCATGCGGAACGACGGAGCCTTCAAACTCCTTGACTGCTTTTTCAATAACGGATGGCAGCACCATACACATTTGATAGAAAGCATCCTCTTGTCCTGTCACCAGCGCATAGAACTTATCAATACTGACTCTGCGAATAAGTTTATGCCCAACTTTTCTCTTATCAACGGTAGTTTCCCATTTAATATTTTGAGAACGTTGCGCAATGGTTTCAACTAAAAAGCAAGCGCAATCATCGTCGTTTAATATCTGGTGCTGCATTTTGATAAACGTCTTTCCGGCTGAAGCAGAATTCATCGTGTTGTGCTTGTTCTTCATCTCAACATAGACAGTATGAACTACACTGCCGTCAGGCAAAGCTATTCCGTTGGGATTTTGATAAATTACATCCCAGCCGCCCTCCTTACCGTTGTCAGGAACATGGCATTTATCAAAGTAATGAAATATGCGCTGGTGAAAATACCCGATATCATTGTTGTTTGATTTATCTCGCTGCCGGAAAATCTCATTGCTGACGATTTGCTCCCAAGTCGCCTGATAAACCGTTTTATCAAAAATCAGCTTTATCGGGTCAATAATGTTTTTGTTGAACCTCTTTAAGTCAAAGGATTCCAGCTTTTCGCCGTATTTACCGATAGTGGCTTTTACGTGATTGCTAAAATCTTCCTCACTGATAAAGCTTAAATTCCACATCATGCTTCCTCCAAAGCCTTTTTGATTTCTTTTGCGATATCGTACGCCAAATTGACAGGCACCGCGTTTCCTACCTGTTTATACTGCGAACTGACGCTGCCTTTGAACACCCATTCATCAGGGAAGCTCTGACAGCGGGCGTTCTCCCGAACGGTAAACGGACGCGCTTCCAATGGGTGGCAGCGATCTGTTTGCTTTTGACTCGGAGAGGTCAAAACTGTTAGTGACGGCTCGTCAAGACTTAATCTGCGAAGAATACCTGTTCTGCCGCCTTCCATATACCAACAGCTTTTCATATACTCTTTCGCAATATCTTCAGGGATATCTCTCCAGTATCCTCCGGGCGGTACCAATTCAAATATTTTACGTTTGTATTCCGAATAGGGTGTTCCCTCACTCTCAGGGCAATCCAATAATATATCCCTTAAAACAGGCTTGTACTCATGGGGACTTGGAAACTCAAACCGGATTTTATCAAGTAAATCATTTCGGATTCCTATGGTAATTAAACGCTCTCTTTTTTGTGCAACACCGTAGTCCCAAGCGTTCAAAACCTTCCTTTGTATGGAATATCCTGTGCTTTCAAATATATCTGTTATTGTTTTAAATGTACGCCCTTTATCGTGAGTCAACAAGCCTCTGACATTTTCAAACAAAAACATTTTCGGCTGGAGCTGCTCTAAGAACTTTGCGTAATGATAAAACAATGTACCTCGGGCATCCTCCAGACCCAGTCGTTTACCGGCATATGAAAAACTCTGACAGGGAGCACCGCCGGACAGTAAATCAAGTTCACCTTTTTGAAGATTGAAGTATTCCTTCAAATTCAAACAAGATATATTGGCAATATCATCGTTGATAACGCGCCATTCCGGTCTGTTTGCTCTTAATGTATCGGAAGCATCCTTATCAAATTCGATCAAACCGATAGTATCGAATCCTGCCCGTTCAATTCCCAATGCCAAACCGCCGGCACCGGCGAACAGCTCTATGGTTTTTGGCTTTTTTACTTCCTTTTTCGGCTTGACGATTTCTATAATATCACCGATATTGCAATCAAGCACCATGCAAATCTTTTCAATGCTGTCAAATGAGATCGTTTCGTTCTTTCCCATCCGAGCCATAACATTAAAACTAATACCTGCCGCTTCCTTTAAGTCGGTTTTATTCATATTTCTGTCAATTAATAATTTCCATAAGTTATTATAGCAAACAGCCATAACAACACCTCGCAACTTGGATAATTATGGTTTATCAGATTATACCATAATATTCTTATTATTTCAAGCGTTTCTCACGATTTCGTGAGAAGTTCTTAATATAATACAAATCCCTTCTCGAATGAACTTAGCGTTCAAACGAGAAGGGGTTCCATCTTTAATAATTTTATTGTGAATAATATTAAACAGTATCAACAAAAAATTTGAGATTCCAAAAATTCAATGTTTAAGCCGTTTATTTGACTTTTATTCTTATTCCCACTCCACAGTTCCCGGAGGTTTGCTGGTGATGTCGTAGACTACCCTGTTGACGTGCTCTACCTCGTTGATAATGCGGTTGCTGACGCTGCCGAGGATATCATAGGGTATCTTTGCCCAGTCGGCGGTCATGAAGTCGTCGGTTGTTACGGCGCGGATCGCTACAAGCTCGTCATAGGTGCGCGCGTCGCCCATTACTCCAACGGTCTTTACGCCCGGAAGCACCGCAAAAAACTGGCTGAGCTCCTTTGCGTAGCCGCATTTATCCATTTCATCGCGCAGAATCGCGTCCGCCTCCTGCAAGGTCTTTACGCGCTCTGCGGTGATTTCGCCGATAACGCGCACGCCCAGTCCGGGACCGGGGAACGGCTGGCGCCATACAAGCTCATGCGGCAGACCGAGCTTTTCGCCTACCGCGCGGACCTCGTCCTTGAAAAGGTCTTTGAGAGGCTCGATGATTCCCTCAAACTTGATGTCCTTCGGTACGCCTACCTGATTATGGTGGGTTTTTATTTTTGCCGCGTCGCCCTTACCGCTTTCAATGCGGTCGGGGTAAATCGTGCCCTGGGCGAAGAAGCCCGAGCCGTATTCCTCGCGGATCTTGTTCCAGAAAACGTTATAAAATTCGGTCCCGATAACGTTGCGCTTTTCCTCGGGGTCGGAGATACCCTTAAGCTTTGAAAGGAACTCCTCCTGACAGTTTATGCGGACAAAGTTCATGTCAAACAGCTTTGTAAAAGTGTTTTCGACAAAGTCGCCCTCGTCCTTGCGCATAAGCCCCTGGTCGACAAATACGCAGGTGAGCTGTTTTCCGATAGCCTTGCTTAAAAGCGCGGCGGCAACGGAGCTGTCAACGCCGCCCGAAAGTCCGAGAACAACGCCCTTGTCCCCTACCTTGGCCTTTATTTCGGCAACGGTGTCGTCGATAAAGCTGTCCATCTTCCACTCGCCCACACAGCCGCATACATTGTAGAGAAAGCTGCGCAGCATGTCGCTGCCGTGCTCGGTGTGATTTACCTCGGGATGGAACTGCACGCCGTAAAGCTTCTTCTCGTCATCAGCCATTGCCGCCACGGGGCAGTGAGCGGTAGTCGCCGTTACGGTAAAGCCGTCGGGGACAACGTTTATATAATCGCGGTGGCTCATCCACGATACTCCTCTTTCGGGAAGGTCATTGAAGAGCGCGCTGTCCGTGCTGTATTCGGTAACCGTTTTTCCGTATTCGCTGACGGAATTGTCCTCGGCGGAAACAACGTTGCCGCCAAGCGAGTAAGCCATAAGCTGACAGCCGTAGCAGATTCCGAGAATCGGGATGCCGAGGGTAAAAATTTCGGGCGTGTAGTGCGGAGAAGCGGGATCGTAAACGCTGTTGGGGCCTCCCGTAAATATGATTCCCTTGGGATTTATTTCCTTTATACGCTCAATATCGACGGTGTACGGCAGAATTTCGCAATACACGTTGCACTCGCGCACACGGCGGGCGATCAGCTGATTATACTGACCGCCGAAATCAAGGACGATTACTGTTTCCTTCATAAGCTTTCCCCCCACAAAAAATAACTTTAGGGCGCACACTCAGGCGCGCCCATTTATATTGAATTAAAGATTAACGATAGATAATGTCATTACGCGACGGGCCGTTGGATACCATTTTGATCGGCACGCCGATTTCCTTTTCGGCAAACTCGATGTAATCGCGGCACTCCTTGGGAAGCTCGTCGTAGTTTTTGATGCCCTTGATAGAGCACTTCCAGCCCGGAAGCTTTTTGAGGATAGGCTTGCAGCGCTTGAGCTTTGTTGTTGACGGGAAGTAATCGATAACCTCACCGTCAAGCTCATAGCCTACGCAAACGGGGATCTCGTCAAGATAGCCCAGAACATCAAGGACGGTAAACGCTACCTGAGTAGCGCCCTGAACCATGCAGCCGTAGCGTGTGGCAACCAAATCGAGCCAGCCCATTCTTCTCGGTCTGCCTGTTGTGGCGCCGAATTCGCCGCCGTCGCCTCCGCGGCGTCTGAGCTCGTCAGCCTCGTCGCCGAAAATCTCGGAAACGAACTCGCCCGCGCCTACAGCGCTTGAATAAGCCTTTACTACAGTTACTATCTCCTTGATTTCATAGGGAGGAATGCCCGCGCCTACTGCGCCGTAGCCCGCGATAGTATTTGATGAAGTGACCATGGGATAAATGCCGAAGTCGGTATCCTTAAGCGAGCCGAGCTGACCTTCGAGCAGGATGGTCTTGCCCTCCTTGAGCGCGTTATGGACAACGGTGAACGCGTCGCCTACATAGGGCGCAAGCTGCTCCTTATACTCCATAAGCTTATCAAAAACCTCCTCCTCGGTGATAGGAGGCTTGTTGTAAAGGTTTTTAAGAGTGGCGTTCTTGATTTCGAGCGCGTGGCTGATTTTTGCCTTGAGCGAATCGGGATCATCATAAAGCTCGTTGATCTGGAAGCCGATTTTTGAGTATTTATCGGAATAGAAGGGCGCGATACCGCTCTTTGTTGAGCCGAATGAGTTTTTGCCGAGACGCTCCTCCTCGTAGCAGTCAAACGCTACGTGGTACGGCATAACAATCTGAGCGCGGTCGGAGATGATGATGTTGGGCTCGGGAACGCCGCGATCCTTAAGCTCCTTCATTTCCTTGACAAAATTCTCCACGCTGAAGGCAACGCCGTTGCCGATGATGTTGACTATGTTTTGGTGGAACACGCCCGAAGGAAGCTGATGAAGCGCGAACTTTCCGTAGTCGTTGATGATAGTGTGGCCTGCGTTGGCACCGCCCTGAAAGCGGATCACCATATCGCTGCCGCTGGCGAGAACGTCGGTGATTTTGCCCTTGCCCTCGTCGCCCCAGTTGGCGCCTACGATTGCTTTTACCATGGTATTTTCTCCTTTATATGTAAACTGTGATAATTATACGTTGATTTCGGGTTTGTCGGATTCAATGTCCTTGTACTTTTCAAGCACGGGAGCAACACATTCGCTGAGGAAGTCCTCGGTCTGCTCCTTTGCCCTGCCCGTGTATTTTTCGGGCTGCAAAATGTTTTCAAGCTCTTCAAGAGTAACGCCGAAGGCTTCGTCCGCCGCGATCCTCTGGAGCAGGTCGTTTTCGCCGCCCTCTTCCTTGATAACTTTTGAGGCTGCCATTGAGTGGACTCTTATCCTCTCGTGAAGCTGCTGACGGTCGGCGCCGCGCTTCTTTACGGCGTCCATCATAATGTTTTCGGTAGCCATGAAAGGAAGCTCTTTCCTGAGGCGCTGCTCAATGACCTTGGGATAAACCACAAGGCCGTCGGCGACGTTTGCGTAAAGTGAAAGAATGCCGTCAACCGCGAGGAAAGCCTCGGGAACGCTCAGGCGCTTGTTGGCCGAGTCGTCGAGGGTGCGCTCAAACCACTGGGTAGCCGTGGTGAAATAGCCGTTGAGCACGTCGACCATTACATATCTCGACAGCGAACCGATGCGCTCGCTGCGCATGGGATTACGCTTATAAGCCATTGCCGAGCTGCCGATCTGATTCTTTTCAAACGGCTCCTCAACCTCTTTAAGGTGCTGCAGAAGTCGGATATCGTTCGAGAACTTAGCCGCCGACTGGGCGATTCCCGCCAAAACGTTGAGAAACTGGGAATCGAGCTTTCTTGAATAGGTTTGTCCCGAAACAGGGAAGCAAGCCTGATAGCCCATCTTCTCGGCGATTTTTTTGTCGATCTGCTTGCACTTTTCATGGTCGCCGTCAAACAGCTCCAAAAAGCTTGCCTGTGTGCCGGTTGTGCCCTTTGAGCCGAGGAGCTTTGCCTTTGAAAGCTGATACTCCACATCCTCAAGGTCCATCAAAAGCTCCTGCAGCCAAAGTGTGGCGCGCTTGCCTACCGTGGTGGGCTGAGCGGGCTGAAAATGAGTGAACGCAAGGGTGGGAAGCGCCTTGTACTCATCAGCGAACTTAGCAAGGTTGCGGATAACGGTGATCAGCTTGTCGCGGATAAGGCGCAGGCCCTCGGTCATAATGATAATATCGGTGTTGTCGCCGACGTAGCATGAGGTCGCGCCCAGGTGGATGATGCCCTTTGCGTTTGGGCACTGAACGCCGTAAGCGTAAACGTGGCTCATTACGTCGTGACGGACAAGCTTTTCACGCTCAACGGCAACGTCGTAGTTGATGTCGTCGGCGTGAGCCTTAAGCTCGTCGATCTGCTCCTGAGTGACAGGCAGACCGAGCTCCATTTCAGCCTCGGCAAGAGCTATCCAGAGCTTTCTCCATGTTCTGAACTTTTTGTCGGGTGAAAAGATGTATTTCATTTCCTTGCTTGCGTAACGCGCCGACAAGGGTGATTCATAGGTATCTTTTATCATAGTGTTTTCTCCAATCTGCCGTCAATAAATTAAATCAGTTTTCGTCCTTTGATACGCACGGTGACGCGTCGCGTCCCGAGAACTCCATTCCGCCCCGCTCTTTGCCCTCGAGGGTGAGCTTGGTGGTCTCGGCGGGATATTCGCCCGTAAAGCAGCCCTGACAGAAGCCTGTGGGCGCGTAGCCGATCATTTCATGGAGCGACTCAACGGGAAGGTAAGCAAGAGAATCCGCTCCGCTGAGCTTTGTTATCTCGTCAATAGTATGGTTTACGGCAATAAGCTCTCCGCGCGAAGGAATGTCGGTACCGTAATAGCAAGGCCACATAAACGGCGGCGAGCTGATGCGCATATGCACTTCCTTAGCGCCCGCGTCACGGAGCATTGTTACGATCCGATCGACCGTGGTGCCGCGCACGATGCTGTCGTCTATCATAATAACGCGCTTGCCCTTTACCATATCGCCGATAGGATTCAGCTTGATCCGCACGCTCTTCATGCGCTCCTTTTGGCTGGGCTTTATGAAGGTTCTGCCGATATAGGCGTTTTTGACTATAGCCTTTTCGTAGGGTATTCCCGATTCCTCGGCGTAGCCTATAGCCGCGTCGATTCCCGATTCGGGAACGCCTATTACCATATCAGCCTCAACGGGACAGGTGCGTGCAAGGATTCGCCCCGCCTGCTTGCGCGCCTCATATACGCTTACGCCGTCAATGAGCGAGTCGCTGCGGGCAAAATAAATGTATTCAAAAATACAGATAGACTTTTTCTTTTCGGGGAAGTCGGGGCGCAGGCTGTGATAGCCTTCCCCGCCCTCGCCGTCGATGACGATGATCTCGCCCGGCTCTACGTCGCGGATGAACTTGGCTCCGCAGGCGTCAAGCGCCGCGCTCTCGCTGGCTACGACAACGGAATTGTTGAACTTGCCGATACACAGCGGACGGAAGCCGTGAGGATCGCGGGCTGCGATTATTTTACGGGGGCTCATTACAAGCAGAGAATACGCGCCCTGAATGCGGCGCATAGCCTCAGCTACCGCCTCCTCTACCTTATGGCAGTGCAGTCTTGCGCGCGCGATAAGATAACAGATGACCTCGCTGTCGATCGTCGTCTGGAAGATAGCGCCTCTCTGTTCAAGCTCGCGGCGGATCTCAACCGCGTTTGTAAGGTTGCCGTTATGAGCAACGGCGATAGTACCCTTTACATAACGCATAACAAGCGGCTGCGCGTTTTCAAGCACAGAGCCGCCTGCTGTTGAATATCGAACGTGAGAAATCCCCATCTGACCGTCCAGCGAGTCGAGGATATCGTTGCTGAAAACCTCGCTGACCAGTCCCATGTTTTTATGATAATCAATTACGCCTTCGTCGGACACCGCGATGCCGCAGCTCTCCTGACCTCTGTGCTGAAGCGCAAGAAGTCCGTTATAGCAAGCGTAAGCGGGGTGCAGTGATCCGTCGCTGAGGACGCCGAAGACTCCGCACTCCTCGTGCAGGCCTTCCTTGTTGTATCGATCAATTGAATTACTCAAAATTTCACCATCCGGATATTGGGTTTGGTTGATTTCAGTATATTATTTATCAAGGCCGACGCGCTTCATCATCTCGGCATAAGCCTCTTCAACACCGCCCATATCGCGGCGGAAACGGTCTTTGTCGAGCTTTTCCTGAGTGTCCATATCCCAGAAGCGGCAGGTGTCGGGTGAGATCTCGTCGGCGAGAATGATAGTGCCGTCGGGAAGTCTGCCGAACTCTATTTTGAAGTCGATGAGGTCAACGTTGCACTGCTTAAAGAACTCTACCATAACCTCGTTGATCTTCATGGTGTACTCGGCTATAGTGTCAAGCTCCTCTTTGGTAGCAGCGCCGATAGCGATGATCTGGCTGTCGTTGATCATGGGGTCGCCGAGAGCGTCGTCCTTGAGGCAGTACTCAAGAGTGGGGCACTTGAAAGCTGTTCCCTCGGGAACGCCGAAACGCTTTGAGAAAGAACCGGCTGCCTTGTTTCTTACGATAACCTCGAGAGGCACGATAGTAACCTTTTTAAGAACGGTGTCGCGGTCGTTGAGCTCCTCGACAAAGTCGGTGGGAACGCCCTTTTCCTCAAGCAGCTTGAACATAAAGTTTGACATGCGGTTGTTTACAACGCCCTTGCCTACGATTGTTCCCTTCTTCTCGCCGTTGAACGCGGTGGCGTCGTCCTTATAAGATACTACGCAGTAATCGGGGTTCTCGGTGGCATAAACTTTTTTGGCTTTGCCTTCGTACATAAGCTCTTTCTTTTCCATGATTATTCCTCCATTTTCACCTAATAAGGGTATGATAAAAATACAGTATATATTATAATATAGATTGGCGGATTTTTTTACCGTATTAGAATTAAAAAGACTTTTTTCGTGAATTTTCACGATAGTACAGAAATGTATCAAAAGTATCTTTATTTTTGTTAATGTTGTAAATCACAGGCAAAACTGCCTACAGCAATTCTATATCATACTCAGCAAGATAGCGCTGGATTGCGGTCACATCATTGATTGACAGCAAGCAGTCACGGTCAACATCTGCGGAAAGCTTACGCTCGTCAGACGGCTCCTCGTACTCCGAAAGGAAGCGTTGGAGCGTCGTTACGTCCTTTATTGAAACAACGCCGTCGCCGTTCGCGTCGCCGGGCAGAACATCAATATCCATCGAGCCTGTAACTACGTTTTTAAAGACGTGAAGCGAAGGCAGAGCCTTGCCGTCAGCGCCGAAGAACGCCTGATTATCGACCGCGCTTCCGCCAAAGTACCGTTCCGCGTCGGCGTCATATTCACCGCCGTATGAGGCAGCCCAGCCGCAGCCGTAACGCTCCCAAAGCTCTTTATTCTTATTGTACTGCCGCGTCCACGCGCTGCCGCTTTTGCCCGTGGTGTCCCCTACGGTGATCCACGCGCCTTCCCAGTAGAACACGCCCAAGCCCTTGCCGTTGCCGACGCTGTTTACGGCGTTCATAACAGCGCGCACCTCGTCAGCCTGTCCCTGAGCCGAGAAGTCCCAGAGCATGTTCTCGCCCGTATTGTTGTTCCATTGGCTGATTGTGTTGCCGTGGCCGTCGGTATCGACGAGTGTGAAGGGATATGAGGTCTCGGCGACCATAGTGTATTTGCCGTAAATGCCTGCAACATAGTTGAATACGTCGGTAAGGTTTTCAAGGCTGCCGTGCCAGCTCGGGTAATATGATGCGGCGAACACATCATAGTCAACTCGCTTTTGATTGAGGTAG
>ONMK01000059.1 GCA_900318905.1 uncultured Eubacteriales bacterium | reverse complement strand
TAATCTGAAAAAATTAATAGTTGTTGTTTTACCGGGAGTAGCACTTACTCGTGCAATTGATTTACGATATAGTATTTTATTAATCAATGAAGATTTTCCGACATTTGATTTTCCTGAAAAAACAATTTCAGGCATATCTGATTCAGGAATCTGTTTTGATTTTCCATATGAAGCTTCAAATTCTACAATATTAAAATTCATTTATATCCCCCATTCGTTCTTAAAGAAGAGCATTATGAAGTACTGTGTCAATATTGTCAGCATAAATAAATTCTATGCTGTTCTTTACGGTTTGATCAACTTCATCGAGATCGGATTTATTTTCTAATGGAATAATTATTTTTTTGATCCCAAGCCTGTAAGCAGCCATAGTTTTCTCTTTAAGTCCGCCTATCGGCAAAACATTACCTCTGATGGTTATTTCACCTGTCATAGCAAGATCGTGTCTAACAGGCTTTCCTGTGAGCGCAGAGGTAATAGCAGTTGCCATTGTTATTCCAGCAGATGGACCGTCTTTTGGAACAGCTCCTTCAGGAACATGAATGTGAATATCTTTATTCTTATAAAATTCGGGATCGATATTTAGTTTCTCAGACATTGATCTTACGCAGGTGAATGCAGCATGAGCGGATTCTTTCATAACATCACCAAGTGAACCCGTGAGTTCAATTTTACCGCTTCCGTTCATAACTGCTACTTCAACAGGTAAGGTTTCTCCCCCGACAGAAGTCCATGCAAGTCCTGTGGCAAGTCCGATTTCATTCTTTTTATTCAAAGTATCCTGTTTATATTTTCTGCTGCCAAGGTATTCTTCATCAACGTTGCGATCGTCATAGGACCAACGCCGCCGGGAACCGGGGTTATGTAGGAGCACTTGTCCTTGACGTTCTCAAAGTCAACGTCGCCGCAGAGCTTGCCGTTTTCGTCTCTGTCCATGCCGACGTCGATAACAACGGCGCCGTCCTTTACCATATCAGCCTTTACAAACCCGGGGATACCCACAGCGGCTACAAGGATATCCGCTCTTTTGCAGACCTCTGCGAGGTTCTTTGTGCGGCTGTGACAGATGGTGACCGTGCCGTTTTCGTGCAGCAGCAGCATGCTCATCGGCTTGCCTACGATATTGCTTCTGCCGATAACAACGCACTCCCTGCCCTCAACGGGTATCTCATATGAACGGAGCATTTCCATAACGCCCGCCGGTGTGCAGGGCAGAAAATCGTACTCGCCGAGCATTATTTTGCCGACGTTTACGGCATGGAACGCGTCAACGTCCTTTAAGGGGCTGATAGCCTCGATAACCGCCTTGTCGTCAAGGTGCTTGGGCAGCGGAAGCTGAACAAGGATGCCGTTTATGCTCTCTTTATTGTTGAGTGTATCAACGAGAGAAAGCAGCTCCTCCTGGGTAGTTTCGGCAGGCAGAGCGTACTCCTCGGAGATAAAGCCCACAGCCTCGCAAGCCTTCTTTTTATTGTTTACATAAACCCTTGAAGCCGGATCGTCGCCAACGATAACTACCGCAAGCCCCGGGGTGATACCATGTGTTTCCTTTAATTCATCAGTGAGCTTTTTTACGTTTGCCTTTACCTCGGCTGACACCTTTTTTCCGTCGATAATTTGCATAGAACGGATCCTCCTTTTTAAGATTGATAATAAGCATTACAATGCCTGCCGCCATAATAACGGCCGAAAGCACCTGCGACACCCTGATTTCCATGCCGAACAGGTCAAACGGCAGATACAGGCTGTCGGTGCGCAGTCCTTCAACAAACATGCGCTCAAAGCCGTACCACACAAGGTACATGTAGAAAATCTGTCCCGCGTAGCGCTGGCGGTATTTTCCGTAGAAATGGAGCACGGCTACGCCCAGCAGGCACCAAAGGCTTTCGTACAAAAAGCAGGGATGAACGGCAACAAAGCCCGTGCCCTCGCTCGCCATTCTCCACGGCAGGTCGGTCGGGGTTCCGAAGGCTTCCTGGTTCATAAAGTTGCCCCAGCGGCCTATTCCCTGGCCGATAAGGAAGCCCACCATGGTGATATCGAGAATAGGCATGAATTTAAGCTTTTGGATCCTCGCCATTACAAAACCGCCCAAAAGCGCGCCGATTATTCCGCCGTAGATGGCAAGCCCGCCCTCGTGGATATACAGTATCGATATCGGATCATCGGCAAACTCATGCCACGCGAAAGCCACATAATAGAGCCTGGCGCCTATAATGCCCGTAATAAGGCCTACAAATACGCAGTTGAAAAGCTTTGAGGCGTTTACGTTATATCGGGGAGCGCTGCGCCACGCGTAAAGCAGCGCGAGCAGCAAGCCCGCGGTGATGATTATTCCGTACCAGTAAACGGAATAGCTGCCTATAGTAAAGGCGACATTGCTTATTGTAAAATTCCAGCCAAGCCCCGGAAAGCTTACATGAAAGGTGCTCATTTCGCTCCTCCTTCATCTTCATTTTTAACGACTGACAGGGTGCAATTGTTTACGTCGAGCATTTCGCTCAGGCGGCGCTCTATATCCGCTTTCTCAGCGGCGGCTACCTCCTCGATGTAGGTGAAATACTCGTTGCCGTTAAAGTAATAGTCAGCAAAAGTATTTGAGATATTGCTGACTGAGTTGAGCGATGAAACAGCGTCGCCGTAAACCGCCTTTTTGGCGATGATGAAATCCTCGTCGGAAATCCCCTCTGATTTTGCCTTGGCGATATAGCGCTTTATCATCTCGGCAGCCTGCTTGGGCGCGCGGCTCTCTCCGCCGAAGATTATCGAGCAGTAGCCCGGGCCCTCAAACAGCTCATACGAGAAGGTGTTGTTGATGAGATTATTGTCGAGCAGGTCGCGGTAAAGCGCGCTTGTTGGCGAGGCGAGCGCGGACATGAGGATATCCGTGTACGCAAGCTTCTTTTCGTCAAGCAGCCCGGCCTTTTCCTTAAAGCCCAGATTAAACAGAGGCATTGAAACGGAAAAGCTCTGCTCAACATACGGAGTCACGATTTCGTAAGGCTCCGGTTCAAAGTAATTCTCGATAGTGTGCTCATCGCAGGGCTTGAGCATTTTATCGCAGGTTTTAAGCACCTGTTCAACGGTTACGTTGCCCGAAACGCACAGCACCATATTGTTGAGGTTATAGAAGGTGTTGTAGCAGTCGTAGAGCTTTTCGGCGGTGATTTCGGCTATTGATTCCACGGTTCCGGCAATGTCCTTTTTTACGGGGTGGTTATGGTACATTCCGCCCAGCATATTGAACATTACGCGCCAGTCGGGAGAATCGTCGTACATCTTGATCTCCTGACCGATTATCCCCTGCTCCTTCGCCACGGTCTCGGGGGTGAAGTACGGATCCTGAACGAAGTCGAGCAGTATCTCAAAGCTCTCGTCGAATTTATCGGTGCATGAGAAAAGATAGCAGGTCTTTTCAAAGCCGGTATAGGCGTTGGCGGAGGCTCCCGTTTCGGCATATCTTGTAAACGCGTCGCCCTCTTCACTCTCAAAAAGCTTATGCTCAAGGTAATGGGCGATCCCGTCGGGGACGGTTATCTTTTCTCCTCCGTCGGACGAAAAGCATGTGTTTACGCTGCCGTAATTTGTTCCTATGATGGCGTAAGCCGAGCGGTAGCCCTGCTTGGGGTAAACAAAGATGTTAAGTCCCGAGCTATGCTTTATTTTAAAGTAGCTGTCGCCCGCGCGGGATGATTTTACTTCTTTTATTTCGGTATTCATCTTATCCCCCTCACTTATTTTTCAACACATAAACTGTGTCAAGCGTCAGTTTGTTTGCAGCCGCGATGACCTCTTCCTTTGTGACCGAGTTGATGATCTGAGTCATCTCCTCTATGGACTTGAAGCCGTCGCCGATTATCTGATTGCTGTACCAGCTTTCAATGCCGCTTACGGTATCGTTTGAGGTGTTGCAGGCGTTTACTATAGCCATTTTTGCAGCCTCGACCTCAAAATCGGTTATAACGCCGTTTTTCATATCTTCTATTTCTTTAAGGATCCCCTTTTCAAGCTTATCGATGTTTTCGCCCTCAACGCCGCTGCTGATTATCACAAGCCCCTTTACCTTTTCGTAGTAAGACGAGCAGTAATAGCAAAGGCTCTGTTTTTCACGGACATTGCAGAACAGCTTTGAGTGAGCCGTCCCGCCGAGAATTGCGCACATAAGCGTTGCCGCCGGAACCTCCTTGTCGGGGTAAGCAATACCGGCTCTGAAGCCCATTACAAGCTTTGACTGGGATACGTTCATTTCCTCTGTAACGCGCTTAGGCTCGCCCGCTTTTCTGACTACCTCTGTCTCAACGCTTACAGGCGTGCGCTTTGTTGAGGCAAAGGCGTCCTTAAACACCTTTTGAGCTTTGTCGGGAGAGCTGTCGCCAACATAAATTATCTCAAAAACAGCGGTATCAAGCAGGTTTTTCCAAGTCTGATAAAGCGACTCGGGAGTTGCCTCATTGATTTTTTCCGCCGTGCCGTGACGATTCAATCCGAAAATCTCGTTCTCACACATATAGCGGATCATCTGCGCGTTTGCGTATATCCGCTTGTCGTTGAACTCTGAATCTATCACATCCAGAAGCTGACGGCGCTCCTGCTCCACATCCTCCGCGACAAAGGCTCCGCCGCTTAAGTTCGGCTCAAACAAAACGCCGCACAAAAGCACTGAAAGCTCCTTGGCAACGCTCTCGCCCTCGAGGGTATAGCGGTCGTCGAGCCCCGACGCTGAAATTGAAAGCACCTGATTGTCGCCCGTCTTGCGGATAGAAACGTTCAGCTCCGCACCGTAAAGCGAGCTGAGCTTTTTGCTCAGGGCAGTAAAGTCAGGGTAAGCCGCCGTGGATCTTGACAACACGCCGCACAAAAGAGCGTTAGCAGAGGCGGTCTCGCGGCTTAAAGGGGCTATTATATTTGCGGAAATCTTCATGGTTTTGAACCTGCTGTCCTTTACGGCGGTAAAAAACACGCCGTCGGCAAGCTCGGTTCGCTTGATTTGACTCATTTTATCATCTCCGTATATTGATACCAGATTAGTATATCACAAATTCAAAGTATATAAAAGTACTTTTTTAAAATTCCTTCAATAAAAAAGCCGCTGTCACCAAACAGCGGCGGAACAGACAAATGCTGTCTTTAGTTGGGAATAAACGGAAGCTCGTACTCGTCGTATTGTATGGGTTCTTCGCCCGACGGCTCGGAAACCTGCTTTGACGATGACGCCGGGGACTCCTTAGCTCCGGAGCTCTTGGATTTTTCACCCTTTGACGATGAAGATGACTGCCCGGCGCTGCTCTGCTTATCATCGCCCGACGCCTGATGCGACTGAGATGACTGCTCTGACTGAGAGGACTGACCCGACTGAGAAGACTGCCCCTGAGAGCTGACCTGAGCTGAACTCTCCTTTTCGGAGCCGCTCTGCTGCTTTGACTGAGCCGAAGAATCCTCTTTTTTGCTTTCGGATGTTTCCGAGTTTTTTTCAGATTTGCTTTGGGAAGCTCCCGAAACGGCTGACGATGAGCTTTTTGAGCTGCTGCTTTCGGAGCCTGAGCCGCACGCGGAAAGTACCGACGCACCGAAAGCAAGACATAAAACAGCAATTATTACTTTACTTTTCATATTTCCTCCGATTGATTAACTGTATGGATTCCGCCTGCTATAAAGCGGATGAATGTCCTGTTCATTTGATTATACACTATTTTGCGGATTATTTCAATATCTTTTATAAAGCGGCATAAAAGAGTAATTGTGTATTTATATACAATAATACACAGCTTTTTGCATTTAATTCCAAAAACTGCCGAAAATGCGGAAATAACGCAAAAGCTCTTGATATTTGTCGGATTTTGCTGTAATATAATGAGCGGGAAAGTATAATCCTTATTTTATTTCAGGAGGTACACATGAAAAGGATTCTTGTTTCACTTACCGCCGCCGCTCTGGCGCTGACTTCGGCAGTTTCTCTTGCGGGCTGCGGCTCAAACGGCTCATCATCTTCAAAGGACGCTTCATCTTCTTCCGCCGCGGCTTCATCAAAGGTCGAGGAATCTTCATCTGCCGCCGCTATTTCCGCCGAGGATGTAAAGTTTACATACAACGGCGCAACTGTTGAGCTCAACTCCGAGCTTGATCCCGCTATTGAAGCGCTCGGCGATTACCTTGATGTTTCCTCTGAGCTGAGCTGTCACGGCAAAGGCGAGGACATGACCTACACCTACGACGGCTTTGCAGTCAACTCTTACCCTGACTCAAGCGGAGTAAACCGCGTTCTGGAAATCGTAGTAACCACTGAGGGAAAACCCACCGGCAAGGGTATTCAGGTAGGCAGCAGCGTTTCGGATGTAGTTGCGGCTTACGGCAACGGCTACAAAGAGGTAGGCGTTTATTACGCTTATGACGCCGGCGACAAAAAGTCTTTGCAGTTCTACATCGAAAATGACGCAGTAAAAGAAATCGACTACTACTACAGCGTATAATAACAACGACTGACAAAAGGCGGGGGCTTTATGTCCCTGCCGTTTTCAAATACCAAAGGATTTCTTACATATGAAAAAGAACATCATTCGCGTTATCAAGGTTTTTTGCCTGACGCTTGCCTTAGCCTTGTCGCTGGGGTTTTTGCAGGAGTATGTGCTCTGCCACGCCGACCACAACCGCCAGCGCGTAAAGGGCTTTTATGACGAGAGCAAGGAGTCGCTCGACGTTGTATTTTTAGGCGCAAGCGAGGTTTACTCCGACTTTGCCCCGGGCTGCGCTTACCGGCACAGCGGTATAACAAGCTACCTTTTCGCAACGCAGGCTAACTCGATTTTAAACTACAAGGCTCAGCTAAAAAACATACTCAGCCGCCAAAGCCCTCAGCTTATTGTAATTGAGCTTAACGGCGCTCTGTACGGGGATGAAGCCGAGGCAGAAAAAGAGGAAAACCTCCGCAATTACGCCGACAATGTGCCGCTTGACAGCACAAAGCTGGAATGGATCTCGGAAAACGTTAAAGAAAGCTACGAGGAATACCTCTTCCCCATCATTAAGTACCACAGCGTATGGAAGGACATTCCATCAAATATGGATTGCCAAATGACGATTGCTGGCGACAAAATGCGCGGCTACAATTATCTTAAGGGTATTTTAAACGAAACAAAGGTATTCAGAAGCGCGCAGCGCTCAATGAACAATATGCTGCCTAAGCTTGCCGACAAGAAAAAGCCCATAACCTCGCTTGAGGAAAAGAATCTCAGAGAGCTTTTGCAATACTGCAAGGACGAGAACCTAACAAACGTTGTGTTTGCGCGCTTTCCTCATATTGTCGTAACGCGAACATATGAAAGGTTCGAGCGCAGCAACACCGTAGGCGATATCGTAAACGAATACGGATACGATTACCTGAACCTTGAGCGCGACATAGCTCAGACGGGGCTTAAGGACGACGCGCATTTTTACAACCTTGACCACCTTAACGTCTACGGACAAAAGCTGTTCACCGAATATCTTACGGACTATCTCATAAAGCAATACGGCGTAAAGCCCGGCACGCTGAGCGGCAGCCTGAAAGACGAATGGGACGAATGCGCCGATTACTACAGCGCCTATTTCAATTACAGCGACAGCCTGATAAAAAGCGGCGAAACCAAAGAGCTGTCCGAGGATAAAGAGCTAATTGAAACACTAAAGCAATATCTTCCGCAAAAATAGTATAAAGCGAGCAGACCAAAACCTGCTCGCTTTTTGTTTTCCAATTAAACCTTGATTCTCATCCACGCTTCACCGGGAGCCAGACCGCGGGTGTAGTTAACATCGCAGTCATCCTCTGGAGCAACACCGAAGTGATTGTATTCATTGTGGTGCATGTCCCACTCGGGGTCGTAGTATTTACCCTCGACCTCAGCCCAGCCGTGGCCGCCGCTGTTGCAGGCGTAAGCCTCCTCATAACCTATCGCCTTGGCGTAATAGGCGTACGCGGCTCCGTAGCTGTAGCAGTCGCCCTTTCCGTATATAAACAGGTCGTTGGCGCACACAACAGGCCAGTCCATCTCGTGATAAGGCGGATTGTGCAAAACGCCCTCAAGATAGGCGGTCTTTATATAATCAAACGAGGCTCTGAGCTTTTGCGCTCTGTCCATGGTAGTGTCTGTACACTTTCCTATAGCCTTGCACGCCGCAAGCAGCGTTTTATCTTCTTCGCTGAACACCTGAGTAGCTTTGCCCTCGATTATACACCAGTCATTTCCGTCAACGTTGATTCCGTCGCAGTATTTTGTATTTATCAAGCCGTCGGCGTCGGCGTAATAGAAGCCGTCCTCATCGCTTCCTACAATGCCGTCCTTCTGAGCCTCGCCGTTGATGAAATAGCGCTTATTTCCGTCATTGTAGACAGCCAATCCGTTTTCGGGCGGATCGGCTTCGGTTGGCGCCTGGGTTGCAGGCTCGGCGCTTTCATCGGGTGTGGAATCGGGCTCTGATAATTCTTTATCAGAATATACAGTGACATTGGGAACCGAAACCTTGCCCGTACCCGTTTTATCTCCGCAGGAGGTAAGCGACACAAGCAGAAGCGCGGCTGTTATAAGTGCAAGCGCACGAGGAACGATTCTATTAAACGACATAATCATTCTCCTGTTTCAATGTGCATTTTCGCTCAGATAAAACAAAGCCCCGAGCCGATCGGTTCGGGGATAATTGTTTACTTCTTTTAGAAGTTCAGGTCAAAGAATCTAACACCGCCGATGCTGGTGAGGAATGTCTGTGTCTCGTGCCATGCGCTGTAGCCGATATAGAAGCACAATACTCTGTGCTGAACAGCCGAGCCGTCCTGGTCAAAAATGTATGAAACGGCGCTCTTAACATCAGAGTTAGGCTCAATAGCGGTTGAACCGAAGTACTGGTACTCGTAGATGATCTGGTCTATCGAGCTTGTACCGGAGCGGTTCATAGCGTCACGGATCGACTGAGCGACAAGCGCGCAGCCTGTGTAACCCATTGTACCTGCCTCGCCCATTACCAGTCTTTCAAGCTTTGCTCTGTCATAAGAGGAAAGGCTTACGTGGCAGGGGCTGTAGCTGTAGTCGGGGTTGGCGATATCAACGAGCGTGGAACCGCAGTACACGGAACCGTTGGACGAGCCTGAGCTTGAAGAATCGCTGTAGGAGTTATCCTCCTGCTTGTCATCGGTGTCTTTGTCATCCTCAGATTCGGAAGCCTCGGACTTTTCTTCCTTGGTATCTGCTTCGGATTCATCGGATTCTGTCTTTTCCTCGGCGGGAGCAGTGGTTTCTTCCACTTTTGTTTCCTCCGCTTTGGTTTCCTCTACGGTAGCCGCCTCTGTTTCGGGGACGGTAGTAACCTCTGCACAGTTGTCGGTAATTACGGAAGCGAACTTATCGATGTCGCCTACCGAATATGAAGCAACTCTGCTGTCGGCATACGCTTCAACGCCCGGGGCAAGTGTTGTTGTGGGAACGATGAACGCAGCCAGTGCAATTAAGCTTGCAAATCCGGCGGAAGTTGCCTTGATTGCCCTGCGGCTTTTTCTGGAAGCCTTAGGCGCTTTGTGTGCAGCGGTCGTTTCTTTATCGTAGTGCTTATAGTTTGTAGCTCTCAAAAATTTGTCCTCCCTTTGATTATGCCTGACTGCCGCGCGTATAAAAGGAAATGCTTTAACGGCGCGCGGCGTAGTGTCGGGCTACGTCTTTAGTCGTAAAATTTTATCAAACACACAATTTCAAGTGTATTAAAACATACTTTTTGTCAAATTGCAAGTCGGGGTGGCGGAATTTTGCTGTAACCTTTGTAATTTTTCTGTAACATTCGATTTTTTAATTGCTTTAAAAAATTATTCTTTGTGTAGTTTTAACAAATTTAACCGCGTTCTATAGTTTATTGTGCCGAAATGTGAGAAAGTGAAAAAAATTCAATTTTTCCAGAAAAACAGCCGTTTTTTGGGGTTTTTTTGAGGCTTCGGAGTTTTGCAGGAAATTATGATGGCGTCCTCGCCGATAAGCTGAATTTTCTCCCATGGAATTATATAATCTTCGCTGTTTTTGAATATTCCAAATAAGAAAAATCGGTTAAATATTACAAAAGCTACAACGCAAGCGGTATTTGTATCCACTATCACGTCGTCTACAAAGCCTATCCTTACGCCGTCAACGGCGCTTATCACCTCTTTGTGTCTGAGGTCTGAAAGACGGCAGTTCATTTAAACACCTCCGCTTAAATGTATGTATATCATTCGCCTTATATGCGTTGACTTTTGAAAACAAATTTGATAAAATAAAAGTGAAATTCAAATGAACGGAGTGATTTTCTTGAAATATGTATTTATGACAGACTCTTCTTCCGATTTGACACAGAAGCAGGTTGACGAAATCGGCGTTAAGGTTATGCCCATGGAGTTCCAGATTGATGATAATTACTATCAGCATTATCCGGACTGCCGAATGATGTCGCTTGAGGAATTTTACGAAGCTCTTGACAACGGCGCAATGCCCAAGACTACCCAAATCAATTACGAAAGCTTTAAGAACTTTTTTGAACCTTACCTTAAAGCCGGCAAGGATATTATTTATACAGGTATTCCTACAGGCCTGAGCGGCACATACAACACCTGCATGATAGCGGTGCGCGAGCTTGAGGAAAAGTACCCCAAGAGAAAGATAGTCGTTATCGACTCGCGCTGCGACTCCGTAGGCCTTGCTCTGCTTGTATATATGGCGGGCAAAAAGTACAAAGAGGGCGCCGCTCTTGACGAGCTTGAGCAGTTTATAGTTGATACGCGCGATAATCTGGCTCATTGGTTCGTTGTTGACGACCTTGATATGCTTAAACGCGGAGGCAGGATCTCAGCCGTTTCGGCGACCTTCGGCAAGGCTCTGCAAATAAAGCCGCTTTTAAGCTGCGATGAAAACGGAAAGCTTTTAAGCGTAGGCAAGATCCGCGGAAAGAGCAACGTTATCCCAACGCTTGTAAAATACGTTAAACGCGACGCTGTCGACTCGAAGAAGAATATAGCGTTCGTCGCCCACGCCAATAACCCCGACGCAGCCAAGGAGCTCAGGAAGGAAATCAAGGGCATGTTCAAGGAAGTGCAGATCTGCCCCATCGGTCCCGTTATCGGCTCTCATGTCGGCTCGGGTATGCTCGCTGTAGTATTTAAGGGCGACAGGAACCCAAAGCTTTAATAATCAACACAACGACCCCTCTTCCCTAAATCGGTCAAGAGGGGCTTGTTATGCCAAAAAAGAGGAAAATAATATGATAGAGAGCAACAACTTAACAAAATATTACGGAAACGGCGAGAGCCGCTTCAAGGCGCTTGACGGCGTTTCTATAAGCATCAAAAACGGCGAGTTTATTGTGATCCTCGGAGCGTCCGGCTCGGGGAAATCGACTTTTCTCAACGTTATTTCCGGCTTGGAGAAGTTTGACGGCGGAACGGTTGCGTATGATGATCGGCAGCTCAATAAGATGAACGAAAAGGAGCTTACAAAATTCCGCCGCGACAACACCGCCTATATTTTCCAGCAGTACTATCTGCTTCCGCACCTGAATGTGGAAAAGAACGTAAGAATGGGCGCCGACCTCGACAAAAATAAGGATTATCTGAAATTCATTGAAGCCGTAGGTTTATCCGAAAAGCGCAAAAAGTTCCCCTCGGAGCTTTCGGGAGGCGAGCAGCAGCGCGTAGCCATTGCGAGAGCTCTGGCAAAGAACCCCAAGGTGCTTTTTCTTGACGAGCCGACGGGCGCGCTTGACGAGAATACCGGCAGGCAGGTGCTCGATTACATAATCAGGCTTCACGAGAAGCAGGGCTTTACGATGATTATGGTAACGCACAACTCAAACATCGCCGAAACTGCCGACAGAATTATCAAGATGAACAGCGGAAAAATCGTCAGCGTTACCGAAAACACCGACAAAAAGACCGCCTATGAGATTGGATGGTGACGGTAATGATAGTCAGTATAAAGGACAGCGTAAAGCTGTTTGGTATCTCGATTATGGCGTGCTGCGCGGTTTTCGTATGCAACATGTTTTTGAATTATTATCTCGATTTAACCGCTGCCGCGGATTTAATAAACGACTTCCGGGCGCAGTCGTTATATGACGCGCAGCTTATGACATCAAAGGTCGTCTGCTCGGTCAGCGGCGGCTGTCTTGCGATAACAACGATAGCAATGCTTTTCTTCTACATAAAGCACTATATAGACAGCCACTCAAAGGAAATCGGTATTCTAAAGGCGCTGGGCTACTCGGATTTAAAAATCGCAAAAGGCTTTTCCGTATTCGGTCTGAGCGTATTTACGGGCTGCTTGGCAGGCTATCTTATGTCGTTTTTGATTATGCCCGCATTTTATGAAAAGCAAAACGATAAGGGTTATCTTCCCGATATCCCCGTCAACTTCAATTTTATACTGTTCGTTCTGTTGGTGATTCTTCCGTCTATTCTATTTGCCTTAATCGCCGTAGGCTACAGCGTCAGAAAGCTGAATCAGCCATGTGTGAATCTGCTTAAAGGGCTTGCGAAAGTAAAGGGCAAAAACCGCAGCGGCAAAGATAAAAAGGATTTTGTTGCCGAAATGAGAAGCTCCGTACTGAGAAGCCGCAAGACGCTGGTATTTTTTATCATCTTCTCCTCTTTCTGCTTTTCCGCAATGGTTCAGATGTCTGCCAGCATGAAGGATCTGTCAAGCGAGATGATGGGCATTATGACATTTGTTATCGGCGTTGTTTTAGCGTTTACAACGCTATACATCTCGACTACTACCGTGATCCGCTCCAATCAAAAGAACATCGCCATGATGCGCGTGTACGGCTATAGCAGCGCGGAATGCAAGCGCTCTGTCCTCGACGGCTACCGTCCTGCGGCGTATATCGGCTTTGTCATAGGCTCGGTGTATCAATACGCCCTTCTAAAAATCGCGGTCGACGTTGTTTTTGCCGGCGTTAAGGGCGTTCCCGAATACAACTTTGACTTCCCGGTATGCTTCATCACACTTGCGGTCTTTATTGTCGTGTATGAGGGCATTATGTTTGCATACGGCAAGTCGATGAAAAGAATCCCGCTAAAACAGATAATGAGCGAATAAGAGTTTTGATAAATCAGGCAAAAAGCCGTATATCACAAAAAACCGCCAAGCAGGAGATTATCCCACTTGGCGGCTGTGCTTTTCAGATATAATACATTTTCAAAAAGTCCGTTATTTGTATTGCATTTGTACTTACAATCGTGTATAATAGTTACAGATAATTTGAAAGGGGCATAGTTATGTCAAAAACAGCAAATCTTTATGTAAGAATTGAGCCTGAATTA
>ONMK01000011.1 GCA_900318905.1 uncultured Eubacteriales bacterium | reverse complement strand
CGAAAACAATACACTTTACGGAAAAAATGTGCCCGTTCCTCGGGCAACCGCAAGGGTCGCCCCTACGAATTCAACAGATACAATTGCAATACAAATACGGTCGGGCACCGAACGCTTTTTTCACGCCATTCTGTCTGCCCGACCGAAATTATCCATTTTCAATTTTCAATTTTCAATTTTTAATCGTTCTTCCAGATTTCCTTAACGGCGGTCACGCTGCCTGCCAAGCCCTGGATCTCTGAGGGAATGATGATTTTTGTCGCCTTGCCGTCAGCCGCCTTGGCGAACGCCTCAAGGCTTTTGAGCTGAATCACTCTGTCGCTGGGCGCGGCTTCGTTGAGCATTCTGAGCGCGTCGGCGTTAGCCTTCTGAACCGTCAGAATAGCCTCTGCCTCACCCTGAGCCTCGCGTATCTTCTGCTCTTTAACGGCGTCAGCCTTAAGGATAGCCGACTCCTTCAAGCCCTCGGCAACAAGTATCTGACTGCGCTTTTCGCCCTCGGCGTCGAGGATTCTTGCTCGGCGCTCACGCTCGGCCTTCATCTGCTTCTCCATTGCGTCCTGGATCTCGCGCGGAGGCAGGATATTCTTAAGCTCAACGCGGATAACGCGGATACCCCACGCGTCGGTCGCCTCGTCGAGGATAATTCGGATTTTATCGTTGATTGTATCGCGCGAGGTGAGCGTATTGTCAAGCTCCAAGTCGCCGATGATGTTTCTGAGAGTGGTAGCCGTCAGGTTCTCGATAGCGCTTATGGGGCGCTCTACGCCGTAGGTATAGAGCTTCGGGTCGGTGATTTCAAAATAAACTACCGTGTCAATCTGCATGGTTACGTTGTCGCGGGTAATAACCGGCTGAGGCGGAAAGTCCACGACCTGCTCCTTTAAAGACACCTTTCTTGAAATCCTGTCCACAAACGGAACCTTTAGGTGAAGTCCCGTTTCCCACGTCGCCTTATACGCTCCAAGGCGCTCGATTACAAACGCGTGAGCCTGCGGAACGATTTTGATATTGCGGATAATTAAAATCAATATCAATAATACAATAACGCTTACAATTACAATTCCCGCTATTGTTGACATAAATCATCTCTCCTTTACTGCTCTGCTTTTTCGACGATAAGCTTAACGCCCTCAATGGCTATTACCCTTACCCTGTCGTCCTTTTTAAGGGGCGGGTTATCGGTTTTAACGCTCCATACGCTGCCAGATACCTTTGCAAGGCCTGTGTCCTCGGGCTTTGACAAATCGCCCGTCATAACGCCGATTGTGCCGATAAGCCTGTCGGCGTTTGTGCTTACCTTAATCTGCTTCTGCCTGAATTTGTTTACTATAGGCCGTGTTGCCAAAAGCACCAAAAGCGACACCGCCACAAAGATAACCGCCTGTAAAACGACGCTGTCTACAAACAGAGTTGAGATAGCCGCGCAAACGGCTCCTATAACAAACCATACAGCCACAAGCTGAACGGTAGACATCTCGTATATAGCTAAGATTACAGCCACGGCTATCCATACATATGCCATGTAGGCTCCCATTTTAATCACATCCTTTTCTAAATTTATACCATATTCCGGTAAAAATTTCAACTATTTTCAAAGCAAATTCCGTTTTGCCTCTACACTTTTATTTTATTATGTGCTATAATAGCCTCAGATATTATGAATTGCGGGTGATAATATGGCTTTTGATACCTTTGACGAGGGGATCGCTCCGGGCGGGCTGAGAAGCAAAAATGAAATTAAAATCCTGATATGTTACCTTTTCAACACGGTTGACGACAAAATGAGCCAGAGCCTTGTTGTTGAGGCTATAAGAGCCGACGAGCTCGCCAACTTTTTTGAGATAGTTGTAGCTTTTGAGGAGCTTATCGCCGACGGAAACCTTGAAAAAAGCGACGTAATTGACGGCGAGCAGACCTATATCATAACCGAAAACGGCAGGGTTATTGCCAACGGACTTGAAACAACGCTTGCTCACACCGTTAAGCAGAAGTCATACGACTGTGCGCTGAGATTATTGGGAGAGCGCAGAACCGCGCGCGAGAACCACGTTGACATAATCAAAACCGAAAACGGCTTTGACGTGAATTGCAGGGTTTCGGGCGGAGATATAACTCTGTTTGAGTTTAAGCTTTACGCGCCGAATCACGAGCAGGCAGAGGTTATTAAAAAGAACTTTTTGAGCTACCCCCAAACCGTCTACAAAGCAATGCTCGGACTTATGACAAAGGATATTGAGAACGTAGGACAGGCGCTTGAGGACGTTTACGGAGAAGTTAGGGGTTAGCGGCTGTTTTTTACAAAATTAAATCCAAAAACAGCAGAAGCGTTACTCCGGGCAGTCCGCCTATTGCCGAAGTCAGCACCGACAGCAGGCTTACGGGTATATACACCCCTGTAAGCGGTGAGAGCAAATCGACAGCCGCAAGAGAGCCAAGCCCTATACACATAGACAAAAGCGCCCTTTTGAAAGGGCGTTTATTTTTTTCGGCAAAATGAAGCGCCGCAAATATAATAAGCGCTGACAAAAGTATTAAGGCTATTCCCCACCAAGGCATATTGAACATCTCCAAAAAGTAAAAAAATAGGCCGCCGAATACCGACGGTCTATTATATGCCCTGTGGCAAATAATTATTACTCTTACAGAATGTCAAAGTAAGACAGCACGTTAAGCGCGATAACAAAGATAACAAAAACAGCCGCGAAAACCTTTGTCCAGCGCGAGAGGAATGCGTCGATGGAGCGAGCCTTGTTTTTGGAGAAGTAAGAGTCCGCAGCGCCCGTAACAACGCCGATACCCTGCTGATTACCCTCCTGAAGGATGATTACAATGATAATTGCAACCGAAACTACCGCCAGCACAATTCCGAGAATAATACCTAATGCGTTCATATTATCGTCCTTTCATTTGCGAAAATTCGCCTTTTATACTAATCAACTTACTTATATTACCATATAAAATCAGGCTTTGCAAGTGTTTTTTTAAATTTTAAATAATTTTACAGCAAAGACAGCTGCTCGTCGGTCTTGTCCTCGTTTGAGGGCAGAGCGCCGAGCGCCGGAAGCGTTCGCGTGCGGTACCGCTGAGGCTTTGCAAAGCCGCCCTCCTTATACTCGTCTATGCAGAACAGCCTGTGCCCCTTTTTGAGCTTCATTACCGCCACGCCCTGAGTTGAGCGCGTAGTTTTAAGCGACAGAGCGCCCGTATGTACAAGCAGCATTCTGCCCGAGGACGCGGTGAACAGAACCTCTTTGTCCTCACCGAGCCAAAGCACGCCCGCAAGCGGACTTTTGTCGGAGTACGCCGCCGTAAGCTTTTTGCGGTTTGTCTTTGTGGCGTAGGCTTCAAGCGGAACCTTGGCGGCCTTGCCGTTTTCAAAGGCAAACAACATCATGCCCTTGTAGTCCTTTGTAGCGGCCATATAAACGGCGTTTTCGCCCTCGTCCATTCCGAGCTTTGCCGCTACATAATCGCCCAGCACGCTCGCCTTGGTATCGGAGAAGTCGCTCGCCTTAGCCTTGTAGACCTGAGCTTTGTCGGTGAAGAACAGCAGGTCGCAGTTGTTTGAAAACTCGATTTCCTGAGTTATCTCGTCGCCGTCCTTTAGCTTGTGGGCGCCGCTCATCCTGAGCGACTGAGGCGTTATTTTCTTGAAGTAGCCCTCCCTGGTAAAGAAGAAGGTGCAGGCGTAATCGGGCACAGCCTCGGCTTCCTCAACATACTTTGCGGTGTCCTCGTAGATTATTATGCTTCGCCTTGGCTGACCGTACTTTTCGGCGATAGCCTTAAGCTCTTTAACGATGATGGTCTTGATTCGCGCCTTGCTTTTTAGGATGTCGTCAAGCTCGGAAATCTCCTTTTCAAGCTGCTCAATGTCCTGAGTGCGCTTTAAAATGTACTCGCGGTTGAGGTGGCGCAGCTTGATTTCAGCCACATACTCAGCCTGGATCCTGTCGATTCCGAAGCCGATCATCAGGTTCGGCACGACCTCGATCTCCTCGTCGGTCTCGCGGATTATTTTAATTGCCTTGTCTATGTCGAGAAGTATCTTTGCAAGTCCCTTTAACAGGTGCAGCCTATCGGCTTTTTTGGTGCGGTCAAAGTAGGTGCGCCGCTTAACGCACTCTATACGGAAGGCTATCCACTCCTCTAAAAGCGCCTTTACGCCCAGCACCATAGGCACGCCGCCGATAAGCACGTTGAAGTTGCAGGCGTAGCTGTCCTCAAGCGTTGTAAGCCTAAAAAGCTTTGCCATAAGCGCGTCGGGGTTTGTGCCCCTTTTAAGGTCTATAGTGATTTTAAGACCGTCGATACCCGTTTCGTCGCGGACGTCGGAGATCTCCTTTAGCTTGCCCTGCTTTACAAGGTCGATGATCTTCTCGATAATGACCTCGCTTGTTGTGGTGCTCGGAATTGAGAGCACGTCGATACAGTTGGCGGATTTATCGTATTGGTACCTTGCGCGCAGGCGAATGCTGCCCCTGCCCGTTTCGTAGACCTGGTCTATCACCTTTTCGTCGTAAAGGATCTGACAGCCGCCGATAAAGTCGGGAGCCGGCAGAGTTGACTTTACGTCATGGTCGGGGTTGCGGATAATAGCCGCAGTGGTCTCGCAGATCTCCTTTAGGTTAAAGGAGCAGATATTTGACGCCATGCCTACCGCTATGCCCGTGTTGGTGTTTACAAGCACCGACGGAAAGGTAGCGGGCAAAAGCGTAGGCTCCTTCATTGTGTTGTCGTAGTTGTCCGCAAAGTCAACGGTGTCCTTGTCGATATCGCAGAACAGCTCGGTGCAGATCGGCGCGAGCTTTGCCTCGGTATATCGCGAGGCAGCCCAAGCCATGTCGCGGCTGTAGAACTTACCGAAGTTGCCCTTTGAATCGACATACGGGTGCAAAAGCGCCTCATAGCCGCGCGAAAGGCGCACCATTGTGTCGTAGATGGCCGCGTCGCCGTGAGGGTTGAGCTTCATTGTTGCGCCTACAATGTTGGCGGATTTTGTGCGGCTGCCCTTTAAAAGCCCCATTTTGTACATGGTATAAAGCAGCTTTCGGTGAGAGGGCTTGAAGCCGTCTATCTCGGGAATAGCGCGCGAGAGTATTACGCTCATGGCGTAGGGCATAAAGTTTTCGCGTATGGTGGAAACTATCGGCTGCTCCACCACTTCGCCCGCGCCGTTTATAACGCCGTGGATTTTGGCAGGCGCCGCTTTTGGTGTTCTCTTTTTTCTTTGAGCCATTGCAGTGCCTCCTCAGCTTACGTCGAGCTGGTCGATATACTCGTTGCCGTGCTCGACAATATAGTCTTTTCGCGCCTGAAGGTTGTTGCCGATAAGAATGTCAAAAATCTGCGCGGTCTGCTCCGCGTCGTCGGGCATGACCTTAATCAGGCGGCGGGTTTTGGGGTTCATTGTTGTGAGGTTCATCATCTCGGGCTCGTTTTCACCGAGACCTTTGCTGCGCTGAATGGTGTATTTCTCCTCGCCTATCTGCTCAATGAAATTATCCTTTTCAACCTCGTCATAGGCAAAATAGACCTCGTTTTTGGTGGTTATCTCATACAGAGGCGACTCGGCAATAAACACCCTGCCCTTGCGGATAAGCGTGGGAGTAAGGCGGTAAAGCATAGTCAGCAGCATGGTGCGGATATGGAAGCCGTCGACGTCGGCGTCGGTACAGATGATGACCTTGTTCCACCGCAGAGCGTCCATATCGAAGGTGGCAAGGTTTTTGTTCGCCTTGCTCTTTACCTCTACTCCGCAGCCCAAGACTTTGAGCAGGTCGGTGATGATGTCGCTCTTAAAAATGCGGTCGTAGTCAACCTTAAGGCAGTTTAAGATTTTGCCCCTTATAGGCATGATAGCCTGAAAGTCGGGGTCGCGCGCCTGAACGCAGGCGCCCTTAGCGGAGTCGCCCTCCACTATAAATAATTCTCTTGAAGAAATATCCTTGCTTCGGCAGTCAACGAACTTCTCAACGCGGTTCGTCATGTCGAGGTTGCCGGAGAGCTTCTTTTTGATATTGAGCCTTGTTTTCTCGGCATTCTCACGGCTGCGCTTGTTGATAAGCACCTGCTCGGCGATCTTCTCGGCCTCAAGCGGATTCTCTATGAAATACACTTCCAGACTGCGGCGCAGAAATGCCGTCATAGCGTCCTGAATGCCCTTGTTGGTGACCGCCTTTTTGGTCTGGTTGGCGTAGGACGCGACGCTTGAAAACGACGAAATAACGCAGACAAGACAGTCGGCGACGTCGTCGTAGCTGATTTTCTTTTCGGTTTTGTTGTATTTATTGTTGGTCTTTAGATAGTTGTCGATTTGGTAAACAAAGGCGTTGCGCACCGCCTTGTCGGGAGCGCCGCCCTGTTCAAGCCAGCTTGAATTGTGGTAGAACTCGGTGGTGCTGACCTTGTTGGAAAAGGCGACGGCAATATTCATCTTAAGCTTGTACTCGGGCTTGTCGTCGCGGTCGCGCGTCATAGCCTCGGTCTCCCAGTGATGAACGCCCGTAAGACCGTTTTCGCCGATGATCTCGGCGACGTGGTCTACAACGCCGTTGACGTAATTGAACACGGTAGTGTCAAAGCTTCTGCCGTTCTGGTTGCGGAAGATAAACTCAATGCCCGCGTTGACAATAGCCTGGCGCTTCATGATGTCGGTGAAATATTCGGGCGCTATGTCGATGTCGGTAAACACCTCAAGGTCGGGCTTCCATGTAATTTTAGTGCCCGTGTCCTTTTTGGTATAGGGCTCCTTTTTAAGGCCGCCCACGTTTTCGCCCTTTTCAAAATGGAGGGTGTAGCGGTAGCCGTCGCGTCGGATATCGACGTCCATATACTCGGAGCTGTACTGCGTTGAGCACAGACCGAGACCGTTCATGCCGAGCGAGAACTCGTAACTTTCGCCCTCGTTGTTGTTGTACTTGCCGCCCGCGTACATCTCGCAGAACACAAGCTCCCAGTTGAATCGGTTTTCCTTTTCGTTGAAGTCGACGGGGATTCCTCGGCCGTGGTCTTCGACCTCTATCGAGCCGTCGGAAAAGCGGGTCACGGAAATCTTTTTGCCGAAGCCCTCGCGCGCCTCGTCTATTGAGTTGGAAAGAATTTCAAAAACCGAGTGCTGACAGCCGTCGATACCGTCAGAGCCGAAAATGACCGCGGGGCGTATGCGCACACGGTCTGCGCCCTTTAGGGTGATAATGCTGTCGTTGCCGTATTCCTGTACCTTTTTTCTTGACATATACTACTTCCTTTTTTGAGAGTTGAGAGTGGAGTTTGGAGTGTGGAGATTAGGGTCGCTTCGCTCCGATTTATAAAAATCTCTAAACTCTTAACTCTGACTTTTATCAGAGCGCAATTTTTTGATTTTATCGCGCAGGTATGCCGCGTGCTCAAATTCAAGGAGCTTCGCGGCAGCCTTCATTTCCTTGGTGAGGCTTTCGATAAGCTGCTGGCGCTGAGCCTTGCTGAGCTTTTTGACGTTCTTGAACTCGCTGTCGGAATGGGTCGAGATCTCGAGTATCTCGCTTACCTTTTTGACTATCGTTTTTGGAACGATACCGTGTTCCTCGTTATACTTCTGCTGTATTTCGCGGCGGCGGTTAGTTTCAACGATCGTCTGATGCATGGAGTCCGTTACGCTGTCGGCGTACATGATAACCATGCCCTCGCTGTTTCTGGCGGCACGTCCCGTAATCTGGATAAGCGAGCGGGCGCTGCGCAGAAAGCCCTCCTTGTCGGCGTCAAGAACCGCCACAAGCGATACCTCGGGAATGTCAAGCCCCTCTCTGAGCAGGTTGATCCCCACAAGCACGTCGAACTCGCCGAGCCGCAGGTCGCGTACGATCTCCATTCGCTCCACGGTGTCGATGTCGTGGTGCATATATCTTACGCGGATCCCCAGAGTCTCGAGGTACGAGGTCAAGTCCTCCGCCATCTTTTTTGTAAGTGTTGTAACAAGCACGCGCTGCTTTTTTGCGGCGCGGATATTGATTTCGGAAACCAAATCGTCAAGCTGCCCTTCTGTGGGGCGGACTGATATCTCCGGGTCGAGCAGTCCCGTCGGGCGGATGATCTGCTCGGCAATCACCCGACTTTTTTCAAGCTCCAAGTCGCCGGGCGTGGCGCTTACAAACACCGCCTGATTTATGTGAGAGTAAAACTCGTCGAAGTTTAGCGGACGGTTGTCGTAAGCCGAGGGCAGGCGGAAGCCGTAATCAATAAGGCTCTTTTTGCGCGCGCGGTCGCCAGCGTACATGCCCCTTACCTGAGGGAGCGTTACATGGCTCTCGTCGACAAAAAGCAGAAAGTCGTCGGGGAAATAATCGAGAAGCGTGTAGGGCGACGAGCCCGGAGCCCTGCCCGACAATATTCTTGAATAGTTTTCGATGCCGGAGCAAAAGCCTATCTCCTGCAGCATTTCCATGTCATAGCGCGTGCGCTGCTCTATTCGCTGAGCCTCAAGCAGCTTGCCGTTCTCGCGGAAATACTCGAGACGCTCGTTAAGCTCGCGCTCGATCTCATTAAGGGCGACCTGCATTTTTTCTCTCGACACGATATAGTGCGAGGCGGGATAAATTGCCGCATGCTTCAAAAGCGCCTTAAGCTCGCCCGTAAGCGGGTTTATCTCTGAGATACGGTCTATTTCATCGCCGAAAAACTCAACGCGGATGATCGAATCACCCGACGCGGCAGGGAAAATCTCCACCACATCTCCCCTAACGCGGAATTTGTTTCTGATAAAGTTCACGTCGTTGCGCTCATATTGCAGCTCAACAAGCTTTTTAACAAGCTCGTCGCGCGACTTCTGCATACCCGGGCGCAGCGAGATCACCATGTTGCGGTAATCAATAGGGTCGCCAAGGCTGTAAATGCACGACACCGAGGCTACGATTATAACATCGCGCCGCTCCGAGAGAGCAAGCGTTGCGCTGTGGCGCAGCTTGTCGATCTCGTCGTTAATGGAGCTGTCCTTCTCGATATAGGTATCGGTCTGGGCAACATACGCCTCTGGCTGGTAGTAGTCGTAGTAGCTGACAAAATACTCGACAGCATTTTCCGGGAAAATCTCCTTGAACTCGCTGCAAAGCTGGGCGGCAAGCGTTTTGTTGTGCGCCAAAACAAGCGTAGGCCGCTGAGTGCGCTCAATAACGTTCGCCATTGTAAACGTCTTGCCCGAGCCGGTAACGCCGAGAAGCGTGGTCTCCTTATTGCCGGAGTTTATGCTGTTTACAAGCGTGTCTATCGCCTGCGGCTGGTCACCCGTAGGCTTGTATTTGGAATGAATTTTAAATTCCATAGCTTTATTTTCCAAAGTATTTTTTGAATTTGGTATGTGAATGGATCGAAAAGCTGTCCGTATCCGTAAAAATGATATGATCCGCAAGTACAACGCCTATGCTGTAAAGCGTTTCGGACAGCATTCGCGTAGTTTCAAGATCGGGGCGTGAAGGCAGACAGAGCTCGCTTGGATGATTATGAGCCACATAAGCGTATTTTGCGTTGTGGCGAAGCGCCAGGTCAACGATCTTGCGTATAGGCATTTCGGTTGCGTTTATTGAGCCCTCGCACACAATATCGCACATAATGAGCCTGCCGTTTGCGGTTCCGAGCGCCAGCGCGACCTTTTCAACATTAGCTCCGATAAATTTTGAGCGCAGTATATCCGCGGCGTTATCGAGGTCGATTATCTCGGCAGTATGCTTTGACTCTGAGTACACCCTTGCCATCTCGGGAATCATCTTCAAAAGCACCGCCGTTGACTCCGAAAGCCCGAAATCATTTTTAAGAGTATCAATGGGAGCGTCGCACACCTTGGCAATACTTCCGTAGCGGTCGAGCAGACGGTGAGCCATTAGGTTTGTATCTTTTCGCGGAACGGCGTAAAAGAGTATCATCTCAAGGATCTGATGTTCCTCAAGCCCTTTAAAGCCGTTTTGGACAAAGTATTTTTTCATCCGCTGACGGTGACCCTCGTGGACATTTTTCTTTTTGCCGTCCATTATTACGCCTTTACGCCGTACTGCTCGTAATAAGCGTCGATAGCCGCCTTAAGCTTATCGTCGATAATAACTTTGCCCTTGTATTCTTTATTATAGAGGTGCTCAACGACCTCAGCCATAGTTACGATGGCGGTTGTTTTAAGGCCGTATTTTTCCTCGATTTCAGAGAGCGCGCTCTTTTCGCCCTGACCGCGCTCCATTCTGTCAACGGAAACAACAAGACCGATAGGGTTAACGTCGCCCTGAGCCTTGATAATCGGGAGAGTTTCTTCAATAGAGGTACCTGCCGTGGTAACGTCCTCAATGATTACCACCTTGTCGCCGTCGGTAATGGGGCTTCCGAGCAGAATGCCCTTGTCGCCGTGGTCCTTGACCTCTTTGCGGTTTGAGCAATAGCGGATGTCGGTATCATATTTCTCGCTTATAGCGATAGTCGCCGCAACGGAAAGCGGAATGCCCTTGTAAGCGGGACCGAACAGCACGTCAAAATCAAGGCCGAAGGCGCTGTTTATCGCCTCTGCATAATAAGCGCCGAGGCGTCTGAGCTGAGCGCCCGTGCGGTAAAAGCCCGTATTTACAAAAAACGGAGTTTTTCTGCCGCTTTTAGTTACAAAGTCGCCGAATTTAAGCACCTGACAATCAACCATAAATTCAATAAATTCCTTTTTATAAGCTTCCATAATTAACCTCCGTCAAATATTTGTTTGCATATTTACACAAATTATATTCTAACACAAGATATTGTGTTTGTAAAGCTTTATTGCCACATTTTATTCTTACAAATTATTAACAAAAAGGGCTTGGCTCAAAATCTCATTCTCGCTTTTTGAACCAAGCTCCCGTTTAATATACTATTGAATTTTTGAAACGATGTAACGCTTATAGTTGAGGAACTCCTCAGTCAGGTTAAAATCCGCTCTTCTGGGCTTAGGCTCTTTGATTATTATTTCATCGCTCAGTGTGCCGGGCTTGCCGCTGAGAAGATAAATTCTGTCCGAAAGCATAACAGCCTCGTCGATATCGTGGGTAATAAACAAAGTTGACAGCTTTATTTTATCCATCACATCAAGGTACCAGCGGTGCATTTCGCTTTTGGTAATAGTATCAAGAGCGCTGAACGGCTCGTCAAGCAGGGCGGCACTTCCGCCGAACATGTATGTCCTCAAAAGCGCCGCTCGCTGACGCATTCCGCCCGAAAGCTCGGCAGGGTATTTTTTCTGAGTTCCGTCAAGCCCGAACTGAGCGAAGTACTCGCCTACGATCCTGCGAGCCTCGCGTTTTTTAGTGCCCTTTATAATCAAAGGGAGCGCTACGTTGTCCTCAACCGTGCGGTACGGAAGCAGCATATCCTTTTGAAGCATATAGCTTATTTTGCCCGTCTGCCCCGTTATGTCCTCGTTTTCAAGGAACACGCTGCCGCTTTGGGGCTTTAAAAGCCCTGCTATTACGTTGAACAGAGTTGTTTTGCCGCCTCCGCTGACGCCCAGCAGACACACGATCTCGCCCTTGTTAAGGGTAAGGTTTACGTTTTCAAGCGTGTTGTCTTTGTTGTCGTATGAAAAGCTTACGTTTTTAACCTCAAGCGCGTACATTTTTACTCCAGATAATCGTTTGTAAAGCCCGTGTTTTCGGGGATTTCAGCTTCATAAAGCTTGTTTTCGTTGATCCAGTTATAGTAGGCGTTCCACCTTGCGGGGTCAACATAGCCCCACTTTTCAACGTCTGACTTGTACTCCTTGGAAAGGTACTTCTGGCTTGCCTTTACAAGCTTTTCGTCAAGCTCGGGAGCCGCCTTAAGAAGGATGTCCGCAGCGTCGTCGGGATTGTCAACAGCGAACTCGTAGCCCTTTTTAAGCGCGGAAAGAAACGCCTTTGCCGCGGCGGGGTTCTCGCTCATCCAGTCGGTGTTTCCGACAACAACGGGTGTGTAGTAGTCAAATACGGGGTCGATATCCTTAAACGCGAAGTAGTCGGTTTCAAGTCCCGCAAGCTCGGTTGCAACGCCTGCCCAGCCGTAGAAAATCCAGATAGCGTCAACCTGCTCGCTCTGAAGCGCGGAAACCTCGTCGGTCACGGTAGAGGGAATCAGCTCAACCTTGTCAAAGTCGCCGCCGTCCTTTTCAACTACCGCTTTAAGGGTAGCCTTTTCAATCGGGAGATCCCAAGTGGCGTACTTTTTGCCTTCCATGCCCTTGGGCTTGTCCATGCCCTTGCCCTTAAGCGAGATGATTCCCGATGTGTTGTGCTGAACAAGCGCCGCCACGGAAGCGATGGGCAGCTTGTTTTCGCCTGCTACATAAGGCAGCATGCTGTCCTGGAAGCTTACGCCGAACTGAGCCTTGCCCGAACCCACAAGCACCTCGGCGCCGTCCTCGGGAGGCTGTACGATTTCAACGTCAAGACCCGCGTCGGAAAAATAGCCCTTTTCCTCGGCTACATAAAGTCCCGTGTGGTTGGTGTTGGGAGTCCAGTCAAGCACAAAGGTTATCTTAGTTTTTTCGCCGTTGTCGGGCGTATCGGGTGTTGCGCTGCCCTTTGAAGCCTCGGATGACTTGCTCGATGTGTCGGATGATTTGCTGTCCTGCGAGCCGCAGCCTGCCGCAACAGAGGCAGCGAGCGCGCACGCAAGCACGATTGATAATACTCTTTTCTTCATAGTTAACTCCTCTTTTTATTTACTCTGTCCCACGGCATGCATTTCTTTTGAATGAACCCCGTAAGCCAAATTAAAAGCAAACTGATAACGGAAATCAGAATGATGACCGCAAACATTTTGTCGTATGAAAATGCCTTTCTTACGCGCGTAAGGTAGCAGCCGAGCCCCTCGGTTCCTCCGAGCCATTCGGCGAGCACCGCGCCGACAACGGCGTAGGACACCGAGATTTTCAGGCTTGAGAAAAAGTGTCCCAAAGCGCCGGGCACCTTTACATAGCGGAAAATCTGCAAACGGTCAGCGCCCATTGACCTCATCAAATTAACCGTGTCAGCATCAACCGAGGCAAAGCCCTGAAGCAGACTGATTGAAATCGGAAAGAACACGATTAACACTACAAGCACTATTTTCGGCAGCATTTGATAGCCCAGCCACAGCACAAGCAAAGGCGCTATAGCAACCGTAGGAATGGTCTGGCTAATGATGATAAGCGGATAGATTATCTTTCTTACCATACTGAACCTGTCCATGATTACGGCAGACAAAAAGCCTATCACTATGCCTATAAACAGCCCGATAAACGTCTCGGTAAGCGTAACGCGGGCGTGCTTCATCATAAGCGGCCAGTCCTTGCAAAACGCCTTCCATACGTCCTCGGGAGAAGGAAGCATCGCCTTCGGCACATTGCCCTGAGCGCAAATGAATACCCAAAGTCCGAAAACCAAAAACAATGCTATTACGGGCGGAAGGATTTTGCCGATAACCTCCTGCGCGTTTTTGCCGCGCGTACCGGGCTTCTTTTTATTTAAACCCATAGTTTTGCCCCTTTTGCATCAGCCCTGATGGTGCTTTGTTACCTTTCTTTCGATTGTAAGCACATCGCCCTCGGGTCTGTAGTCTACCTTGATATACGCTAAAACCGACGGCGCGCCTGCTCTTATCGCTATATGCTGGCACTCCTTTACAATGTCCATAAGCTCGTCGTAATCGCCCTCTATAGCGGTTTCAAAGGGACCCACATAGCACTTTAAGCCTGTGCTCTTGATGTAGGCGATAACCTCGTCGACAATGCGGATAAGCTCCTCGTCGTTTTTTGCCTCGGGTAAGGTCTGAATAGCTACACTTGCGTTCATAATACTCCTCCGTTTTTCAGCGCACCTTAGGAACACTTTGCATTCATTAACGGCGCGTCATGTGTTTTATTTTGCATAAATAAAAGCACTACAATAACGCAGTGCTCCAATGACAGTATTTTATATGAGCTTCCTACGTCGGTATTATCCGCATCAGGTTAAAGGGTCAAGGCAACACAGCCTAATCTCAGCCCGCTTTTGCGGACTCCCCTGCTGTTTAAATAGTTTACACCTAAAGATTAAATCTGTCAAGGATTATTTATATATATAAATCTGACATTTAAGCGTGCCGTTATAGGTCTTTCTGCGCTTGTCCGCCCTACGTCCGAAGATTTTTTCAAAGTCGTCGTCGGGCGTAATGATCGTGTAGCGCTTTCCGCTTTCTTTTTTGAACCTCTCGCCCATCACGGCGTACAGCTCCTCGGCAGCATGCAAATCGAGCAGCCGCTCGCCGTAAGGCGGATTCGTAATGACGGTGCAGTAGCCCTCGGGCAGCTCAAAATCCCTTATGTCGCGCTTTTGGAAGGTAACGCGGTCGGCAACTCCCGCCTTTTCCGCGTTTGATTTAGCCACCTCAAGCGCCGCCCCGTCAATATCATAGCCCTCCGCGTGAAAAGCGCAGTCGCGGTTAATATTTTCTTTGGCACGCTCTCGCTCCTGTTCAAATACGCCGTCGGGAACGCAGCTCCAGCGCTCGGCGGCAAAGCTGCGGTTAAGACCCGGAGCTATTCTGAGCGCCTTCATAGCCGCCTCAATAAGTATTGTTCCGCTGCCGCACATCGGGTCAACGACATAATGCGAGGGGCGCACACCGGCAAGCTCAGCCATTGCGGCGGCAAGGGTTTCTTTTATGGGAGCCTCGTTTGACTGCGCACGGTATCCCCTCTTGTGGAGTCCGCTGCCCGAGGTATCAAGCAAAATGCTCACCCTGTCGTTCATAATAAGGAACTGAACCTGACGCGGAGCGCCTGTTTCCTCAAACCATGACAGCATATACCGCTCGGAAAGGCTCTGTACGATCGCCTTTTTTATGATCTTCTGGCAGTCTGGCACGCTCATCAGCTTTGAGTTGAGGCAGCTTCCCTTAACGGGAAAAGCGTCGCTCATCCCGATAAAATCCGCCCAGCGGATAGCCTTCACGCGCTCAAAAAGCTCGTTGAAGGTCGTGGCTCTGAACTCGGCAAGCAAAACCTGAATACGCTCGGCGTACCTTGAATTGATATTCGCCCTTGCCATTGATGAAAAGTCGCCGTCAAAAAGAACCCTGCCGTTTTCGGCGCGGACGTTTTCAAGGCCGAGAAAGCGGAATTCGTTGGCGCAAATACCCTCCAGCCCGAAAATGCAGGGGGCGCAAAATGTCATTTTCATTTTTATTCTCCCATAAGTAAAGGGTCAGCTCAAACGCGCATCGGGTCTGAGCCAACCCCCATCAGTTATTCAAATATCGGTTTTATAAATGTCAGTCGGCGGCAGGCTCAAGCAAGCCGTAATCGCCGTTTTCGCGCTTATAAACAACGTTGACCTCGTCGGTTTCGGCGTTGATAAACATGAAGAAATCGTGGCTAATCATGTTCATCTCAAGGATAGCCTCCTCAACGCTGATGGGCTTGATGAGAACCTGCTTTTTGCGGACGACTTTGTAGTCATCCTCGGGCTCCTCAGCCTCCTGAGCGGGGAGCTCAGCGGTAAGAGCGTCAAGCGAACCGCCCGTTTTAATGCGCTTTTCAAGGCGCGTTTTATTTTTGCGGATCTGACGCATAAGAATGTCGATCACTCTGTCAAGCGCGTCGTTCATCTCGGGCATTGTGCTTTCGGCGCGGTAGACCATTCTGTTGTCCCGTATAGTGATTTCAACCGTCTGGCGGTTTTTCTCAAGGGTGACAACAACGTTTGCGATTGCGTCCTCGGAAAAAATCTTTTTGAATTTGGCGAGCTTTTTCTCTACCCTATCCTTAAAGTTATCTCTGAGGTTTACTTTACGTGCTGTGTAGGTGATTTTCATAAATTGATGCCTCCCTGCGACTCGGTCGCTTTTACGCGCATCAAAAACGGCTTTTGTTTGCGTTTTCTGCGCAAAAAGCAACGTTTGAAATTATTATTTGCGGCAAAGCCGCTTTTGTTTAATTATTATCTTCTGCCGTTGCCGTTGCCGCGCCTGCTGTAGCCCCGGCTCTCGCCTCTTTTTAAATCGGACATTTTATCCTCGCTTGTCTGCTTAAAGCGCGACATCATGTCCTCAAAGGTGGAGGGCGAAGCTTTACGGGAGCTTTGCCACTCATAGTCGCCCGGTGATGTTACGGGCGGCGCGGGCTTGTAGGGCTGACGGTTATTTGTGCGCTGCTGCTTCTGCGGCTTTTTCTGCTGATCCTTAGGCAGAGCCTGCTTCATTGACAGGCTGATTTTGCCGTCGTTGACAGAGAGCACCTTTACCTTTACAGTCTGCCCAACCTTTACATAATCGCCTATTTCCGAAATGAAGGTGTGAGCCACCTCGGAAATATGTACCATTCCTGTTTTTGAATCCGGCAGGTCTACAAACGCGCCGAATTTCGTGATTCCGGAAACCTTGCCTTCTAAAATAATTCCGACCTCAATTGCCATAAAAAATACGTACCCCTCGTTGCTTTCGCATTTTGTTCTTTGCCGTTAATCGCCCGCGACGTTGATGAATATCCGCTCTCCGTCGCTGACATAGCCAAGATCCTCCTTGGCCTTTTTCTCCATATATTCCGAAAGCTCCGCGCCCTTGAAGTTGCGTACCCTTTCAAGATAATTGGATTCTATTTCAACAACATTGATATGCTGCTGTATTTCACTTAGCTCCGCCCTTTTTTCGGCGATTTTTACATTTTGATTGATAATAGTAATAACGGCGTAGAACACAAACCCGATTACCGCAAGATAAAGCAGAATATAACGCAGCTTATGCTTTTTCTTCGGCTTTTCAATGACCTTGGGGCCGTCCTGGCCGGACGAAGCGTCAGCGGACGCCGCCGGCTTTTTTGTTCTTGGCTTTCTCAACTTCATATTTCTTCCTTTTTCGGTGTTTAATATAGCTGAACCGCTCTTTTATATTTATTATATTATACAATAAATGACCGACAATTTTCAATAGGTATTTAGCAAATATTTTCAGTTTTAATGAAATTTTTTTCAGAGTTTTTTTAACAAATCGAATTATAGGGCTGTAAATTCTGAATAAAAGCCGCCCTACAGTCAGTCTGTACAGCAAAAAGCCCGCAAGACTGCCCGCGATAACGTGAAATCTTATAAAGCCCATCAGGTAAGCCAGCGAGAAAAAGAACACCGACATAGCCCATACAAGCATGAATATGATATCGAGTATCACAACCGCGGTTTTTCCGAGCGAAAAAGCGTACCGCAAAAATTTAAGCGCTCCGTAAAAGACCGCCAAAAACAGTCCCAGTATAAACGAATAACCGAAGGCAAGTGATTGCTGGGCAAACGTAAGCTCCAAATCATCACCTACCGAAACAGCTTTGATAAGCGCGAGCGCGAATTATCGGTTCCTATATACTGCAATGAATTAACGGTTCCGCTTACGGTGACGTCGCCCGTTTCAAGATTAAGCTTGTCGACATGCAGCCCGCTGCCCTTTACGATTAGCGTTCCCGCGGTCGTTTTTACGGATACGGTTTCCTCGTTAAAGCCGTTGACCTCCACAGCGCCCGTCAAAACAAGCTTGCGGCGGTTGTCCAGCATAAGTGTATGGTTTTTACCCATAGGCGTTTCGCTCATAATATGACCTCCGATATATTTCTACCTTAAAATATACGCGGACGATTAAAAATTTATGAGCGGGTATATACTATTTTCAATTAAAACGCTGTTATCTTTAAAACAGATGTTTAAAGGTTTTATTTGATAATAGTATTATTTGATTATACAGCCTCGTAAAGGCTTGCGGCGTCCTCCTTGCGGACGGTTTCTTTAACCTCGGTAACCCTTACCTTAACGGTGCGCGCGCCGAGAGTTATCGCGATTATATCGCCGGGCTTTACGTCGTAAGAGGCCCGCGCGGGCTTGTCGTTTACCATTACCTTTCCCGCGTCGCACGCCTCGTTTGCAACGGTTCTGCGCTTGATAAGGCGCGACACCTTTAAGTATTTATCCAATCTCATACTATCCTCCTAAAAAAGCAAAAAGAGCCGAATTTCTCGGCTCTCTTATCGTGTCAATGATTACTGATTAACGATATCCTTGAATGCTTTGCCTGCCTTGAAAGCGGGAACCTTTGAAGCGGGAATATCGATAGAGTTGCCTGTTCTGGGATCAACGCCTGTTCTTGCGTTTCTCTGGCGCTGCTCAAATGTGCCGAAGCCTGTGAGCTGAACCTTGTCACCCTCGGCAACTGCCTTGATGATTGTATCGATTGTAGCTGTAAGAGCCTTTTCTGCGTCCTTCTTGGACAGACCTGTGCTTTCCTTAATTGCCTCGATTAATTCTGTCTTTTTCATCTTAAAAAACCTCCATATTGTTTTGCTTTTGTTTTATCTTAACTTCTTCCCAAAGGGAATCAAGTTGTGACAGCTCCGCGCTTTTCATGTCGATACCGCGCTCTAAAGCGAGCTGCTCAACAATTGAAAAACGTCTGATAAATTTGTCGCAGGCTTTAGACAGCGCCTGTTCGCTGTTGATATCGAGATACCGAGAAACATTGACAGCCGAAAACAGCAAATCGCCGAGCTCTTCGCACTGGTTATCAATACTTCCGTGCCCAATAGCGACCTTAAGCTCATTGTATTCCTCAAGAAGCTTATTCATTGCGCCGTCAACGGTCTCCCATTCAAAGCCGACCTTTGAGGACTTGCGCTGAATCTTCTCGCTGCGCATAAGCGCCGGAAGCGCGCGGGACACGCTGAGCATTGCTTCGGTCTGGGTCTTTTGAGATTTGGTTTGCATTTTTACCGCGTCCCAGTTTTGCAGGGCTTCGTTTTCGTCGCCCGCGGTTTTATCGCCAAACACATGGGGATGGCGGATAATAAGCTTTTTACAGATCCCGTCGCAGACGTCGTTGATATCAAAACCGCCGCTCTCCCTTTCAATCTCCGCATGAAGCGCTACCTGGAGAAGAACGTCGCCAAGCTCTTCCTTTAAAAGCTCGGTGTCGCTGTTGTCGATTGCCTCAACAGCCTCGTATGTCTCCTCGATAAGGTTTTGACGAATCGACTCATGCGTCTGAGCTCTGTCCCACGGACAGCCGCCCGGAGCGCGAAGGATTTTTACTATTTCAACCAAGTCGTTAAAATCGTAATTAGGTTTCTCTGTAAAATTCAAAATACTCACCTTCAGCATTGCGTTTGCATTAGCCTACAGTTCTCTATTTTACCCAATTAAGTGGAATTTTTCAAGTGTTTTTGCAATTTTTTCACCTTTTGGAAGAATTTTGATTTCTTCTGCGCTAAAGGTGCGAATTATTAGTAAAACTGCCATATAAATCACAACCGCAACCACTACGGCGGCTATCAAAGCCAGGCGCGACGGCATATAAGGCGAGATAAGCCTGTATGTGAAGTATGCCGCGGCAGAGCTGTAAACCGCGCCCGCGAGCGGCTTGATCGTGGTATTGAAGAAGTCGGGAACGATTCCGCTGTACTTTACAAGCAGGAACATGCCGATAACACAGATAAGCGCGTAAGCCACCATAGAGCCTACCGTTGCGCCCTGAATGTTTATTGACGGAATGCTTACGAATATCCACGAAGTGCCGATTTTAACAAACAGACAGATGATGTACAAAATCATGGGTATCTTGACCTTGCCTATGCCGTTTATCATTGAACAAATAGGCGTTATTATAGCTGTGAATATAGTTGTGATACCCATAACCGTGAGCACATTTCCGCCGATTTCGACAATTTCGGGACTTGAACCGTAAATGAAACCCATTATCGGGTGAGCCAGAACAACAAGCCCGAGCGACATCGGAAGGGTGAACATCATCGTAAGCTTGAGCACGGTGTTCATCGACTGCCTGAACTCGCGCTTGTCGCCCTTTGTCCACGCGCTGGTAACGTTGGGCATGGCGCTTGAACCGAACGCCTGAGTGACCGCCGTTACAAGCTGCATAAGCGTAAGCGCGGTGGCGTAGCAGCCCCACAGGTTTGTGTGGATGGTGACATGCTTGCCGCGGAAGGCGTCGGCGGGATAGAATTTGCCGTATTGATCCATAAGCTCGGGGCCGTGGCGGTGCGATAAATCGAGCAGAACGTTCTGGATAATAGCCGAGTCAATAAGAGACGCGAGGCTCATAACAAGCGCGCCGCCGGCGATAGGCAGAGCGGTTCTGATCATCATATTAAAGGTCTCGCGCTTCTGGCGCGCGTCGATCGAGCTTTCGTAATACTGACGCGGAATGCCGTCGCCCTGAATCTTGAACTTTATAAAGTAGTAGAGCCATGACGCCATGCTGCTGAGCGAAATTCCCATTATCGCTCCCGTTACCGCGAGCGAGAAGATTGTTTTCTGAGCTTCCTCCTGATTGCTGAACTGCATCCACAGGAATGAATGTGTAGCCTTATTTGACTCCATTCCAAGCCAAAGAATCAAATACGCAATCGCCGAGCCGATAACAAGCTTTACAACCGCCTCGATTATTTCAGAAATGGCGGTTGGCATCATGTTGCGCTGACCCTCGTAATAGCCGCGGTAAGCCGAAGCAAGACAGCCGAAAAATACCGTCGGCGCGAGGAAAAGAGTAGGTACTATAGCGTAGGGCTGATGGATTACACCGAGCGAATAAGGAATGCACGCGCTGCCGATAATGACCGTGCAGATAAGTCCAAGTACGGTAAAAAACGGAACCGAGAGCTTTTGGATTTGGCGCACGTCCTTATAGCGCTTTTTGGTCATGTTCTCGGACACCAAACGCGAAACCGCAATGGGCAGACCGCCCGTAGCCACGGTAAAGATCACTACAAAGATCTCATAAGCGTTGGCGTAAAGACCTGTGCCGAAGGACGTCATACCGGGAACGTCATAGCTTGAAAGGATAGCTGCCAGAACGACCTTGTTGAGCAGTCCGAAAACCTTGACAATGACCATGCTTATTGTCAGGATGGCGGCGCCTTTGACAAAGGATTTTGAAACGTCCGAATCAAAGTTCTTGACCGCGTTATACTTTTTTATCAAATCATATCACCTTTAAAATAGTGGTTTGTATTGTACACAAGGGCAGGGAGCCTGAAACAGACTCCCCTGTCAGTTATTATTTTGTTTAGTTATTCGGCATCGTCGGCAGCCTTTACAGCTTCCCCGGCGTCCTCGGAGATTTCAGCTACAGCCTCCTGTGCGGCAACTACGATATCGTCGGGCTTTGCCTCAACAGTCTCGGCGGCTTCCTCAACAGCCTCGGCTATCTCCTCAACAGCTTCCTCGGGCTCATCCTCAAACTTATGTCCGCAGATGTTGCAGAAGGAAGATTCCTTTGTAACCTTGTTTTCGCACTCGGGGCAGATCTTCTGGTTCTTGATAGAAGCGATGTGAGCCTCAACGATAGCGAGGTTCTGCTTAAGCTCGGTGATTTCCTCAACGACCTTTGCGATATCCTCGGCGAGGTCTATGTCCTGAGTTGTCGCCTTATATGTCAGCTTACCGAGCTCGATGAGCTTTTTGCCAATTGAGCGCTTGATGGTCTCAGCCGAAATTCTGTGCTTTGAAGCGTCATAGAGCATTGCGGCCTTTTTGGAAACAGCGGACGCAGCAGCTTTTGCATTGACTTTTACATCGCCGATAATTGTGTCAAAATTTTTCATGATTCTTCACCTTTCTTTTCCGGGTACAATCAACCCGCTTGTTTTTATTTGTTTGTATTATAACACTAATCAATTGAATAATCAACCGCATTAGTGCCGTAAAATCGTGATATTTGCGCCTTTCTGTTGAGCAATTCGTCAAATCTGTCTATATATTCATATGGGTATTTAAAGTTAAATATCCGCGTAAGATAATCGGTCTCGGGATTTTTTAGCTTTGTCACACCGCCCGAGCCGCACGCAAGTATAGTGTGGGTCTCGTCCATGACATAAACGTTGTAAAGGCTCTCAAACCCGCGCTTTGCCCAGCCGACGTTTTCAAGATTGCCGACCATGCGCGTCTGGCGGTAAAGGTAGTACGGCTTTTTTCGCGCGTAATCCTGCATCGCTCTTGCTGCGAGCGCCTCGTCCTTATTGAAGGTCTTGCCCTCGGTAGTAAGGTTCGCGGCGCGCTTCATGCAAAGCGTGTGAACCGTTACGCATTCGGCTCCAAGCTCATCGGTTACGGTGTGTAGAGAATGCTTGAAGCCCTCGACGGTATCGGTCGGCAGCCCGGCGATAAGGTCGGTGTTGATGTTGCCAAAGCCGCAGCGCCTCGCCGTTTCAAAAGCCTTAAAGAACTGCTCCGAGGTGTGCTTTCTGCCGATAGCGCTGAGTACGCTGTCGCTCAATGTCTGGGGATTTATGCTTATTCTGTCAGCTTTATTTTCTTTTAAAGCATAAAGTTTCTCTTCGTCGATCGTATCGGGACGTCCTGCCTCAACGGTGAACTCGCGGCAGGTCGACATGTCGAAGCTCTCATTGACCGAACCCAAAACCCGACGGAGCTGCTCCGCACTGAGCGTTGTGGGCGTGCCTCCGCCGAAATATACGCTTTCAAGCCTCAGCCCCAGCCCGTTCGCTATTTTGGCAGTCGCCTTTATCTCTTTACAGAGAAGGTCTGTATACGGCTCAATAAGCTTTTTTGCCCTCTCGACCGACGACATTACAAACGAGCAGTAGCTGCAGCGCGACGGGCAAAACGGGATCCCGACATATAGGCTGAACGATTCGGGGCGCGACAGCGAAAGGATACGCCGCTCGTTTTGTTCGGTGAGCCTTGCAAGCTCAAAACGTCCGCGGCTGACAAAGTACTCGTTTAAAAACCGCCGCTCTGCCTCTGCCTCGCCCGATTCACCCACGATTTTTCTGAACAGCTTTATCGGGCGCACACCTGTAAGCAAACCCCAAGCCTGCTCAACCGAACTGAATTTTACCAAATACTTATACACAAGCTGAACCGTGCGCAGCTCGTTTTCGGAATTGTCGGGGGATTTTTCCGCAAAGCCTTCCTCACAAAATTCTCCGATTTTAACGCGAACGGTTATTTTCTCGTTGAGCTCGGTAAAAATATAAGGCTGCGTTACCTGTGGTTGTTTTTGACATATAAATTCATTTACAGCCGCCTCATAAGTGGATTAAAACTGCGCTCGTGCCCGAGGTCGGTAAGAGGTCCGTGACCGGGTATGATAGTATAATCGCCCTCGAGCTGCTTTACGCGCTTTAGTGAGAGCATCATATTATAATCGTCGCCTGTTGCAAGGTCGGTTCTGCCGTACGATTCCCTGAAAATCAAATCGCCCGCAAGCATGATTTCGTCAAAGAGGAAAATGCCGCAGCCCTGAGTGTGCCCGGGAGTGTAGAGATAAGTTATCTCTGTTTCGCCCAGCTTGAATTTTTCGCCGTCGTCAAGCAGGATATCGGCGTCAAAAGGCGTGAACGGGATACCGTGAGGCTTTGTTCCGTTAAGCATTGTATCGCGCAGGAAAACCGCGTTGTGCTTGCCCGTGACAACCTTTGCGCCGTACTTGTCGGCAAGCTGCTTTGCGTAGCAGATATGGTCGTAATGGCCGTGAGTAAGCAGCACATACTCAAGCTTTCCGCCGTCCTTTTCGATCTGCGCCTCAAGCGCCTTTGACTGAGCGCCGGGGTCGCTTACGGCTGATTTACCTGTCGCCTCGTCAACAAGGTAACAGCAGTTTGTTTCAAGCATTGTGACAGGGTATATTTTAACGTTGATCATCTTTTCAAATCCTTAGAGTTAATGTCTATCGTTACGGGGCCGTCGTTTATAAGGCTCACCTGCATATCCGCGCCGAAAATGCCCTTTTCCACCCTTTTAACTCCGTTTTGAAGCAGCCTATTGCAGAAAAATTCATACAGGGGCTCGGCGGTTTCGGGGCGTGCGGCCCCGATAAAGCCGGGGCGCCTGCCGTGCGAACAGTCGGCGCATAACGTGAAGTTCGAGATAACAAGCACCTCGCCGTCAATGTCGGCAAGCGCCAGATTCATCTTGTCGTTTTGGTCGGTAAAGATTCGCAGTCCCGATATTTTATCGGCAAGCACAGACGCCTCTTTTTCATCGTCGCCCTGCTCAACTCCGAGCAGGATCAAAAAGCCCTGTGATATTTCTCCGACGACAACGCCGTCAACCGTTACCGAAGCGCATGACACGCGCTGCAAAATCGCTTTCATAAGGAATACTCCTATAGTCTTTTGATTTCCTCGATTCCGTTGATATCGGAAAGCCTGGAGATAACCCCTCTGAGGTGATCTCTGCCGGCAACGTCGATAGTAATTGTAACAACCGCCTTGCCGTCCTTGAGCT
>ONMK01000014.1 GCA_900318905.1 uncultured Eubacteriales bacterium | reverse complement strand
CTCTTTCAGAGTTTAATCTCATTCAGAACTTATCATCACTGACACGTTCGTGAATTTACTGTACCTTTTTAGTGTGTACTCACTGTAATTTTTTTGAGTCTCTTCCAACTCAAAGTCATTACGGGTCTCTTTCTTTTCGTTGTTTAATTTTCAAGGTCCTTTGCGCAGGTTTTGAGAAATACTTTGCTGAAATTTCAGCGCCGTTTCTCAACAGCGCATAAGCTATTATACCGCAAAACGGAATAATTGTCAAGGGATTTTTTTGAAAAAATATGATTATTTATCTATTTTATTTTACAGCTAAACAAACCTATTTAACTTTGCGTCATAGGTGTAATCTATTGCGCTGAGTTTTTGCTCAATTTCCTTTTTATCAGCTTGTAAATCATCACATAAGTCATCAAGCGTTTTATAATTATCGCGCAGCTTTGTGTTGATATAACTGAGCAGGATCATCGGGTCGTTCGGCAGCATAAGCTCCTCCTTGTATGAATCGAGAAAATGGTGTTTTTGCCCCTTTGTTTTATAAGCGATAACAGCGTCAAGCGCTACATTGTGCATGCTGTTGAAGATATTTGCTTCTACGGCAGGATTGCTCTTTTTTAACTGCTGAATGAGCCGTTTTGTCTCTTTGCGCTTTGATGCTGATTCGGCATCGCCCTCTCCCTCAAGCCGTTCGGTAAAACGGCAGGCACAGCGCAGAAATTTTAGATTATGGGCGTCGCGCCACGCTATAATATCTTCCTCGCGGATATAATACATAGGGCGGATAAGCTCCATACCGTCGAAATTAGTGCTGTGAAGCTTAGGCATCATCGTCTGGATCTGTCCGCCCCAAAGCATGCTCATTAACGTTGTTTCGATAACGTCGTCATAGTGATGTCCCAGCGCTATTTTGTTGCAGCCGAGTTCCTGTGCTTTTTTGTACAAATGTCCGCGCCTCATACGCGCGCAAAGATAACACGGAGACTTTTCCACGTTGACAACCGAGTTGAAAATGTCGCTTTCAAATATCGTAATCGGAACGTCAAGAAGGTCGGCGTTGGTTTCGATTTGTTTACGGTTATCTACATTGTAGCCCGGATCCATCACCAGAAACGCAAGCTCAAACGGGATTTTGTTGCGGCGTTTTAGCTCCTGAAAAAGCTTTGCCATTAGCATTGAGTCCTTACCGCCGGAGATACAAACGGCAATTTTCTCGTTCGGCTCAATCAGCGAATAATCCGCAACAGCCTGAGCGAACCGATGAACAAGCTTCTCTTTAAAACGGCGGCGCCTTGTGAGCGACTGTTCAACAGCCCTTGCAAACGGTTTTATTTCAGATATTATTTCTTCCATAATATACCTTCAAGAAAAGGCAGACAACGCGAAGGACGCTATCTGCCTTTAGTTTTTGATTTATATGCTTTCTATCGAGATGCTCTCGCCGTCTGACGTGACATTGATTGCCTCAAGCCTGCCGGATTGCGACTGAATCATAGCTTCAGCGATCTTCTCCTCTACCTCACGGCGGATCGTGTTGCGCAAGTCACGCGCCCCGCTCTTGCCGTTGCAGGATTTTTTTGCAAGATACTCGCAAGCTTTATCGTCAAATGTGAAGCGGATATGCTTTTCTTCAAGTGTAGGCACATATTCTTCAAGCATAAGCTTTGCGATATCAACAAAGTTCGCCTCGCTGAGTGTGTTGAAAACAATGATTTCGTCAACGCGGGCGATAAACTCAGGTCTGAGGAAATCCTGCAGAGCCTTCATAACCTTTTCTTTTGAGGCTTCCTCGGAGGTCTTGCCGAATCCGAGCGCGGTATCTCTGCCTGCCGAGCCTGCGTTTGAGGTCATAACAATTACGGTATTCTCAAAATTGACCGCTCTGCCGTGGGCGTCGGTAACCTTGCCCTCGTCAAGGATCTGAAGCAGAATATTGAGAACATCGGGGTGCGCCTTTTCAATTTCATCAAAGAGCAGTACGGAATACGGACGGCGGCGTACCTTTTCGGTAACCTGACCTGCCTCGTCATATCCGACATATCCCGGAGGTGAACCGATGATTTTTGAAACCGAATGCTTCTCCATGAACTCGGACATATCAAGACGTATAAGCGTTTCGGGGGTATCGAAAAGCTGCTGGCTGAGCACCTTAACAAGCTCGGTTTTGCCTACGCCAGTCGGTCCCACAAAAATGAATGAAGCCGGGCGTCTGCGCGGAGAAATCTGGCAGCGGCTGCGTTTGATAGCGGAAGCGAGTACTTCAACCGCTTCATCCTGTCCGATGATTTTCTTTTTCATTTCAGCTTCGAGGTCGGCGAGCTTTGAAAGCTCGTTCTCGCGGATCCTTGAAGCGGGAATACCCGTCCACAGCTCGATAACCTTTGCTATATCCTCCTCGGTCACCTTTGCGGTGAGGCTGTCGGGGTCGATCTCTTTAAGCTCATTATCAATCTTTGCAAGAGATGTGTTAACCTCGGCAAGCGTTTTATAGTCGATCTCCTCGGCGTTTGTCAGGTCATCCTTTGTAAGAAGGAGCGATTCGCGCTCGTCGCTTAGCTTTTCGTAGCGCTCCCTCTCCTTATTGCGAAGCGAGGCGCATGCGCAGCTTTCGTCGAGAAGGTCGATCGCCTTGTCCGGCAGGAATCGGTCGGTGATATAACGCTCCGAAAGCACAACAGTCTTGCGGACTATATCATCATCGACAATGACCTTGTGATGAGTTTCGTAGTAACTCTTTACGCCGGCGATAACCTCGATGGACTGCGCAATAGTGGGTTCTCCGACCTTGACGGGCTGGAAGCGGCGTTCAAGAGCTGAGTCTTTTTCTATGTATTTTCTGTATTCGTTAAAGGTAGTAGCGCCGATAACCTGAACCTCGCCGCGCGAAAGTGCGGGCTTGAGAATGTTCGCGGCGTTCATTGTGCCTTCGTTATCGCCTGTTCCTACAAGCGAGTGAACCTCGTCAATGAAGAGGATAACGTTTCCGCTGTCCTTGACCTCTGAAACCAAGCCCTTGATACGGCTTTCAAACTGACCGCGGAACTGAGTGCCCGCAACCAGCGAGGTGAGATCGAGAAGCTGGATCTCCTTATTCTTTAGCTTTTGAGGCACATTACCCTGAGCGATACGCAGCGCAAGCCCCTCGGCGATAGCGGTTTTACCTACGCCGGGCTCGCCTATCAGGCAGGGATTGTTTTTGGTGCGGCGCGAAAGTATCTGGATAACGCGCTCGATTTCAGCGTCTCTGCCGATAATATTGTCGATTTTACCCTCTCTTGCCTTGCGTGTCTCTTTTTTCTGACCGCCCTTATCGGAACCGTTTCCGTCGGGGGCCTTTCCTCCGCCGAAAATGTTATTGAAAAAGGCAGGAAACGCAGGCGCGCCGTGAGAAAAATCATCGTCCTCACTTCCGCCGTTATCCTTGGCGAATTCATCCATCTGCTCGGCAAGGTTATCGGCGCCAAGCTGTTCCATAAGCTGAGAGAGGTCGCCGCCCTGCATAAGGCTGTTCATCTGATCCTGTACATTTTCAAGATCCTCGTCCGAAATGCCCATTTTGCTTATCAAATCCTCAACGGGTTTTATACCAAGCTCCTTGGCACAGCTGAGGCAATAGCCTACAGTAGGAGCGTCTTTTGAATTATTATTTGTAACAAAAACGACAGCAGGCCGTTTTCCGCATCGTGTACAAAGCATAACATTCTCCTTTTCTTCCCGATTTCATAATGGTAGTATAAAGTATTATCATGTTAAAATCAAGACTATTCACACAATCTTCACGATTTAGCGCTGTTTTTCTCCCTGTTAATTTTTACAAACATTACGGCATACTGCACAAGCGCAAGCAGCATTGCGACAGCGACAAGTATAAGCCCGATTATTACAACAGGCATATATTCTTCGCCCGTAACTATCTTAATAAAGATAATAAGCGAAATCACAAAATAGAACACCAGAGTCGCTATTTTTCCGAAAATATTGGCAGGCGGCGGTGTCATTTTTCTCAGCAGCATAATAAATCCGCCGAGCAGCATCAAAAACTCCTTGCCGACAAGCACCAGCATGATCGGCAGGATCGACGGAATATAAATCACCATACATACCGCCACGGCGACAAGCGTCACCTTATCGGCAATTGGGTCAAGGATTTTGCCCAGTGACGTTACCTGATTGAGCTTTCTGGCAAAGAAGCCGTCGAAGCAGTCGCTGAGTCCCGACAGACCTATCATTATACCTGCCAAGAGGAACTGTTCGTTTATAAAGAAGTATATAAATGGAGGAACGAGTATGAATCTGAAATAAGTTATCAGATTAGGAACCGTTACCAAATCCCTCGGTTTAAAACTCCAGCTATCCATTTTATCACCATTACCTTATCAATAATCTCATCTTAAAATAACAAGCGCGTTAAACAGACCGCCGAAAACGGCGCTGTTTTTTAGAAAATCAGGGTTGGTATTGCTAACATACAAGTATGTAAGATTCGAAAGGAAGCATACCAGCACAATACCCTCAACCGCGCCGATAAAACCGCCTAATATCATATTGACCTGACGGACAACAGGCAAATCAAAAGTCCTTAGCGCAACCCTCGCAAGCAGCTTGAACACAATAAGAAACGCAATAAACAAAACGATCAACAGAATCAGCGATATTACAAATACCGCAAGCTCGCCTATCGGCTTTTCGATGCTGCTGACGATTTTGTCGGTCTGTACAGTTGAGCTCGATATCCTGCCCTGAGTGTGACTTAAATCAAGACCGAACACGCTTACAAACAACCCCAAAAGTCCACGGATAACGCCGGGAAGCGCGTCAAGGCTGTTTTGAGAGGCGTATTGCTCGCCGCCCTGAGTTATCATATTGTGAATGTTTTGAGTAACGGAGGGTTTTATTGCTCCGTCATAAATCGCCTGAGCAAGTACCGCTGACAAAAACTTTGCGGCAAGCACCGCAGCAGCAAGCGCCGCGAGGTTGAGCAAAGTAACCGCTATACCGCGACGAGCGCCGTGTATTATCAGCAGAACGACAAGCAGCAGAATAATTATTCCCGAAATCATATTACCTCTTATCTTGCCGAGTCGGGCGACGCCTGGGCAGTCAGGTCGATTTTCCTGACTTGATTCACACTGAGCACGAATGCCTCGGAGCCAGAGCTCAGGATTATCCGTTTTGCTCCCGTACCCGCAAAGCAGGAATATTTCAGCTCGCCGTCCTCAAACACATAAATCATATTTCCGTCAAGTGTCGCTATGGTATCCTTATACGCCGACAGCGACTCTGAGCCGTACTCGCAGTCAACAGCGGATTCTTTGTTGCCGCCGTCGTTATAGGTTATGATGTCGCAGTGCTTTCCGTCACCGCTCTTTGAAAGCGAAAGAGAAAAAGTTTCGGTGTTTGGACAGAAGCAGTAATTGCAAAGAGGTTTTCCGCTGTAATCGATCGTTTTTATGTCGTCGTCATCAGCCTTTACGATATATGACGCGTTGCCGCCGACAAGCGCCGCGCGGCTGTCCGAGATATACTTGCAGTCGATGATGTAATCGCCCTCAAGCTCGAATTTCGCCTCGGGCTCGCTCTCGGAAAAATCAAGGACGTAAATCCCTGTTTTTATCTCACCGTTGTTGTTGCTGATTCCGCAGGCGACACAGCCTGTTCCGTTTTTATTGATTGCCACGGAGTTAACATAATATTCTGAAAAAGAATATTTAAACATTCGGTTATTGCTGGAATCAAAGGCGTAAAGCTCGCTGTAAAAGCCGTTGCCCTCTATTACGATGCAGTATTTTCCGTTTGAAGCTATGTCGCCGGCAAAAATACCGCCCTCGGCAGTCCCCGTGTAAATGCTGCTGTCGAAGCTGTGAACCTGATAGCCCGTCTCGCCCAAGCCGAAGGTCAGATACTTGTTTTCGGCGGACTTCATCACGGGCTTTGTATAACGAAGCTGAGAATTGTTTACTTCCCTGCCCGTTGAGTTCAAGGTGATAAACGAGGTATCGGAAGCATAGGCTACTCTGTTCTGATTTACGGCGATATTCCCCGATTCGACCTCTGAGCCGACAATGTTGACGGGAAAGCCCTTTCCCGCGGTTCCCATAACCTCATAGTTCCACCAAACAGAGATATTATCCCAAGTGAGCTTATCGCGGTTTGCGAAGGCGAGAACAACAAGCCCCATCAAAAGCGAGATAAGCACGCCCAGGACTATTTTTTTGACAGCCTTTACGGATATTTCGGTTTTTTCAGGCTCGTAATCGTCGAGCGGAACATCCTCGTAGCTAATGACGGTCCGCTCTTTGTTTACCTTGCGCTCGGCGTACCGCCCTTTTATTTTATTAAACATATTTCCCTCTTTTCGAGTTTCAATGTCAGTAATTTATTTGATTCAAATACAAACCGCACGCCTGCGCGGTAGGCCCCGCGTATTTTCTGTCTTTCTTTTCGATAATCGCGGGAATACCGTCGGGCGGTATCTTGCCCTGAGCGATTCTCAGAAGGGTGCCGACCATTATCCTTACCATGTTGTAAAGAAAGCCGTCCGCTTCAACGCGCATGATAACCATGTCGCCGTCGCGGGTAACGGAAAAGCGCTTTACATCGCGCGTCATGTCGCCGGGTTCTCTGTTATCGAGAGTGCAGAACGAGGTGAAGTCGTGTTTTCCGACATATGCCTGAGCCGCAGAATCGAGCTGCTCAACATCGAGCGGATAACGGTAGTGGAGCGCGTAACCGTCCAAAAACGGACTGCGCACCTCGCTGTTCCAGATTTTATAAATATATTCCTTGCTTTTGCAGCTGTAGCGCGCGTGAAAATCCAGGCCGACCTCACGGCAGTCAAGCACCGCAACCGATAACGGCAGCCAGCGGTTAAGCGCCGCCTTAAGCCTTTCGGGCGGAATAGGATGAGCGGTTTTTACGCTTACGCAGTAGCGGTTAGCGTGCACGCCGCTGTCTGTGCGGCTGCATCCTTTAACGTCGAAATCATTTCCGATTATTTTTGACAGCGAGTTTTGCAGCGCCTCCTGAACGGTGTAGGCGTTCTGCTGTATCTGCCAGCCGTGAAAGCGTTTTCCGTCATATGAAATTGTAAGCAGGAGGTTCCTTAAATCGTCCCCGTCACAAAAATGTTGCATACAATTACTCCGCCGATGGCAAGCGCAAGAATTACAAACGAAACAACGTCACGCGCCGCCAGATGTATTTGTTTCATGCGGGTCCTGCCCGCTCCGCCGCGGTAGCAGCGGCATTCCATTGCCGTAGCCACGTCGTAAGCGCGCCTGAACGCGGATACAAACAGCGGAATCAAAATGGGTATAAGCGCCTTGACGCGCTTTATAAGGTTGCCCGACTCCATGTCGGCTCCCCTTGCCTTTTGCGCCTGCATTATCTTGTCGGTCTCTTCAAGCAGAGTGGGAATAAAGCGCAGCGCGAGCGACATCATCATAGCTATCTCGTGAACGGGAAAATGCAGAACCTTGAGCGGTCTCATAAGGCGCTCGATAGCGTCTGTAAGCTCTGTAGGAGAGGTCGTAAACGTCAGGCACGAGCTTGCCAGAATAAGGCAGATTATTCTGACGGTTACAAATACGGCGCGGTTTATTCCGTTCCATGTAAGGCGGAAAACCCACCACTGCCATATCGCTTCTCCCGACCCGTAAAACAGGTTTAAAAGCGATGTAAAAATCACTATGAAAATAATCACCTTTAGGCTTTTGAAGTAAAACTTAGGGGAAATCCTGCTCAGCACAAGAAACAGCGCGGTAAACGCCGCAACGATACCGAGCGAAATATAATTAAAGGTGCAGAAGATAATAACCACATAAGCGATAAACATCAGTATCTTCGCTCGCGGGTCAAGCCTGTGGACAAGGCTTTTCGCCGGGAAATACTGACCGAAAGCAACGTCTCTTACCACAGCTGTCCCTCCTTTTTAAGAATCGGGACAAGTGCCGAGAACGCCTCGTCAACCGTCAGCACACCCTCCGGAACATTAAAGCCCTTTCTGAGTAAGTCCTGCATGATTTTTGTGATTTGCGGAACCCTTAGCCCGTATTGCGCAAGCTCGTCGCCGCGCCTGAACACCTCTTTTGTCGGCTCAAACATGGCAAGCCTGCCCTTGTTCATCACAAGAATTTTATCGGCAACACGCGCTATGTCCTCCATTGTGTGGCTGACAAGAATAACGGTATTGTGGCACTGCTTATGATAATTGACAATCTGGCTCAGCAGCACCTCACGTCCCATCGGGTCAAGCCCCGCGGTTGGCTCATCAAGCACCAGAACCTCGGGATTCATCGCAATAACTCCTGCTATAGCAGCACGGCGCTTTTCGCCGCCCGAAAGATCAAAAGGAGATTTATCGAGAAGCTCGGGCTTCAGCCCTGTAAAAGCCGCGGCGTCAATAACCGCTTTGTCGAGAGCCTCGCCCTCCAAGCCCATATTATGAGGGCCGAAGGCGATGTCCTTCCTTACTGTTTCCTCAAAAAGCTGGTATTCGGGGTACTGGAAAACCATTCCTACTCTGAAACGGACGGAGCGGATTTTTTTAGGGTTCTCCCAAATATCCTTTCCGTCAAGCAGAACCTGCCCGTCGGTTGGTCTGATAAGCCCGTTGAGCATCTGCATCAGCGTACTTTTGCCCGAGCCTGTATGCCCGATAACGCCGATAAACTCGCCCTGATTGATTTTAAGGTTCACATCGTCAACAGCGCGTTTTTCAAAGGGCGTGTCCGCGCCGTAGACAAAGCCCAGATTTTTCAGCTCAAGAACACAACTCATCTCATTGCCTCCTCAAGCATAGCCACGCAGTCAGCCTGCGTAAGCGGTATTCTATCAAACTTAACGCCGCAGCCGCGCAGCCTGAAAACGAGCTCTGCCGACTGTGGCACGTCCAAACGGTGTTTTTTTAGCAGCTCAACCTGAGAAAACACCTCGTCGGGAGTTCCCTGCAAAAGGATTTTGCCGCTATCCATCACCACAACGCGGTCGGCAAGCACCGCCTCGTCCATAAAGTGGGTTATAAGAACCACGGTGATCTTTTTTTCACGGTTAAGCTTTAAAAGTGTGGAAATAACCTCTTCCCTGCCGCTCGGGTCAAGCATAGCGGTCGGCTCGTCAAGCACGATGCACTGAGGCTGAATTGCCAAAATGCCCGCAATTGCGACGCGCTGCTTTTGTCCGCCCGAAAGCTTGTGCGATTCATGCTCGCGGTAGTCGTACATATCTACCGCTTTTAGCGCGTCGTCGACTCTGCGCCTGATTTCGGCAGGCTCTACCCCAAGGTTCTCGGGGCCGAAGGCAACGTCCTCCTCAACAATGCTCGCAACAAGCTGATTGTCTGGGTTCTGGAGCACCAGACCGACTTTTTCGCGGATATCAAAGGTCTTTTCCTCGACTGATGTATCATCTCCGTCAACGATCACCTTTCCGCTGTCGGGTAAAAGCATAGCGTTGAGGTGCTTTGCAAGAGTGGATTTTCCGCAGCCGTTGTGACCGATAACGGCGACGAACTCACCCTTTTCAATATCGAGGCTCACCCCGTCGACGGCATTTATTATCGGCTTGCCCTCCTCCGCATCATCATAGGAAAAGCACAAGTCGCGTATAGAAATAAAACTCATTAAGATTTCTCCCAGATTGCGGTTGAGCCGCAGGGCAGCACAAGCCCCGTGTCGCTCACGCGCAAACCGATTTCGTCGCCCGAAACTCTGCCGCCGAAGTCCTTTTGAAGCAGCATGCCGAGCAGGTATTCCATTACAGCGGGCGAAAGCCCCGTGGTGTAGGAATTAAGAATAAAGAAAACAGGATCATCGCTTAAAACCTGCTTGCAAAGCGTTACAAGCGGGAAAAGCTGTTCCTCAAGCTTCCAGACCTCGCCGCCGGGGCCTCTGCCGTATGAGGGCGGGTCCATTATAATCCCGTCGTATTTGTTGCCGCGGCGGATCTCGCGCTGAACAAACTTGACGCAGTCGTCAACAAGCCAGCGCACCGGTCTGTCGGCAATGCCGCTTGACTGAGCGTTTTCCTTTGCCCACTGCACCATTCCCTTTGAGGCGTCAACGTGGCAAACGGAGGCTCCCGCGCTCATGCAGGACAGTGTAGCGCAGCCCGTGTAACCGAAAAGATTGAGGATTTTTAGCTCTCTGTTTTCGGATTTGATTTTCCCGGCGGCAAAGTCCCAGTTGACCGCCTGCTCGGGAAAAACGCCCGTGTGCTTAAATCCCATGGGCTTTATGTTGAAAGTAAGATCATTATAGCCGATCGTCCAGCGGTCGGGAACTTTTTTGTACTGCTCCCAGTAACCGCCGCCCTTGTTTGAGCGGTGATAGCGCGCGTGCGCCTGCTTCCATAAAGGGTTATTCTTTTCGGACGACCAGATTATCTGCGGGTCGGGACGGATAAGAATTATATCGCCCCAACGCTCTAAACGCTCGCCGTCAGAGGTATCGATCAGCTCGTAGTCTTTCCATTTATCTGATAAACGCATTTATTTATCCGTTCCTTATCAAATCAATTTTGTTCAAATAGATTCGGCTGTGCCGCCGAGCCGAAAACCGTGCCCTTGGGAAAGTCATATCCCAAATGGCGGCAGCCCTCGGCGGTGATACAGCGGCCTCTCGGTGTGCGGCTGAGAAAGCCTATTTGAAGCAGATACGGCTCGTAGACGTCCTCGATAGTGACCGCTTCCTCGCCGATAGCGGCGGCAAGGGTTTCAAGCCCGACGGGACCGCCGTTGTAGAATTTTATGATAGCCTCAAGCATACGCCTGTCGTTATTGTCGAGGCCGAGCTCGTCGATTTCAAGCCTGTCAAGCGCTGTCTGAGCGGTTTCAAGCGTTATTACGCCGTCGCTCATAACCTGCGCGAAATCGCGCACGCGCTTTAGCATTCTGTTAGCGATCCGAGGCGTTCCGCGCGAACGGGACGCGATCTCAATGGCGCCCTCATAGTCGATTTTTATTCCGAGGATCCCCGCGCTTCGTGTTACGATTTTCGCAAGTTCCTCGGGCGTGTAAAGCTCAAGTCTTAAAAGAACGCCGAAGCGATCTCTGAGCGGCGCCGTGAGCTGACCGGCTCTTGTTGTAGCGCCGACAAGGGTAAAGCGCGGAAGCGGAAGGTGGTACGAAGCCGCCATCTGTCCCTTGCCCGTGATAATATCAATAGCGAAGTCCTCCATAGAGGGATACAAAACCTCCTCGACCGCACGGCTGAGACGGTGTATCTCGTCAATAAACAGCACATCACCCTCGTTGAGGTTGGTAAGCAGAGCCGCAAGGTCGCCCGGCTTTTCAATAGCGGGGCCCGAGGTTATGCGGATATTAACACCAAGCTCGTTGGCGATAATTCCGGCGAGCGTGGTTTTACCGAGTCCGGGAGGGCCGTAAAGCAGCACATGGTCGAGTGTTTCGTTGCGTATTTTAGCCGCCTCGATATAAACGCGCAGATTCTCCTTCGCCTTTTCCTGGCCGATATACTCGTCCAATGTTTTAGGGCGGAGAGGGTTATCTCCTTCGGCAGAATCCGCTGGGATCTCGGCGGGGTCCATTATTCGGTTTTCAAAGTCAAATTCATCCGTAAACTGCATATTTGCCATTTTACTGTCTTCCCATCTGCTTTAATGTCTGAGCGATAAGCTGTTCTACAGGCAGGCTGCTGTCGAGAGTTGCCAAAACAGGGCTGACGTCTGATGGCGAATAGCCAAGCACGCCCAGCGCCTCGATAGCCTTTGGAACATTACCTCCCGAAACCGAAGCCGCGCCCGCACCGATATTTGCAAAGCTGTTGTCTGTTACGGCAGCCTTTGCAAGCTTGTCCTTAAGCTCAAGCACAATGCGCTGCGCTATTTTTTTGCCGATACCCTGAGCGCGTGTTATTGTCTTTATGTCATCGGTGGCAATCGCCATGGCGACCTGCTCGGGAGACAGCTCGGAAAGCACCGCAAGCCCCGCCTTGGGGCCGACACCGCTGACGCCGATAAGCGTTTTGAAGGTATCAAGCTCGGTTTTTGAGGCAAAGCCGAAAAGCTCCATTGCATCCTCGCGCACATTAAGATATGTAAAAAGCGTTACCTCGCTGCCGATCCGCAGTGTTTTCAGAGTGTTGATCGTGGTCTGGCAGTTAAAACCGACTCCTCCGCACTCTACTACAGCGCAGTTTGAAGTCATGTGGATAAGTTTTCCTCTTACGGAATATAACATAAATTACCTCAAATAGTTTTATTTTGATTTATCAGCCGCCGCAAATCGGAGCCTGCCGCCTGAGTGTGGCAAATCGCAATAGCCAGAGCGTCGGCGGTATCGTCGGGCTTTGGGACCTCGCTTAAGTTCAACAACCTGCGCGTCATCTCCATGACCTGCGGTTTTTTTGCCTTGCCGTAGCCCGCCACGGCGGTCTTGACCTGCAAAGGCGTGTATTCATAAATCGGTATTTTAAGCTTTTGCGCCGCAAGAAGCGTTACGCCTCTTGCCTGAGCCACCTTTATGGCGGTAGTTTTATTTGTCTGGAAATACAGCTTTTCAATTGCCAGAGCGTCCGGGCGGCAGCGCTTTAATATTTCGTAAAGCTCGTCGTAAATGTATTCAAGCCTTTGGTTGAAATCGGTATGAGCCTGTGTTTCAACCGAGCCGAACCCAAGAGCCTTGTACGCGTTCGCTCTAAAGCTGATTGCTCCCCAGCCTACAATGGCGTAACCGGGGTCGATTCCAAACACTACCAAAACGATTCCTCCGTAAAAATGTGCCGGTGGGCACTCTCGCCCGCCTTTTGAAACATCCATCTTCCCATGTTTTTATCAACTGCGGTATAGAGAAGCTTACCAATGGCATAAAGATACATTCTAAAACATTATAGCACAAACAAGTCTGTTTATCAAGTATTATTACATCAAATAGAGTAAAAAGTGCCCGGCTGCAAAAGCGCATAATCCGGGCACTTTATTACATTATTGCTAAATAATTGTACTGCATACCGTTACGCAGCTGACTTCGGCGCAGCCTGCCTTTTTAAGCAGCCGGGCGCATTCGCCGAGGGTGTTGCCTGTTGTGATAATGTCGTCAACAAGCAGGATTTTCCTGCCGCGCACAGCCTGTTTATCCAAAACACGAAAGACGCCCTTGACATTTGAGGCGCGAGCGCTTCTGTGCATTGAGTGCTGGGGCTTATTTTGCTTATATTTTTCAAGCGTATCTAAGTAAATCAGCCCGGTAAAAGCGCAAAACTCCTTTGCAAGCTCCTCAGCCTGATTAAAATGCCTTTTTCTGAGCGAGCGCTTATGCATTGGCACACACGTTACAAAGTCAAACGAGGAAAGATCATACTCGCGCGCGGCGGCTCCCGCGGCAAAGAGCGCCAGCGGACGCGCGTAATTCTTTTTACCGCCGTATTTCATACGCTTTACGGCGGCGGCGTAACCGTCCTTGTACAAAAACGGTGAACAGCAGCGAGCCCCGCCGACAGCGTGCTTAACATAATAGATTTCCGGAAGCATTTTAGCGCACTTATCGCAGTAATCGGAGCCGGAAGGGATAACAGCCCGGCAAAATATGCAGCGCTGCGGAAAAAGCGCCGCCAAAATAAGGCCTTTTAGTTTTTTGGGGTTACTGACGGTCGGCATTTTTATTTCCTCAAAAACGTCAAATACAAAAAATATGCGAGCGTTAACTCACATATTTTCCGAATCCCGGGACGCAGCCTCAGGCTTATCCAAGGTTATCATATAATAATTTTACTACGCGGTCGGTCGCCTTGCCGTCACGGTTATCGAAGAACATGTCCGCAAACGGAGCGATCCTTTCGGTGCAGTAATCCTGCTTGTTGACAGCGTCAATAATGTCTGCCTGACAATAAGCTATCTTACCGGGAACAAACTCTTTGAAATCAAAGTAGAAATCGCGCTCGTTGATGTATTTTTCCAGGTCAAACGCATAGAAAATCATCGGGATATTAAGCAGCGACGCTTCAAATACAAGAGATGAATAGTCGGTAATGATCACGTCTGTCACGAACAGCAGATCGTTGAGCTCGGGGTCGCAGGACAAATCGATCACCCTGTCCTTAACAGAGTCGGGAATCGGCTGAACGTCAGTTACAAACGGATGGTGCTTAATGATAATAACGTAATCGTCGGGTATGCTTTGGCAAACCTTTTCAACGTTAAACAGCTCGGTAGGATAAAACGCCGTTTCCTTTACCATTCCGCGGAAAGTCGGCGCAAAAAGAATGATTTTTTTGCCGATAAAGTTCGGGTGTTCCTTATAGAATTTAGCCCTTGCCTTCTCTTTGTAATTACCGTCAAAAAAAACATCTGTTCGCGGGATACCGGTAGCCACAACGTTTTCGGTTGAGATGCCGAAGCCCTCGGAATGACACTTTTTGCAGTAGGTTGAGCTAACGGTAACATAGTCGTAGCTTCTGTGATTCCTTGTAGGCTGAGGAGAACCCTTTGGCTTTGAAAGCCTTGTAAAGCCAAAGGTCTTAAACGCTCCGCAGGCGTGCCAAAGCTGAACGAGCTTTGTGTTCTTTCTGAGGTCGATGTAATGGATCATCGGCGTGAACTCGTCAAGAACAACGACCTTGCTTGTAGCGCAGGACTTGGTGAAATCAAATATCTCCCCGATAGTCATATATGAAATGGTGTGCTCGTTCAGGATGAAATGAATATCGAGATTCGGGTCATCCTTTATTTTATCATATACAAAAGCAAAGTTGCCGGAAATATCGTTTCTTCTCAGTGAAATAAACGTGATTTTGTTTTTCTTTATCCTGCGAAGCTTATTGAGTCTGTAGCTCATCTTGAAAAGCCAGCGCTTGAACGTCCAGAGCGATACCTTGCAGTTTGAAACATTTGAAAAGCGCCACATAACAAACGCCGCGAACTTCTTTGAGGTGCTCTCGTCATTGAACCTTGCGGGCATACGCAGAACGCCCGAAATATGCAGCAGCGCTTCAATAAGAAACAGCGGGAACATGGCAATGGCGATAAGATACTCGATAACGCCGACGATCCCCTTGAAAAGCTTTACGAAAAAGCGCTTAACGGGCGAACGCAGTATAGCGCGCTTGTCGGGAACAAACGAGTAGTGGTCGCCGTTCAGTTTATATTTAAATTTGAAGTTGTCAGCCGAAAACGCCTCGGGCTTCATGTCGATTTTTATTTTTTCCTCATAGAAATCGACAAAACCAAAGTTGAGATACATATCAAAAGGAAGATACTTATTGCGCGTCTTCCAAAAGAGCAGATCGAGCCTGTAAACATAGCTGCCCGAGAAATAACACTTTCCTCTTGTATGTATTACGTTTGACAATACAAAAGGAATACGTCTGTCCTCTTCATCATTTATAAAATGCAGAATCAATTTTGGTTTGGAAACAAAGTGCGGGTTGATGACTTCATCGGTGATGCTGCCCATAATGGTCAGAGTCAGCTTGTCGCCCTCAATAACCAGCTCTTTAATTTGAATCCGGTATTCCACAAAAACACCCCAAATTACGATAATTCTTATTTTACTAAGTCGTTCATTCTTTCAACAGCCTCGCTTAAATCAAGGCCTGCCTGATACAGCGAGGAAGAGCCCGCCACAAAAATATCCGCGCCGCATTCGCGCATTCTTTTGCACAGATCCCAGCTTACATGGCCGTCGACCTCAAGCAGAAGTTCCTTTCCGCTTTCGTCTATCAAGCGGCGAACGGCGGAAAGCTTTTCAAAGCTGCCCTCAACAATAGGCTGCCCCGCAAATCCGGGATAAACCGTCATAACAAGCACACCGTCGATTTTTTCAAACCAATCGGTAATAACCTCGGGCTTGGTGTCGGGGCTTATCGCCAAAAACGGAGAAGCTCCGCGGCGCCTGATTTCGCCAAGAACTTCGTCAAGGTTTTCACACGCCTCGTAATGCACCGAAACAATATCGCCCTTGCCGATGTCCATGCGGTCAAAATACCGCTCAGGCTCAAAAGCCATGATGTGGATATCCCTTTTCATGTTTTTAAGAACCTTTTTTGAAGCTTTTATCAGTCCCGTATCGAGCGTGATGTTGGGAACAAAGCGGTTATCCATAAAATCCAGGTGAATATAATCCACTCCGAGATCATCGAGAAGCGTCAGCTCATGCTCCAGATTAAGCACATCCGCGCACATAAGCGACGGCGATAACATTCCTCTCATAAGAACTCCTTATTATCAGTCGGTTAAAACCATCACTTTCGCAAAAAACTCGGTGTTGTTTTTCATGATGTCCAGTCCCTTGTCCATATCCTCAAGCGTAAAGCGGTGAGTGATAAGCTTTTCAGCGTTGATAGTTCCGTTTGACAAAGCTTTTACGACCATGTTCCAGTCGCTTTTGTGAGTGTCGCTGTAGCTTGAATTCCAAGTGCCGAAAACGGAAAGCTGCTTTCTGAGGATCTGCCAGTATGTGTTCTGAGGGAAGGTAAAGTCGCCGTGAGGATTGCCCACGAAAATGACCTTGCCGCCCGAAGCCGCAGCCTCAAGGCAGTTGCACGCAGTCAGAGCGATACCTACAGCCTCGATTGCTATATCGGCGCCTACGCCGCCTGTTTTTTCCTTTACCCACTCAATAGCGTTCTCGCGCGATGAGTTGCAGTATTCGGTAAATCCGAGACTTTCGATAAAGTCCCAGTTATTGACGTCTGTTCCGACCAAAAGAACACGTGCGCCCCATGCTCTTGCCCACTGGGCGATAAGCATGCCGATAGTTCCGGGGCCGAAAATAACGACGTTGTCCCCTACCTCGATCTGAGCGCGTCTGAGCGCGTGAAGCGCGACAGCGCACGGCTCGGTCATAGCGGCGACCTCAAAGCTTACGTTGTCGGGGATCGGAACAAGGTTCCATACGGGAACGCGAACGTACTGGGCGTAAGCTCCGTCGCTGCGCGAGCCGAGATAATCGTAGCCCTTGCACATCTCATAGTCGCCGTTGTTGCAGTTTTCGCAGTGCTTGCATGGAATCAAGGGAAATACGGTGGCGCGCATTCCGATAAGGTTATTGTACTTTTCATCGCCGACGCCCGCAACCTCGCCCGCGAACTCGTGTCCGGGAATTGTGGGAAAATGATATGTTCCGTTTACAAAAATACGAGGGATATCCGAGCCGCAGATACCGCACGCGCGCACGCGGAACAGCACCTCGTCGGGCTTTACCTCGGGCATGGGATAATCGCAGTATTCAAGATTTCCGACTTCTCTTAAAACTCTGGCTTTCATTGTTTTCATCTCAGACGCCGCCTTTCAAAATTGTTTCAAAGGTTTCCAAATCCTCGATTGTGGTGATTTTCAGGTTGCGCTCGCTTCCCTTCACCATGCGGATATCCATTCCGTGGCGGTAGGCTATTTCGCTGCTGCCCGCCGTATTCGCTATTTCCTCATCAGTTACTTCATTATGTATCTGATAGTATCTTTTAAACCTGAAGCTCTCGGGAGCCTGTCCCGCAAAGAGCTCACTGCGCTTGAGCAGGCAGTCGATCTGCTCGCCGTCCTTGCTCTGATACAAAGTATCCTTAACGGTAATAACGGGCATTGCGCCGTCGTGCTCTTCAGCGCCTTTAATGCACTCCGAGATTATCTCATCGGAAACGAGCGGACGAGCCGCGTCGTGAATGATAACGATATCGGTATCGGGACAATTTTCGGCAACGCGCTTCAGTCCGTTATATATTGAATGCTGACGCGATTCACCCGCCGGAGCATAACCGCGGATCTTATCGACGCCGTACTTTTCGTTGTGTTCCTCAACAAACTCCTGCCACTGAGGGCTGACAACCACAACGATGTTATCAATATCGCGGTGCTTCTGAAAAATATCGAGGCAGTACGAGATTATCGGCTTGTCCTGAACCATCAAAAACTGCTTGGGGCAGTCAAGCCCCATACGGCTTCCGACGCCTCCTGCAAGAATAACAGCGGTATTCATAAAGTTCCATCCCTTCTCCGAATAAAACAACAGATAGATTTTTCGACAAAGTTATTATATTATGATATCACAACAGCATAATGATTGTCAACTGACGGAAAAATTTGGCATATATTACAGTTCCTTGGTCGCACTTACCGCGCGCCTGATACCCTGCTCCAAACCGACCATCGGCTTCCAGCCCAGCGCCAAAACGCGCGAGCTGTCCAAAACATCGGGGAGCCTGTTAAGCGGAGTGCTGAGCTCCTTTTGCTCCTGCTCGTCGGCAGGATTTAAAAACCTAAGCTTAAGCCCTTTTTCGGGGAACACCTCGCAGAGCTTTTCCGCGAATCCCCTGATCGTAATATTTGAGCTGTCGCCGGCAATATTATAGGGCACGGCGTTTTCGCCGTTCAAAAGTACAGTAAAGAGCGCCGTTACAGCGTCGGTTATATATATGAAAGAACGTTTTGCCGAGCCGTCGGATTTTAAAAGGATATCCTCGCCGTCGGCGGCGTTTCTGAAAAACTGCGCCCAAACGCGGTCGTCGTCCTTGCGGGCGGCGCCGTAAACATATGCCGGGCGCGCTATTTTGACGTTCATTCCGAATTCCTCGCAATAGCCGGCGGCGAGCGTTTCAGCCGCCCGTTTACTCACAGCGTAACTGTTTGAGGGTGAAGCAAAGTCGATATAACCGGAGTCATCCTCGTTGATTTTGCCTTTGTTTCCGTAAATAACCCCGTAAACCTTAAGGCTTGAGATTATAAGAGCGGACTTGCTTTTGCTCACTTTTGCGAACTCAAGCAAATTTGAGGTTCCCAACAGATTAGCGTCTGCAGTACCCGACGGGTCGGATTTAAAACGCTCCGGGCTTGCGCAGCCTGCCGCGTGAATAACATAGTCGGCATGTTCGGCTTTTATCGGCTCGGTAACATCCTGAACGCAAAGCGTTAGATCGTCGCGCTGAAGAAGCTTTCCGAACCTTTGCTCCGCCTTTTTTCTGTCGCGTACAAGGGCAATAACCTTGCAGTTATCGGAATAAAGGTCATTGCGAAGCAGCAGAGAAAGCGTAAGATAATACCCTAAAAAGCCGTATGCTCCGGCAATAAGGACAGTGCTGCTTTTAAACTTATTAAAGTAAACGTCCGACGAAGCTATCTCATATAAATCGTTATATATGCCGCTGTTAACGCAGCTTTTTACGTTATAATCCATATAAGGGCACTTCCTTGTCAAATATCCCGTAAAAGATGCAGAATAACGGGCAATAAGCAGTAGATGATACAATACACGCAATTATCTATTGTTTACTGTACCACCAAATCTGTACTTTGTCAATTTACAGTCTTGTAATGCTTATTCTGTCTTGAAAAGTCGCATAAATTATGTTACAATCATGTCAAGGTGATATTATGCAAAACTATTACTATCAAAATAACACGCCGCCCTTTAACGGGCAGCAGCCGCAGTATCAAATGCCTTATTTCCCTATAAAGCCTCAGCTTACCCCAAAGCAGGCTCAAAGGCGCACACTGCGCAAGGAATCAAACAAGCTCGGCTTTTTTATTCTGATTTACTTTGTTGTAATGATCCAGATTTCATCAATAGCTTCAAGCGTAATAAAAGAAATGCGTATCGTTACCAAAGAGAATCAAACGATATTTGTCATGTTGATCCAGCTTATCGCAAGCCTGGGCTCGGTTCTTGCCGCGACGCTGTTTTACAGGCTGATTTCAAGAAGGCGCCTAAGCGAAAGCTATGTAAAAAGCCGATTAAATGCCGATATGCTTATTCCGATGGTGCTTTTGGGAATGGGCGCCGCAATGATGGCGAACCAGCTTGCCGCAATGTTTGACAACAATATCTCCCTGTTCCGCCTTGAAAACTCAGCCAGCATGAGCGAGAGCACCCATACCGTGCCCGAAATACTGCTTTATGTGCTAAGCACGGCAATTGTTCCGGCGTTTGCCGAGGAACTTGCTTTCAGAGGGATTTTTATGAACGTCCTTCGCAGATTCGGCGACGCGTTCGCTATAATTGCCTCTGCCGTAGTTTTCGGCGCTATGCACGGAAATACGACGCAGATCATCTTCGCGTTTACACTCGGACTGATTTTCGCGTATGTCGACTGCAAGGCAAACTCAATAATACCCTCGATTATTATTCATTTCTTCAACAACTTTTATGCCGTTGTAACGGATATAATCGGCTCTAATTCGGGCTTTGACAGCGGAACTGTAGCGGCAATACGTGTCGGCATCATCATAATGTTCTGCTTTACCGGGCTGCTGTCTTATATCTACCTGTCAAAGCGCGACAAAGACTTTTTCAAAACAACAAACGAGGATTCAAACGGTTTAAATTCCGGCAGTCTGCTGTCATTAAAAGAAAAGAATGCCGCTTGCTTTACCTCGGTCGGAGTTATTATTTCGCTTGCCGTTTTCAGCGCGGAAATGATTTTGAATCTTATTCCGCAGGACGTACAGCAGGAAATTGTGAGGTCTGTCGGTGGCTGATAAATTTGATTTTATGAAGGCTGCGCTTGAGATGGCACAAGAGGCGTACAACGACGGAGAGGTTCCCGTAGGCGCGGTAATTGTCAGGAACGGCGAAATTATAGCGGCCGGCAGAAACAGGCGTGAAAAACGCAAAAACGCCCTGCTTCACGCCGAGATCGACGCAATAAACAACGCGTGTAACAAGCTCGGCGGCTGGCGGCTCTGGAACTGCGAGATATACGTTACTCTTGAGCCGTGCCCCATGTGCGCGGGGGCTATTATGAACGCGCATATCCCAAAGGTTTATTTCGGCGCGTATGATCGCAAAAACGGTTCGTGCGGAACCGTTGCCAACCTTTTTGAGCTTCCCTACACCTTTAAGCCCGAGATCGAGGGCGGAATAATGCAGGATGAATGCTCCGCAATATTAACTGACTTTTTTAAAAATTTAAGAAAATAATGTTACACAGGGTTATGCCGATGAGCATAACTCTGTTTTCTTCATCAAAAAAGCTTGCAAAACCGACGAATAAGCGTTATTATAGTGAGTGGAATACAAATTGGAGGAATGATCATGTTTAAGAAAAAGCAAAACAAGCTTGTACCCGTTTCCCTGCTGACAGGATATTTAGGCGCGGGCAAAACCACCGTACTCAACCACATTCTCGCAAATCAGGAGGGCTATAAGGTCGCTGTAATAGTAAACGACATCGGTGAAGTCAACATTGACGCCTCGCTTATCGCTAAAGGCGGCGCGGTGACTCAGAAGGACGATAACCTCGTTCCGCTTCAAAACGGCTGTATCTGCTGCACCTTAAAGGTTGATTTGATGAAGCAGATCATTGAGCTTGCTAAGTCAAAACGCTTTGACTATATTCTTATCGAGGCTTCGGGAATCTGCGAGCCAGGTCCAATCGCGGGTTCCATCTGTATGCTCGACGGCACCCAGCAGCAGGCTAATCTTCCTGCGGTCGCTTACCTTGACAGCATCACAACAATAGTAGACGCAAAGCGCATGGCTGATGAATTCGGCTCCGGCAAGGCTCTGCTGAATGAGGATCTTGACGATGAGGATATCGAAAACCTGCTTATCCAGCAGATCGAATACTGCACAACCATTATCCTCAACAAGGTCGATTTGGTGACTCCCGAGGAGAAAAAGGCAGTTCTTGAGGTTATCAGGGCGCTTCAGCCCGAGGCAAAAATCATTGAAACCAACTACGGCAAGATAGACGTTTCCGAGGTGCTTGCGACAAACAACTTTGACATGAGAAAAATCATGCAGAGCGCAGGCTGGGTCAAGGCTATGGAAATGGAAGGCGAAAACTCCGAAAACATGCACGATGATGACGGCCACGATGAACACGAGCATCATCACGAACATGAGCATGAGCACGAGCACGAGCACGAGCATGAACATGAGCACGAGCATGAGCATGAGCATGAGCATGGGCACCACCATCATCACCATCACCACCACGAGGAAGGCGAGGCTGAGGAATACGGAATAGGAACCTTTGTATATCAGAACGTAAAGCCCTTTAGCAAAGACAAATTCGAAAAATTTGTTTTTGAAGCCTGGCCTAAAGAGGTTATCCGCGCGAAGGGACTTTTCTGGGTAAGCGAAGCTCCGAACACGGCTTATATTTTTGAGCAGAGCGGCAAGCAAAAATACGCAACCGACGACGGCGACTGGATCGCGGCTTTCCCCGAGGATGAGAGAAAGGAGATCCTTGATATGAACCCCGACATCGCGGCGGCATGGCACCCCGTTTACGGCGACCGCGTAAACAAGCTCGTATTCATAGGAAGAAAGATGGACAAGGCGGCTATCATAAAAGCGCTCGACGAGTGTATTGAGGGCTGAATTAAATAGTGTAAAATAATAATAGGCGGTGGATCATGAAAAGAATCATATCAGTTTTTCTGATAATGTTACTGTTATCAACCATTCATGTGTCCGCCGCCGGTTCTGTTTCTTTTTCATCAGACAGTATCGAATGCAAAAGCAACCGACTTATCGAAGTCAATTTTAACGCCGAGTGCGGCAAAAAGCTGAGAGCCGCCACCTTTGAATTCAGCTTTGACAAAAGCATTCTTGAATTTAGGGGCATCGGCACACCAAGCGGAACTATTGTTGAGTATAACGAGAAACAAAACTCAGTAAAGCTTTCTTATCTTTGCAAAAACGGCGCGGATATTTCTTCAAGTGCCGCGATTTTTACACTTAAATTTAAATCGATAAATGAAGGTTATACGGATATTTCCTACACGGTTTTTGATTGCGTTGACTCAGACGTGCAGCAAATGCCGGTCGGGAGCTGTACATCGGGAAGAGTTACGGTGTCCGGCAAAGCTCCCGACAACATAGGGACCGTGGAAATGTCCGGTTCGCCGACCGAGAAAAACACAAAGAGCACATCATCACCCTCAAAGTCATCTAAATCATCAAAATCCGTTTCATCATCAGAAACCGGCAGCACAACGCACTCACGGAACAACAGTCCCGCCACTTTTGACAGCGCTATTCAGCGCGATTATGACAAGATAACGCCTATAATAGTACTGTGCGCGTCCGCCGTTATCTGCATTGCTTTTATCGGATTTTTGCTTTTTAAAATATCCGTCATACGAAAATCTCAAAACAAAAAAGACGACAAATAAGGCAATGCCAAAACTGCGGCATTGCCTTAATAATTTCTGCCCTGTGTGACGTTTCGGTCATTCAGGGCTTTATGAATTGTGTTGAGCACGCGTTTTTTATCTGCGCTCCAAAGCGGAGCGACAAGCAGCTTTTTGTCTCCGTCACCCGTCATGGCGGCAGCGCCTCGATACAGTCACAGAGCAAATCAACGTATTCATCTAACGTTAAGGTTTCAAACATTCCTCTTTCATAATCTTTGAGAAGGTCGGTTCCCTTTAATACATGAAGCAGCTGCAGCTTTATTCCGTCGCTTCTCTCCCCCGCGTATCTGACGCTTTCTATAATCTCCTTCTTTGATTCGTTCGGCAAGCCGAGAATAATATGGGTTATCACGTTTACCCCTATCTTGTGAAGCTTTTTTACCGACTCATCATACACGTTTAAATCATAGCCGCGGCGGATATACTCGGCACTTTTTTCGTGGATCGTCTGCAAACCGAGCTCCACCCAGACGGGCTTTTTCTTGTTCAGCTCGTCAAGCAAATCAAGGACGTCATCACCAAGGCAGTCGGGGCGTGTGGCAATTGAAAGCGCGGCTATTTCTTCGGGAGCAACAGCTTCCTCAAAAATCTTCCGCAAATAACTAACAGGCGCGTAGGTATTCGTAAACGGCTGAAAATATGCGATAAATTTTTTGCAGTCACTTTTTTTGGAGATGCGCCGCTTTGCCTGCTCGATCTGTTCGCTGACGGAAAGCGCCCTTTGCGCGGCAAACTCGCCCGAGCCGCCCTCGCTGCAAAATATACAACCGTGGCTTCCCAGTGTGCCGTCGCGGTTTGGGCAGGTCATACCGCCGTCAAGCGAGATTTTATATACCTTTTCTCCGAAGGTCTTTTTTAAATATTCGTTTAAAGAATAATAATACATATTTCACCAAAACAATAAAGACCGGTCTGTGCGGCCGGCCTCTATCTGAAAAGGAACATCTATGAAAAAATCTTTTAGGAGTAAGCGTTTTTTACTGTGCCTATATAATAAAGCCCCTGTGTGAAAAACGCTTGAAGATTACCGCAAAGCTCTGTGAAGCTTACGGAAAAGCTTTATGAAAAACCTTAATGAAATATAGATTTCTTCCTGATAGTTCCCTTTTCTCGACTATTAAAGCACGCCGCGCGCCTATCTGAATTTTTCTAAATCAGAATTAAACAAGTCATTTCTTGTAATATCAGCTTCGTACTCCTCGCCCGTCATCTGCTCAAGCGCCGTAACAAGCAGATTCGGGTTGACATTGTCGCTGCTGCCTGCCGCGAGTATGATTTCAAGGCAGGCAAAATCAAACTTTTCGGTAACCTTATACCGCTTTACAGCGGGTTTTATGTCAACGGTTTTGAATCCCTTTTTGCTCTTTTTCTCTATTTCGATCGAATCACGCGCAAACAGAGCGTTGAGCTGCCCGCAGACAAGCCGCGAGGGCTTTCCGCTGATTGACAGGTGGATCGTAAAGGAAGCAAAAGCGATTTTCCCCGCCTTCATAACAGCCTCGGTGACGTCAAAAACGCGGATCCCGCGGGGCAGACACGCGTTGAGCCTGTCTATTATTTCTTTAAAAGAATAATCATCATCTTCAAGCTTTACGTCCATGCACTCATTTACGCCTCTGAACCCAAGCGACAGCGGAAGCGGAAACGTGGCGAATGGGTGCGGGTTGAAGCCCTCTGTATGCCAAATGGGTATTTTACTTTTATGGAGCGCGCGCAGCATTGTGCGGTTGAGGTCAAGGTGCGAGATGTAGCGGCACTCAAAATCCTTTTTAAACCAAATCCTGACGTTTTTCAAAGCACACACCCTTTCCGTATTTAGCCGCGCCGCAGCCCGAGCATTTCAGGCGGCAATGCGGTGTCGTTTCGTTTTCATATGCTTTTTTGCATTCTTTTATCAAAAAGCTTTTTGTAACGCCGTAGTCGATGTGATCCCACGGCAAAATCTCATCAAAGCTTCTTTTGCGGTTGGCGTAAAACGAGGGATCGATTCCGCACTCGTCAAATAATTCAAGCCATTTTTCCAAGCTGAAACAGTCGTTCCAGCCGTCAAAATGGAACCCTCTTTCACACGCGAGAGCCATTACCCTACACAGCTTTCTGTCGCCGCGCGCGAATATCGCCTCAAGAAAACTGGTGTCGGCGTCATGATAATTGAAAGTGATCTTTTTTGAGGTCACGCTGTCCTTGATGTGCTGCTGCTTTTCGTGAAGCACGGGAATAGTGTCCTGGGGCTCCCACTGGAACGGCGTAAAGGGCTTTGGCACAAAGGATGAAGCGGAAACGGTGACGCGCACGCTTTTGCCCTTCGCGCGGTTCGGAGTGTTGTAGTAGGTATCGACAACACCCTGTCCGAGGTGGGCGATATCAGCTACGTCGTCCATGGTTTCTGTAGGAAGTCCTATCATAAAATACAGCTTAACGGTAGTCCAGCCGCCAGCAAAAGCGGTGGCGCAGGTCTGCATAAGCTCGTCCTCGCGCACGTTTTTATTTATTACGTCGCGCATTCGCTGACTGCCTGCCTCGGGAGCGAAGGTCAAGCCGCTTTTACGCACGGTTTTTATCTTATTCATTATCTCGTCGGTGAAGCCGTCAACGCGCAGCGAGGGCAGCGAAATACTGACTTTTTCATCACCCGTCCACTCGGTGAGTTTTTCAAGCAGCTCAACGATTTTGCTGTAGTCACTGGAGCTCAGCGACGAGAGCGAAACCTCGTCGTAGCCCGTATTCTCACAGAGCGCGCGGCACTGTGCGTTGATAGTGTCGGGCGATTTCTCACGCACGGGACGGTAGATAAAGCCCGCCTGGCAAAAACGGCAGCCGCGGATACAGCCGCGGAATATCTCCTGAACCGCGCGGTCATGCACTATCTCAACGAGCGGTACGACAAAGTTGTCGGGATAATACGACTTATCCATATCGAGCATTACGCGCTTGTGAATAACCTCGGGCGCGCCGTCCTTTGGAGTAAAGCTTTTTATCGTGCCGTCCGCGTTATATTCAACGTCATAGAGCGACGGCACATAAACGCCCACGATTTTAGCGCAGCGGCGCAAAAACTCGCCCTTATCGCAGCCCTCTGCCCGGCACTGACGGAACAGTTCCATGACTTCAAGATCAACTTCCTCGCCCTCGCCGATGAAGAAGATATCGACAAACTCGGCTATAGGCTCTGGGTTGCAGGCGCAGGGACCTCCGGCGACTACTATGTTTTTCAGCTCATTGCCGCGCTCGGCGGTTGTAATAGGAACATTGCCGAGCTTAAGCATGTTGAGCATATTTGAAAAGCTCAGCTCATATTGCAGCGTGAAACCTATAAAGTCAAAATCAGACAGCGGATCGCCGCTTTCAAGCGCGTAAAGAGGAATGTTGCGCTTACTCATCTCCTCCTCCATGTCGACCCACGGAGCAAATACCCGCTCGCACCATATGTAGGGCACTCTGTTGAACTGACTGTAAAGAATCTTCATTCCGAGGTGCGACATTCCGACCTCGTAAGTGTCGGGGAAACAAAACGCGAAGCGAATCTCAACATCGCGCTTATCTTTTATGACCTCGTTGAGCTCTCCACCCACATAACGCCCGGGCTTTTGCACCTTAAGCAGCAGCCTTTCAACTTCCTTGCTAACCATAAAATCCTCCGAATGATACGTTAATAAAACCTGTTCCCCTTAAATAGCAGAGAAAAAACCAAATATACACTGACAAAAAGCAGAGAAACGTTTTTTGATTTCAGCATAAGCCAAAACCCCATTGCGGCAAGCGGAAAAATAAACGCGAAAGTAAGCGCGTTAACCGCCTTTTCGGCTCTATCATGAGCAATCGCGCGTGACAGCAATAGATACGCAAGCTGACCGCCGTCAAGCGACATAACGGGCAAAAGGTTAAACAGCCCGACCGAAGCGTTTGCCGCCGCAAACGGCAAAACAACACTAATACCCCTTAAGTATAACAGAAAACATACAAGAAAACAAATAAAATTAAAAAAAGGTCCGAAAAAAATAATCAAAAGGTTTTTTCGCACGCTTCTGCTCTGTCTTTCACCGTCGATTATGTCGATTGAGAACAGCGCTATTTTAATTCTTTCAGGGAAATAACCTAAATAAATCATTGTCGCCAGATGGCCGCACTCATGCACAGCAACGGCACCGGCGCACCATAAAAAGCTCTTAAAAACTCCGAGAATAATACATACAGCCACAAGGCAAAGCAGAGCGTACGACACATCAAAACGCGTGCGGAATATCTTAAACTTCATCAGCTGTGGCGGAATTATTTAAAAGCTGAGGGATACCGTTGCTGCCGCCGTCAAAAATCGCGGTATCGTTAAGCTGAGTGAAATACCAGTCTTTTACCGCCTCGTAAACCTCGCCGCCGATACCCTTAAGCACAAAAGCCGCTACTGCCGAAAGGATACAGCACACAAGCTGAACGGTCAGCAAAATATGCTTCGGCGCTGATTTCTTCCGCTTTTCAAGCTTTATACCGCCGTTGTCAGGCTCATCTTCTATACTTGCAAGTACAGGCGTTTCGGGCTCGCTTACATTCTGCCAGTTTTCGTCGTATGTAATCGAATTAAACTCCTCATTCAAAAAAATCACCTCGGTGAAATATATGCACCGAAGCGTTAAATAATTATTTCATTTTGCTGAAATCGTGTTTTACAAGATTAATAAAGAACAGCAGAGCGATGATCAGCGCGCCGTACTCAGCTATAGGAAACGCGAACCATACATACTTTACGCCGAAAGCAAGTGAGATAATAAACGCCGCGGGTACCAGAAGAATAAGCTGGCGGAAAAACGACATCATCATGCTGCGGAATCCCTTTCCAACCGCCTGAAAAACAGTGATGAGAATAATCGCGACCGACGCTGGAACAAAGCAAAGACTGATTATACGGAAAGCGTATTCGCCTGTTTCCATCAGCGTTTTCGGGTCTACGTCGGTAAAGCTCGACTCGCTTCCGAACATCGATAGCAGAGCGTCGGGGATCGTCCACATCAAAACAGTGCCGTACATTCTCTTTTTATTCCTTGCGCCGTAGTTGTAGCCTACAATCGGCATTATACCCTGGTTAAGCCCGAAGCACGGCATAAACACAAAGCTCTGCAGCTTAAAGTAAATTCCGAAAACGTCGATAGACACAATCGAATTGTATGCCTGGAATATTCCGTTGAGACAAAGCATCATAACTGCGCTTATGCTCTGCATAATAATTGAAGGGAAGCCTACGGCGTAAATATTCTTTACCGTCAGCTTTTCAAAGCGGAAGCCCTTAAGCTCAATTTTGACCTTGTGATCCTTTTTGAACATAACAATCAGTGCGAACACCATTCCGCAGAACTGGCCGAAAACAGTAGCAACAGCCGCTCCGAGAACGCCCATTTCGGGGAAAAAGCCGACTCCGAAAATCAGCAGCGGGTCAAAGATGATATTAACTACCGCGCCCACAAGCTGAAACAGCATAGGGTATATCATATTGCCTGTAGCCTGCAGGGTTTTTTCAATCATAACCTGCACTATTGAAAACAGCGAAAGGCACAAAACGCAGGTAAAGTACTGAACGCCCGCCTCAACAACGCGCTGGTTGCCTCCGCTGAAAGCGTTCATAAAAGGACGAACGCCGAACAGCCCGAACAGCAGGAAAAACGCGTAGGTAAACGCGCA
>ONMK01000089.1 GCA_900318905.1 uncultured Eubacteriales bacterium | reverse complement strand
CGTCGTTGTATTTCACAGTGGTTATTGTATTATTTGTAAGATCGGTCTCGGTTCGGGTCGCAGGCTTTTCGCCGTCAAAGGTGTATTCAAATACTGTCTTTACAGGTACGGCATCCTCGTAATTATCGAGCTTTTAAACAGACATTGCATCGTTTCGGTATCTTCCATGTTATAGATATGCGCCGTAAGGTCTTTTACAGTGATCTCGTCCCCGGTTGCAGACGCAGTCATCGGAGCCGCCATGCTCAGCAGCATAACAAGGACAAGGGTCAAACTGACAGGTGATAGTAATTTTTTCATTTTCAAACCTCCGTGATAAACAGACAAGGCGTTGCCGCGCCCGACAGACGAGGCAACGCCGTCATAAAGATGATTAGTTTTCTGCCAGCATCTTCTTCGCTTTTGCGAGATAGATCAGTTCGAGATTATATGGGGGATCAATACAAATAAGCTGTACTGATTGATCGGGTAATTGCTTTAAAAATTCACAACAATCCATAATACTATGGAGAATCATAATATCACTGGGAGTTTCAAAATCGGATGCTGTTTTTTGTTTTATAGTCTTTTCTTAACGCATTTTATTTAAGGCAACACCGCATGATTACTATGAGATTTATTATGGATAGCCAAAAAATCGCCTCTTTCTATTATGGTATCATCTGAAAATGTCTGAACGCATCCATTATAGCATCTTCTCGCTCTTTTGTACAGCCTGGCTGCTTAGATTTTTCCGACTTAAAAGGACAACCGTCTCCACATGCGCCGTCCTCGGGAACATGTCAACCGGCGTGACCTCTTTTGTTTCATAGCCGATTTCGCTGAAATATTTTAAGTCCCTTGCAAGCGTCGCCGGGTCGCAGGAAACGTAAACGACGCGGTCGGGGTTCATTTTTCCTATCGTGCGGACAAGCTCCCCGCCGCAGCCCTTTCGCGGCGGGTCGAGGATAACTACATCGGGGCGCACGCCCTCGCGTTCGAGCCGCGCGGCTGCCTCGGGCGCGTCGGAACACATAAAACGCGCGTTGCATATACTGTTAACCGCGGCGTTGTTTTCCGCGTCGCGCACCGCGTCCTCTATAATTTCAACGCCGATAAGCTCTTTGCAGTCCTTCGCCATCGTCAGACCTATAGTGCCCGTTCCGCAGTAAAGGTCGAGCAGGGTTTCGCTGCCGCTGAGTGCCGCGTACTCCCTCGCCTTTTCGTAAAGGCGCTCTGCCTGAGCGCGGTTGACCTGCCAGAACGAGAACGGAGAGATTTTGAATTTCAGCCCGCAGAGCAGGTCGGTTATATAACCGCTGCCGTAAAGAGTGCGGTTTTTGGCGCCGAGGATAACATTTGTTTTTTCTCTGTTAGAATTAACAACGACAGTTTTCAGGTTCGGCAAGCCGCCTTTCAGCATATCGAGAAGCAAGTCCTCGCGCTTTAAACCGTTGCCGTTTACGACATAGCAGACCATAAGCTCGCCGGTTATTTCGCCGTATCTGATATACAAATGGCGCAGCCTGCCCTTGCCCGTTTTTTCATCATATATATCGTTGTCGGTTTCAGCGAGAAATTCGCGCGTAATTTTCATTACGTCCGCGAAAATTTCGGGCTGCAAAGCGCAGTCGCCGCAGTTGATTATCCTGTGGCTGTGAAAGGCGTAAAAGCCCATTTGCAGTCTGCCGTCGGGCGCTTTTCCCACAGGGAGCTGAGCCTTATTGCGGTAGCGCAGAACGCGCCCGCTCGGAATTATAGGCTTGAGCGCGGCTTTTATGCCGCCTATCCGCTCAAGCGCGTCCGCGACCTTTTGGCTCTTCAGGCGGCACTCCTCCTCATAGGAAATGTGCCTCCACACGCAGCCGCCGCAGCGTGAATAGCAGCCGCAGTCGGGCTTTATTCTGGCTTCGGACGGCGTTATTATCTCCTCAATTTTGCCGAACGCGTAGGACTTTTTTACCTTTAGTATCCTGACATTCAGTTCATCGCCGACTGCCGAGAGCGGCACGAACACCGCGAGCCCGTCATCGGTTTTGCCCACGCCGCTGCCGTCGGCGGTCGCGGAAATGATAGATAAATGTATAATATCGTTCTTTTTCAGCATGTATATTTCCTTTTTAGAATTATAATTGATTCATCATACTTAATCTGTCTATATTCTACCATTATCGCAGCCGTTTGGCAACAAAAGAGGTGCAAAATTAGGTATTTATTTTTTTGTCGATTTGCTTTATAATATTATTAGATAACACGGAAATGGAGTGCGGATTGTGGACTACGATAAGCTTTTAAACGAAATAAAAAGGATTCATTTCATCGGTATCGGCGGCAGCGGAATGTGCCCTATCGCTGAGATTCTTATGAGCGAGGGCTTTGAAATTTCAGGCTCCGACATGAACGAGGGCGAAACGCTTGACAAAATGAAGGGCTACGGAATCCCCGTTTACATGGGTCACGCTGCTGAAAATATTAAGGGCGCCGAGCTGGTAGTATATTCGGCGGCTGTAAAAGAAACCAACCCGGAACGAATGGCGGCTGTTGAGCAGGGCATTCCCTGCATTGAGCGCAGCGTTATGCTGGGCGTTGTAACAAGGCGCTACAAAAGGAGCATTGCCGTAAGCGGCACACACGGAAAGACATCGACTACCGCTATGCTTTCGCAGATTTTAATAGGCAGCGGCTTTGACCCCTCGGCAATCATCGGCGGAAAGCTTCCGTTTATCGGCGGCAACAGCTATGTAGGCCAGAGTGATATTATCGTTTGCGAGGCGTGCGAATATGTCGACACGTTTTTGGAGCTGAATCCGTTTATCTCGATAATCCTTAACGTCGACGCCGACCACCTCGACTACTTCAAGAATCTTGACAACATCAAAAAGTCCTTCAATCAGTTTGCAAAGCAGACCACGGGGCTTTTGGTGCTTAACGGCGACGACGAAAACACCCTTGACAGCGTCAAAGATGTTAACATCGAAAAGATAACCTTCGGCTTCGGTGAAAACTGCGACTACCGCGCCGAGAACGTAACCGCCGACAAGGGCGTTCACGAGCAGTACGACCTTTATTACAGGGGCGAAAAGCTCTGCAGCATAAAGCTTATAGTGCCCGGCAAGCACAATGTTTACAACTCTCTTGCGGCTGCGGCGACCGCACATTATCTGGGCGCTACTCCCGAGGAAATCAGCGAAAACCTGCACAAGTTCGGCGGAGTTCACCGCCGCTTTGAGATACTCGGCACGCCCTGCGGAATAACCGTAGCGGACGATTTCGCGCATCACCCCACCGAGCTGACCGCGACTCTCAACGCGGCTATGAGCATGGGCTTCAGAAAGGTTTGGGCGGTGTTCCAGCCTCACACCTTCTCACGCACCGCGATGCTGCTTGACGACTTTGCAAAGGCTCTGCAGATTCCCGATGTTGCCGTTATTTCCGAGATTCTGCCTGTACGCGAAACGAACACCTACAACATCTATTCGCGCGATTTGGGCGCTAAGGTTCCCGGCTCGGTATGCCTCGACACCTTTGAGGAGATCACCGACTATGTGTGCAAAAACGCTCAGGAGGGCGATTTGATTCTGACTATGGGCGGCGGCAACGTTTACATGTGCGCAAATAAGATTCTGAATCAGCTTAAATTTATGGAAGAACAAAAGTAAATATATAACGGCAGATAAAAGCGGCCGGGAAAACGTTATCGTCTTCCCGGCCGTTGTTTTTTCACTTTCTATATAAGCGCTCTGTTTCGTAGACGGGCTCGGTCGTTACGCGGATACCCAGCTTTTTTAGGATCCGCGTGTCTGTTTCCGAGAGAATGACCGTAGCGTGCGCGTCGGTATCGCGCAGATTCGGGAGCTGCTCCATAGCGCTTTTTGCCGCGGGATTTGTAACGGCGGACATTGCAAGCGCGATAAGTATCTCATCGGTATGCAGGCGCGGATTGGCTGAGCCGAAGCTTTCGACCTTAAGCTTCTGGATAGGCTCGATAACCTCCGCCGAAAGAATATCCATATCTTTATCGATATTGGCAAGGGACTTAAGCGCGTTGAGCAGCATTGCCGAGCACGCGCCGAGCAGGTTGGTGGTCTTGCCGGTGATTATCGTACCGTCGTCAAGCTCGATAGCGGCAGCCGGAGCGCCCGTTTCCTCGGCTTTTTTCAGCGCGGGTGCTATTACCGGGCGGTCGGTGGTCTGGAGCTTGTTCTGCTTCATAAGCAAGCCGATTTTGTATGCCTCGTCGGGTGCGCCCGCGCCCTTTGTCTGGTTTGAAAGGGCGGCGTAATAGCGGCGGATGATCTCCTGATTGGCGGCGTCGCTGACGACCTTGTCGTCGATAATGCAGTTGCCCGCCATATTAACGCCCATATCCGTAGGCGACTTGTAGGGCGACTCGCCGAGAATCAGCTCAAACATAGTGTTGAGCACAGGGAAAATCTCGATGTCGCGGTTATAGTTTACGGTTGTTTTTCCGTACGCCTCCAGGTGGAACGGGTCGATCATGTTGACGTCGTTGAGGTCGGCGGTAGCGGCTTCATATGCGACGTTTACGGGGTGCTTGAGCGGAAGGTTCCAAATGGGAAAGGTCTCAAACTTAGCGTAGCCTGCCTTTACGCCGTGCTTATGCTCGTGATAAAGCTGGCTGAGGCAGACCGCCATTTTGCCCGAGCCGGGACCCGGAGCGGTGATAACTACCAGCTTGCGCGTGGTTTCGACATAATCGTTTTTGCCGTAGCCCTCGTCGCTTACTATCAGGTCAACGTCGGTGGGATAATTAGGTATTGTGTAGTGGTGATATACGTTGATGCCGTTTTCGGTAAGGCGCTGCTCAAACTTTACGGCTGTGGGCTGTTCCGCAAAACGGGTGAGCACCACGGAATTAACGCAAAGGCCGCGCCCGCGGAAGATATCAAGCAGGCGAAGCACGTCCAGATCGTATGTAATTCCCAAGTCGCCGCGAACCTTGTTTTTTTCGATGTCGGCAGCATTGATAACAATAACGATTTCAGCCTCGTCCTTTAGCTGCATAAGCATTTGCAGCTTTGAGTCGGGCTTGAAGCCGGGCAGCACGCGCGAGGCGTGGTAATCGTCGAACAGCTTTCCGCCGAACTCCAGATACAGCTTGTCGCCGAACTCCGCGATCCTGTCACGAATGTGCTGTGACTGCATATCAAGGTATTTTTGATTATCAAATCCGATTTTCATATAAATCCTCCTATGCCTTCCAAAATCCATATTATTTTATCACATTGCAGCCCAAGAATAAATATAATAAAGAAAAAAACCAAATTTTTGCCAAAGTAAAAGGCAGGTTCAAATGACCTGCCTTTTGACTTGTTCTTTGTTTACGGTTCATTGACCTCGGGGTTAGGTACCTCGATATCCGGCGGAAGCTCGTTGTCGTCCAGCTTGGAAAAAGTTACGGTCATTAAAGCATCCTTAATTTTGAATTCGATAAGCTCAAACTCAATTTCTTTGTAAGGTTTTTTCATAAATTTCCTCCTTTTCCGCTGTTATGACAAGTAAGCGCTTGCCTTTACGCTGTAGTCGTACAAGGCGTTTACAACCGCAGCGATAGTATCTCCACTCGAATACTTATTCAAAATATAGTTGCAGGCGGTAAAACCGGCGGTTGAGTTATTCGGGAATGTTACCGTATTAGTGCTCAAAACATAGGGAGCAGGAATTCCCGTAATATCGTAGGTTATATAGCTGCCTTTAGTGCCGGGTGAGAGGTCTTTTCCGCCGCAGGTAAGCGTCGGTGCGGAGGTAAAGCCGTTTGTTTTGGAGAAAAATACTCTCAGCGTTGTATCGTTGTTGAGTATCAGGCTTGAACCTGCGTATGCCATATTATAAGCAGAGAACTGATCAGCAGCATACGAAAGCTTTTCTATTTGCCCT
>ONMK01000149.1 GCA_900318905.1 uncultured Eubacteriales bacterium | reverse complement strand
CTCGGCAAGGCGTCAGCCTTACCTTGATTTATTTGTACAACCTGACGAAAAATCTTGCTGTGCAATCCGCACACCTGAATTATGCGGTATTGCCTTAAAACAAGATATGCAAACAAGAGGTAATATGACTGATATTCAAAAGCAGCTGCTGCAAATTTTGCGCTGTCAGCTGTTCGGCGGAGAACAGCCGGAGATTAATCCGAAATCATATCCGGCAATATTAAAAGAAGCTAAAGCTCAGACGGTTTTTACGACCGTCTTTTCGCTTTTGGGCAAGCAGATACTCGAAAATTCTCCCGAACTCTACCCGAAAAATCAGGAAGCCTTCTTTGCGAATATCACTGCCAATACAAATAACTTTATGCAGCACGGCGAGCTTCACGCGATTATGAGCGAAAACGGTATTCCGTACTGCGCAATCAAGGGTATTGCCTCGGCTTACTATTATCCCGAGGCGTCTCTGCGAGATATGGGCGACGTGGATTATCTTGTTGACGAAATTGACTTTTCACGCGCAAAGTCCGCGGTGATTAACGCAGGCTTTGAGTTTGACCACGGCGACGGCGACGACGATATCCACATGGCTTTTGCCAGAAAAGAGCCGTACGGAATTTGGGAGCAGCACCGCTCTGTAAACGGCGTACCCGGCGGAGTGGCAGGCGTGCGGATAAAAATAGAAATTAACAAAACAATAAGCACATCAAGGCTGATTACCCTCGACGGCGTTACCTGCCGTATTCCCGACGAATTCCGCCACGGGCTGATAATGCTGTTGCACGTGATTTCGCATATGACGAGCGAGGGTATAGGGCTGAGGCATTTGTGCGACTGGGCTGTGTTTGCGAACAGCTTTGAAAGCGCTGAGTTTTCGGCGGTTTTTGAGAGTAAGCTAAAGTCGTACGGAATGTGGAAATTCGCGCAAATTCTTACCCTGGTAAGCGAAAAATACCTCGGCATTTCGCGCAAGGAATGGGCGCATAGCGCAAATGTGACCGACGATTTGCTCGACGGTGTTATCGACGACATCATCAGCGGCGGTAACTTCGGCAAAAAGGATATGAACCGCTACCGCGAGATTAAGTACATCTCAAACCGCGGCGAGCGCACCGTCGACAACAAAGGCATTGTTTCACAGGCTTTTTCTACGCTTAACAAAAAGGTCTATGACGATTATAAATGGATAAGCCGCAAAAAGGTGTTTTTGCCGGTCGGCTGGGTCGCCGAGGGAGGCAAGTACGCCGCTTTGCTCCTCAGCGGCAAAAGAAAGAACAAGGATACGTCCGCTATGCTCAGGGAAGCCGGTAAGCGAAAGAGCATTTACGGTCAGATGGAGCTTTTTAAGACTAAATAAACCGGAGTGAATGATGTATATTTATCATTATTTTTACACTCAGCCGATGAATATGGTATATATAGAAACAGCCGTGATGTTCGTTGTCTGGGCGGTATTAATGCTGATATTGCCGAAAAAACCGCGGCGGATTTTTGCGATTACAGGCTTATGCCTGTCACTTTTGCTGATTTTGTCGCTGACAATTCTCAAAAGAAACAGCAACGGCTCTCATGATGTCAGCCTAATTCCGTTTGTATCGTTTACTTACGCGAAAACCCAGCCTGAGTTTTACCGCACAATGTATATGAATATTCTGCTTTTTGTTCCGCTCGGAATGAGTATGCCGTTTGCACTGCCGAAAAAGCTCAAGCTAAAGCCGTTAATAACAATCGGCACGGGATTTTTGCTGTCTGTGATTGTAGAAGCCTGCCAGTATATTTTTATTTTGGGCAGGTGCGAGACCGACGATGTGATAATGAACACAATAGGCGTTTCGGTAGGCGTGCTGTCGTACCTGATAGTCTATTTAATCAGAATAAGAAAAGAAAAATAAACCGCCGTCCCAAAAAGTTGGGAACGGCGGTTTTGTGATGGGATGGATTAATACTATTCTCTGATAGAAAGTAGACAACTTTCTATCAGAGAGAAAACGCTTGGCGCGTTTTCCAATTGCGCAAAAGCGCAATTGCCGTCTTA
>ONMK01000054.1 GCA_900318905.1 uncultured Eubacteriales bacterium | reverse complement strand
TGAGCGCGAGCCGAGGCGCGTCACGGTCTACAGGCTCGAGCTGTGCTCATTTGACAGGGAGAGCCAATGCGGCGCCCTGAGTGTAAAATGCTCAAAGGGCACATATATCCGCACTATCATCGACGACATCGGAGCGGCGCTCGGTACGGGCGCTGTTATGACCGCGCTGAGAAGAACCTCTGCCTGCGGCTATACGCTTGACGACTGCGTTACGCTCGACGAGCTGAAGGAGCTTTGCAGCAGCGGAAAAGCAGCCGAAAAGCTGCGCGCTGTTGAAAGCCTGTTTACAGATTATGAGGCTCTCAGTGTTTCCGAAGCTCAGGCAAAGCGCTTTAAAAACGGCGGCGCTCTTGATATTTTGCGCACCGCGCTGAGAGATAAAAAAACGCCCGGCGGAACGACTCTGCGCCTTAAAACAAAGGAGGGGAGAGATAAAAAAACGCCCGGCGGAACGACTCTGCGCCTTAAAACAAAGGAGGGCGAGTTCCTCGGACTCGGGATCGTGAGCGGCGGGCTTATTAAAATTTTAAAGCTGTTTGCCACAGGATAACAAACGCAAAACATAAAAGCCCTCGGATTGCTCCGAAGGCTTTTTTATCTGTCAATTCTCTTTAAGTACGCCGTTTACGCCGTTGAAGCTCATTGTGCTGATTATCTGGGTGACCTCGTCCAGCGGCACCGACTTATCGGAGCTGTACCAGTGCTGATACACCGACAGCATTCCCGACAGAATAAAGTCGATCATTATGTCCGCCTTGTACTCATCCATGTCTATCTGCGACACCATTACCTCGCGCGTTTTGTCCTTAAGCAGGCGGATAATGCGCGTTATCAGTGCGGCGTTGCCGTTCATTGACAAAAGATAGCCGAAAAACTCGGGATCCATGTTTATAAGCCGGCTGAACCGCTCAAACAGGGAATAGGGAGCTTCCATCGACTGCTTGAACTGCACGTTGCCGAGCAGCTTTTCGTAGCTTTGCAGAATGTCGTTTTCAATGTCCTCAACGACCTGATAAACGCCCGAATAGTAGTTGTAAAAGGTTTTGCGGTTGATTTCGGCGGTTTCGGCAAGCTCGATTATCGTTATGTCGTTTATGTCCTTTGCCGCCATCAGCTTTGCAAAGGCGGTGCGGATAGCGCGCTTTGTCTTTAAAACGCGGCGGTCAACGGTTTTCGGCTTTTTCTCCATATTGTCACATCTTTCTACATTATTCGCGGATAATGAGGGCTAATAAACAGAATATCTTTATATTGTAACTTTATATACAAACACATATAAAAATGTCCATTAAATTTTTTGCGGTTCTATTATAATATATAAGGTGGGGAAAAGTCAATGTTTTTCGTCATTTCTCCGCAATTTTTTAAATTAGGAAGATGCTGATATGCAGACAACAGTGCTCGACGGCATATTATTTGCGCGTCTGCTGCGAGGCGGCGCCGCGAATTTAAAGGCGAATGTAACTACCGTAAACGATTTAAACGTGTTCCCGATCCCCGACGGCGATACGGGCGACAACATGTTTTTGACTATCAACTCGGGCGCGGCGGCAGCCGGCGAGGGCAGCGAAAGCCTGTCCCAGACCGCGGGCAAAGCGGCAAGCGGAATGCTGCTGGGCGCAAGGGGCAACTCGGGCGTTATCCTATCGCGTATTTTCGCGGGGCTGGCAAAGGGCTTTGAGGGCATTGCCAGTGCTGACGTAAGGGCAGTCGCAAGGGCGTTTGAAAGCGGAGTGAGCGAGGCTTACGGCGCGGTATCCGTGCCTGTTGAGGGAACTATCCTCACCGTACTTAAAGACTCGGTCACGGCGGCAAACGGCAATATCGCTGATGACAGCACGCTTGAAAGCTACTTTGCGGACTTTAACTCAGAGCTTAAAGAGTCGCTCGAGCGCACTCCCGACCTTCTTGACGTATTAAAGGAAGCCGGCGTTGTTGACAGCGGCGGCGCGGGACTCGGCTATATCATCGAGGGCATGATAAACGCTCTCGACGGCGCTGAGGTGAGCCTTGAGGCTCCGGCGGCTCAGGCTAAAAGCGTTGATCTGGACGCTTTCGGCGCTGACAGCGTGCTTGAATTCGGCTACTGCACCGAGTTTTTGCTCAGACTGCAGTCAAGCAAGATCGATATAGATAATTTCAATGCGGACGAGCTGAAAAGCTACCTCAACAGCGTGGGCGAATCGGTAGTCTGCTTCCGCGAGGGCACTGTGGTAAAGGTTCACGTCCACACGATGACGCCCGGCAATATCATAAACCATATGCAGCGCTACGGCGAGTTCCTCACATTTAAAATGGAGAACATGACGCTGCAGCACAACGAGAACCATATGCAGGAGAAGTTCGCTCCCAAGGTGAACAAGCCTCACAAGCCCTTCGGCGTGGTGAGCGTTGCCGCCGGCAGCGGAATAAAGGACGCGTTTATCTCTCTGGGCTGCGACGTTGTTGTTGACGGCGGCCAGAGCATGAACCCCTCGGCTGAGGACATGATCGCGGCGTTTAATGAGATCAACGCCGACGTGATTTTCGTGTTCCCCAACAACTCCAATATCATTATGACCGCAAATCAGGCGGCTCAGCTCTATGACGGAGCAGAGGTGCGCGTTGTTCCGACAAAAACGATAGGCGAGGGCTACGCGGCTATCTCGATGATGGACACCACCGTAGGCGACACCGACGCGGTTATAGCCGACCTTGAGGCGGTTATCGCGGGCGTTGTTACGGGAATGGTATCGCGCGCGGTGCGCGACGCCGAAATGAACGGAGTTGCCGTTAAAAAGGACGATTTCATCGGCTTTGCGGGCGACACGGTCTACACCGACAGCCCCGACCGAAACACAGCGGCTATCGAGCTTTGCGAGGCGGCAAAGGCTCAGCGCTACGATATAATGCTGCTTGTGTGCGGAGCCGACGCGACCGAGGCCGAGGCTCAGGCGCTTTACAATGAGCTTCACAATAAATACAGAAGAACAGAGATCGTTATGATTGACGGCGGTCAGCCGGTTTACGATTATATTATTATTTTAGAATAGGAGAATTGCCATGAGACCTGTAAAGATTGTTACCGATTCCTGCTCGGATCTGCCCAAGGAGCTGCGCGAGAAGTACGGTATCGACTACATGATGATGAACACCGTAAAGGACGGAAAGGAAACACCCGCAAGCCTTGACTGGGAGTTCTACAGCCCCAAGGAGCTGTATGATTCAATCAGAAACGGCGAGCGCGTAACAACAACAATGGTGCCTCCCTCCGAGTTCCAAAAGTATTTCAGGGCTGAGCTTGAAAAGGGCAACGACATCGTTTACATCGCCTGCTCAAGCAAGCTTTCGGGCTCGGTAAATGTCGGCAAGGTCGAGGCGGAGAACATCCTTAAGGAGTTCCCGGGCGCTGTTATCTGCTGCGTAGACGCTATCAACGCCGCACTCGGCGAGGGTATTATGGCTATCAAGGCGGCGTCGCTCAGAGATGAGGGCAAGTCCGCAAAGGAGATCGAGGCGGCTATTATGCCTATCCGCAACAACGTCAATCAATTTGTTACCGTTCACAACCTCAACGCTCTAAAGGCGGCAGGCCGTGTTACGGGTTCATCGGCTTTCTTCGGAAACCTGCTCGGCGTTAAGCCTATCATTATTTCGGACAAGGTCGGCAACAACACGCCTATCAAAAAGGCAAAGGGCAGACTTAATTCACTTAAAGAGATCGTAGCTCTTACCGCCGACGCGGTCGAGGGCATCGACAATCCTACGATTTACATTGTACACGCCGATTGTGAGGACGAGGCAAAGGACGTTGCCGAGATGATCAAGGAAGCGATCCCCGGTGCGAACACCTACATCACCTACATCGGACCGATCATCGGAGCCTCGATCGGCGCCGACGCAATAGGTCTGTTCTCATACGGCAAAAGTATTGAGAGGTTCACGGTATGATTATGGGCGGCATTTTGCTGGTTATCGCTCTGCTCTCGTATGTAGCGGGCGGCATAAACGGCGCTATTATAATGTCAAAGCTGATCTATCACGAGGATATCCGCAAGTCGGGCAGCAACAACCCGGGCTTTACCAACTTTAAGCGCGTTTACGGGCTCAACGCCGCGGCTTGGGCGGTTCTTCTGATAGATATTCTGAAAACGGCGCTGCCGGTATTCATTTCGGCTGTTTACATGAGCTTTGAGTTCGACATGTGGCAGTTCGGCGCTCAGTTTTCGGGTATTTTCTGTATGCTCGGTCACTGCTTCCCGGTTTGGTACGGCTTTAAGGGCGGCAAGGCGTTTATCGCGGGCTTTGCTACGATTTGGTTCGTAGACTGGCGCATGACGCTTATTGCTATGGCTATTTTCTTCCTGCTGCTCTTCACGCTGAAATACATGTCCGTGGCGTCCTGCACGGCTGCTTTCAGCTGCCCCGTTTCGCTGTTCTATCTGGGATACTCAAACGCGTGGGTAGAGGTTTTAGCTGTTGCGGCGGCGGCGCTGGTCATTGTGCGCCATTACCCCAACTTTGTAAAGCTGGTTCACGGAACAGAGTCAAAATTCAGCCTTTCAAGCAAGCACTGAGCTTGTCAGGCAGAGCTTAATAAAAAATTAAAGCGCTTCTGCATGTGACGTTTTGTTCACTGCGGAAACGCTTTTTTTAGAGTTAAGAGTTTAGAGTTTAGAGTTTAGTTAATGGTCGCTTCGCTCCGGTTTATAGTTACGCGGATAAAATACAAATACGGTCGGGCAAAAGACGTTTTTTCAAAACAATCTATCTTCTCGACCGCAATTCCGCATTCCGAATTCCGCATTCCGAATTAAACTCTCAACTCTGATAAAAACTATTTCTTCTCCTTAAACGCGAAGAAGCGCTGGCCTGCGTAATTGCAGGCTACGAATACGCACGCGCCCACAGCCCAGCTCAGGTAACCCGCAAAGGTGTTTACGTCCATGCCGAACATCGTAAACTCAGTTGCCTTGCAAAGCTCGCTTACGCCCGTGGCTACAAGGACTCTTATCAGCAGGCACGCGGCGATGTTTATTGTAAAGCGGATAGCGGGCTTTATGCCCTTTTCCTTGTTTTTAAAGGTGAAATATTTGTTGAGGAAATAGCTTACTATACTGCCTATGACCGTGCCGACGAACGCCGCGGCTCCGGGTCCCCAGCTAAAGTTTTTCCAGCCGGCGGGCTGGGTGAGCAGCAGCACTATACCCTCGCCGATGAGCGTGTTCAGAACGCCCACCAATAAGAATTTTAAGAATTTTATATCAAAAAATGATTTAAGCTTGTTCATCCTGCTCCTCGTTGTTCTCGTCCTCAAAGTTTGAGAACTTTGTTATATAAATAGGTCTGTCCTTTGCTTCCATGTAGATTTTGCCGATGTACTCGCCCAGAACGCCGATCGACATTTCGGTGATGCCGCCAAGGAAAAGAACCGCGCACAGTGTGGTTACATAGCCCGGAGTGGTGATCCCGAAAAACAGCGTCTGGATCAGCGTAATTATAATGTAAATAAGCGAAATGAAGAAGATCACCGCGCCCATAACAGCCGTAAAGCGCAGGGGAGCCACCGAAAAGCAGGTTATGCCGTCGACAGCGTACTTAAACAGCGACGAGAACTTCCACGAGGTCTTGCCCAGCTGGCGGTCAACGGTTTTAAAGGATATCCATTTGGTGTCGAAGCCCACCCATGAAAAAATGCCCTTTGAAAAGCGCTGGACCTCGCTGAGCTCAAGGATAGAATCCACCATCTGGCGCGTCATCATGCGGTAGTCCATAGCGCCGTACGGGTTCTTTACGTCGGTCAGCTTGTTGCTCAGCTTGAAAAACAGCTTTGAAAAAGCGCCGCGGAAAAAGCTTTCGCCCTCGCGCTCGCCGCGCTTTGTGGCGCAGCAGTCATAGCCCTCCTCCATAGCCTCAAGCATCTGGGGAAAGACCGCGGGCGGGTGCTGCAAATCGGCGTCCATTACAACGACATAGTCGGCGGTCGTATGCTGCAAGCCCGCGTACATAGCGGCTTCCTTGCCGAAATTGCGCGAGAATGAGATATATTTAATGTTTGAGAACCGCGCGGCAAGCTGCTTCATTACAAGATATGTTTTGTCGCGGCTGCCGTCGTTTACCAGAATATAGCGGAAGCTGTAGTCCGGCAGGGTGTCGATGACCTTGTTCGTTTCGAGGACGAAATTTTCAAGACCTTCTTCCTCGTTAAAGCAGGGAACGACCAAATCGATTGTTTTTTTGTCAGTCACATTTATCACCTTGGCTATCATTATAACAAATAATAGAAAAAAGTCCAAGCTTTTTTATAAATTTTAAAAAATTTCATAAAATTTTTGTTTACCTCAGCGAAAAAACGTGGTACAATATAGAATGTGTATATATAATCGGTCGATCCGCGGACGATTATCGCGGATTTTCAAAGGAGATTGCTATGATCGAGAACAGTCAACAACAGTACTGCACCGTATGCGGAGCGGTACACAGCGAGGCGGAGCTGAAGGACGCCATGCACGGAAAGGTTTGCGCCATGTGCGCAAAATCGCGCAGGCTTAGCCGCATTATTCTGTTTGCTCCCGTTCTGCTGTTTTTTACAGCCTTATCGCTTATTGTTATCCTGACGGGAGAAAGCAAGTGGAACATAGCGCTTTTGGCGCTTATTTCGGTTTTGCTTTTCCTTGTGTCAAATTGTCTGGAAAAGTACGTTACGCGCGCCCTTACGCTTAACGCGGAAAGGAAACAGGGCATAAAGCACGAGCGCGTGCCGCAGCAGCCGTTCGGCAAGGCGGTTCTGGCGTTCGGTTCGCGCAACATATATGTATGGCTTGCGTTCCTTATTCCTCTGGCGCTTATGCTTATGGCGTTCGGAATGATGAACGTTTCGCCGCTGGGCAACGCCGACAAGCAGGTAATGGTTACAGACCAGTGGCACCAGTATTACCCGTTCATGGTCGATTTCCAGGACAAGATGCAAAATAACGAAGGATTGTTCTGGACATGGTCGGTAGGCTCGGGCACAAACTATTTCGCGCTTATGTCATACTATCTGGCAAGCCCGCTCAACTTCTTCTCGCTTTGGGTATCGCCCGATTACCTCAGGGAATTTTTGATGATCTCGATATCGTTGAAAATTGCGCTGGCGGGCTGCTTTATGGCGATTTTCCTTAAGAGCGTTTTCAAGCACAACGACATTTCGCTTGTTATTTTCGGAATATCGTTCTCGTTCTGCGCGTTCTTTATGGGCTATTACTGGAACAATATCTGGCTCGACACGGTGTGCATAACTCCGCTTGTGGCGCTGGGCACGGTAAAGCTGCTCACCGAAAACAAGTTCCGCCTGTACACGGTGACACTTGCGCTTTCAATGCTCACCAACTACTATATCGGCTTCTTTACCTGCATTTTCGTTCTGCTTATTTTCATCTGCTACAACATCGCGCGCTGGCAGAGCTTTAAAATATTCGGCGTAAATATCCTTAAAATGGTAGTGTTTACGGGACTTGGCATAGGCATGGCGGCGTTCTTTATATTGCCCGTCTTTATGGCTCTGCAGAACACCCACGCCAGCGGCAGTACGTTCCCGCAGGATTTTGCCGTAAATATCGGCGGCACAAACGACTTTGCCGGCGTTATGAGCGGACTTAAGAGCGTTACAGGCAACCTTGTAAACTTTACCGTAGCGGCCAACAAGGAAATCGACGCTATGCCCAATATAGCGTGCGGCGCTATCCCGATCTTCTTCGCCTTTTTGAGCCTTACCTCAAAGGAGATAAAGCTCAGGGAAAAGCTCACCTGCTTCGGACTTATTCTGTTCATGTTCCTCAGCTTTATTATCCGTCAGCTCGACTATATCTGGCACGGCTTCCACTTCCCGAACATGATCTACTACAGGTTCAGCTATCTGGTAAGCTTTGTAATAATCGTAATGGCGTTCCATGCTTTTACGAAGATAAAAAAGATAAATCTTGTTCAGGTCGTTATCGCGGCGCTGCTCAGCTTTGCGGTGCTGATGATGGAATTTGACTTCTCGGGCAAGCAGAACGCCGACGGCGACGGTCCCTACGACCAGGGCGTGTTCAATATGTTTGCAGTAAAGGGACACAGCCGCGAGGACAGAATGGAGTGGGTAATGCCCACGCTTGTCGCGGTAGCAGTCATATTCGCGCTTGTGGCGCTTTTAGCTATTCTTTATACAAAGCGCGTTATTCCCATGCAGGCGCTTGCGGCGTCGCTGCTGATCATCGCAGTGGTGCAGAGCGGCTACACCGCATACTTCGGCGTAAACGTAACCACCGTTACCGGCATGAACGACTATCCGCGCGGCGGTCAGAGCATGGAGGCTATCGTAGACGAGATGAATGCGCGGGAGGCTGACACGCCCGAGTTGTGGCGAGCCGAAACGCTCACCACCCAGACGCTCAACGACGGAGCGCTCAACCATTACCGCGGTCTTTCGATGTTCAACTCTATGTCCAACGAGAGCGTTACCATTTTCTATGAGAACTTCGGTATGAACGGCTGGCAGGCGGGCAACAGATTCCTGTATTACGAAAGCTCGCCCGTTACCAACATGTTTATGAACCTTAAATATCTTATCAGCAGAAACAACGAAGCCGCCACGAACACCTACGACCTTACACAGGTAGCAAGGACGGGCAACGTCACGCTGTATGAGAACAACCACTATCTGCCGATGGGCTTTGTAGTTGACTCGAATCTGGCTAAATGGGAAGCTATCACATTAGAGAACCGCTTTAACCAGTTTGAAAAGCAGAATGAGTTTTTCCGCATGGCTACGGGAATAAACGAGCCGGTTTACACTGCGGTACCCGTTGCCAAGGAGGACCACACGGATTCCTCGCAGTTTAACGTAAATCAGAACAGCGACGGGACCTACAGCTTCTCGTGCGTAACCTCGGGTACGGTCCCCCACCTAAAGTGGGACTACGAGGTTCCCAAGGACGGTCTGTACCTTGTAAGCTCAAAAATCGACAAGGGCGACAACCTGCAGGTAATCCGCAACGGCAACAGCCAGGGCAAAACCATCAACATGAGCAAGCCGTATATCGCAAGCGCGGCTTACTGCCAAAAGGGCGATACGCTCTCGTTCCAGGTCGACCTCGAAGCTAACGCGTCGGGCAGCGCCGACATAAAGGTATGCGTTCTTAATCAGGATGTTTTTGAACGCGGCTATAATATGATTAAGAAGAATACCATGACCACCACATACTTTGAGAACGGCGGAAAAATGGAGGGTACGATAAACAGCGACCGCGACGGACTGTTCTACGCCTCTATCCCGTACGAAAAGGGCTGGACGGCTTATGTTGACGGCGAAGAAGTTGAGATAAAGCCCATAGGCGGCAGCATGATATCCTTTGACATAACAAAGGGCGAGCATGATATAGTGCTTAAATATGTTCCGAACGGCTTTAAACCCGGTTTGGCGGTATCGATAGTATGTATGCTCGGCTTTGCGGCGTTCTGCGTGCTGACCTATATTTTCAAAAGAAAACTGATTCCCGAGTACGCCAAGGATAAGGCGTTTAAGGAAAAGGAATGATTTAGATTAAGCCTTCGGCTGATTCGGAAAGGATTAGCCGGGGCTTTTTAATTCGGAATTCGGAATGCGGAATTATTTTTGCAGAGGGTTTCTGTTATATTATAGCCTCCCCCATAGCAAGTGATGCGGGAGGCTTGTCACTTGCAATATTCTTTATCGGAAATAAGGATATTTCCCGACAGAATTCACAAAAAAGTGCTTGAAAAAACAAGCGGGTTGTGGTAAAATTAGTTTGAAACTATGGGCTTTTGGGGTGTTGGAGTTGGTATTATGGCAAGAAGCGCAGGCGTTCTCCTTTCGATTACTTCGCTTCCTTCCCCTTACGGCATCGGCACCATCGGCAAAGAAGCCCGTGACTTCGCGGATTTTCTGAAGAAGGCAGGCCAGAAGGTCTGGCAGATTCTTCCCGTCGGTCCGACAAGCTACGGCGACTCGCCGTATCAGTCATTCTCAACTTACGCGGGCAACCCATATCTTATCGACCTCGACACACTTGTTGACGAGGGCTTGGTGACAAAGGAGCAGATAGAGAGCTGCGACTGGGGTTCAAACGACGCTGAGGTTGATTATGAAAAAATTTACAACAGCAGATTCAAGATCCTGAGAATTGCGTACGGCAATTTCAAGACCAAGGATCAGAGAAAATTCCGCGCCTTTGTACGCAAAAACAGCAAGTGGCTGAAGAACTACGCGCTGTATATGGCTGTAAAGAGCAGCTTTGACATGGTATCGTGGACAGAATGGCCCGAGGATATCAAAATGCGCGAGGACGCGGCCGTCCGCCGCTATGAGCGCAAGCTCAGAAACGACATCAACTTCTGGAAATTCGTCCAGTTCAAGTTCTATGAGCAGTGGGAGAGCTTCCGCGCTTATGTAAACGGCCTCGGCATCAAGATTTTGGGCGATATGCCTATCTATGTAGCTATGGACAGCGCCGACACCTGGGCTAACCCCGAGCTGTTCCAGCTTTATGACGACGGCGATCCCATAGCGGTAGCAGGCTGCCCGCCCGATTACTTCTCGGCTACAGGTCAGCTTTGGGGCAACCCGCTCTATGACTGGGATTACCTTAAGGAAACCGACTACGAGTGGTGGTTCGAGCGCGTCAAAGCTGCAAGCAAGCTGTACGACATTACAAGAATCGACCATTTCCGCGCGTTCGCAAGCTACTATTCGATCCCTTATCCCGCTGAAAACGCCGTCAACGGCGAGTGGGTAGACGGACCGCGCATCGAGTTCTTTAAGATGATGGAAGAGGCGTGCGGCAAGTTTGAAATTGTCGCCGAGGATCTGGGCACGCTTACGCCCGACGTTACCGAGCTGATGGAGCAGACCGGCTATCCCGGCATGAAGGTGCTGGAGTTCGCGTTTGACAGCGGCGAGGAGAACGACTATCTTCCGCACAACTACACCGAAAATTGCGTAGTTTATACGGGCACCCATGACAACGACACCGTTATGGGCTGGCTTGAAACCGCTAAGCCCGAGGATATAGACTTCGCAAGAACATACTGCAAGATGCCCGACGACGAGCCCTTCAACTGGGGACTTATCCGCACAGCATACGAGAGCAAGGCCGATATGGCTGTTGTTCCCATGCAGGATATCCTGGGGCTCGGCAAGGAAGCCAGAATGAACACGCCTTCGACTCTCGGCGGCAACTGGACCTGGAGAGTTGACAAGGCGGCGCTGACTGACGCTCTTGCGGAAAAATTAAAAACAATGTCTGTGAACACCGGACGACTGGAGGACTAAAATTTATGGGTAACATTATGGAAAAGCTTGAGCTTACCGCGCAGTCCATGTACTGCAAAAACGTTGAGGAGCTTACTCCCTCGGAGCTGCACCTTGCGCTTGGCAAAGCGGTTATGGGCGAAATCGCCCCCAACTGGGCAAAAAGCAAGGCAAAGCACGACAGTCAGAGAAGAGCTTACTATTTCTCGGCTGAGTTCCTGATGGGCAGAATGATGTACAACAACCTCTATTGCCTCGGCATTTTAGAGGACGTTACAAAGCTGCTCAAGAAGAAGGGCATCGACATCAATGTTTTCGAGGAAATCGACGACGCGGCGCTGGGCAACGGCGGTCTGGGCAGACTTGCCGCCTGCTATCTCGACTCAGCGGCCACTCAGGAGGTTCCGCTCGACGGCTACGGAATCCGCTATAAGTACGGCCTGTTCAAGCAGCTTATCGAGGACGGATATCAGGTAGAGGTCGCCGACAACTGGCAGCGCTTTGAGGATCCCTGGTGCATCCGCAAAGAGGACGAGGCTGTAACCGTTTCCTTCAAAGACCAGACCGTTAAGGCTGTGCCATATGATATGGCTGTTATCGGCTGCAAGACCGACAACATCAACACCCTCAGACTTTGGCAGGCAGAGGCTGTAAACGAGTTTGACTTTACCGCCTTCAACGACACCAAGTACGACGAGGCTGTTAAGGAAAAGAACGACGCCGAGAACATCTCAAAGGTTCTTTACCCCAACGATAACAAGTACGAGGGCAAGGTGCTCCGCTTAAAGCAGCAGTATTTCTTCTGCTCGGCTTCACTTCAGGACATCATGCGCCGTTACAAGGCAAAGCACGGCAATGATTTCAGCTTCTTTGCAAAGGAAAACGCTATCCAGCTCAACGATACTCACCCCGTATCATGCGTTCCCGAGCTTGTAAGACTTCTTCAGCTCGAGGGCATGGGCTTTGACGAGGCGTTTGAGATCGCCCGCCAGACCTGCTCTTACACCAACCACACCGTTCTCAGCGAGGCGCTTGAGAAATGGAGCGCCGACCTGATGACTCAGGTTATCCCCGAGATCTACAACATCATCTGCCTGATCGCCAACAAGTGCCAGGAAGAGCTTATCGCCAAGGGCGTCAGCGGCGATGTTCGCGCCAAGATGCGCATTATCGACGGCAACGCGGTTCACATGGCAAGACTTGCTACCTATGCCGGCACATATGTAAACGGCGTAGCCCAGCTCCACACCGAGATCCTTAAAAGAGATCTGCTCAAGGAGTGGTACCAGGTTTATCCCGAGCGCTTCCTCAACAAGACAAACGGCATCACACAGCGCCGCTGGCTCGGTCTGTGCAACCCCGAGCTTTCCGACCTCATCACCGAGAAGGTTGGCAGCGACGAGTGGCTTACCGACCTGAGCAAGCTCAGCGTTCTCAACGACTGCTGCGACGCCAGAACCATCAACAAGTTCAATAAGATCAAGGCTAAGAAGAAGGTTCAGCTCGCCGAGTACATCAAGAAGATGGACGGCTATGACGTAAACCCCGACACCATCTTCGACGTTCAGGTTAAGCGCCTGCACGAGTACAAAAGACAGCTTATCAACGCGTTCTCTATCATGGCTATTTACTTCCGCATCAAGGAAGGCAAGCTGCCCAACTGGACGCCCACTACCTTCATCTTCGGCGCAAAGGCGGCTCCCGGCTACGCAAGAGCCAAGGCTATCATCAAGTACATCACCGAGATTGCCAACCTTGTAAACAACGATCCCGATACAAAGGATCTGCTCCAGGTATTCTTCATCTCCAACTACAACGTTTCTTACGCCGAGAAGATCGTTGTCGCGGCTGATATTTCCGAGCAGACCTCTACCGCGGGTCTTGAGGCCTCGGGTACCGGCAACATGAAATTCATGCTCAACGGCGCCGTAACTCTCGGCACCTGGGACGGCGCGAACATCGAGATCGCCGAGTGCGCGGGCGTAGAGAACGAGTACATCTTCGGCGCAAGAGTTGAGGATATCGAGAGAGTTAAGAAGGAAGGCTACAATCCCCTGGCTCTTATCGAGGCTAACCCCGAGCTTAAGAAGGTTGTTGACACCCTTATCGACGGCACGTTCGACGATGACGGCGCAACAGGCGAGGGCAGCTTCCGCGAGCTCCATCACGCTCTTACAAAGGGCACGCATTGGCACGATCCCGACCACTACTTCCTGATGCTTGACCTTCCCGGCTACATCGAGACAAAGATCCGCGCCAACGCTGATTACGCCGACCGCAAGGAGTTCGGCAAAAAGTGCCTGCTCAACGTTGCCAACGCCGGCAAGTTCTCGTCCGACAGAGCTATCCTTGAGTACGCAAACGAGATCTGGCACGTAAGCCACAAATAATTAAACATACTGTTTTTGAAGCGCGCGGCTGATGCCGCGCGCTTTATTTTCAACCTAAAATATTACACCCGAATTTTTATTTGTGGTAATTTATTATAAAATAAATGAAAAAATAACCGTAAATCATTACATATGTTGTATTGTATTTATTGAAAAGTTATGTTATAATGAATTTAACAATTATACTGGAGAGCTGAGGCTTTCTGTGTGATTGAGAAACGTGGAGTAATCTCATAAAAACGAGGACTTTACAAAGAAAGGAAGTTTTGAAAATGCAAAGAAAAATCATCTCCATCGTGCTCTGCCTGGCTATGATCGTTTCCGTGTTTGCTATCAGTGCTTCAACTGAAGCCGCAACCGTAGAAAGCACCGGAACCGAAACAGCAGGCGTGAGCAAAGTTGAGAGTGCCGACGATTTCTCCTGGGATAACGCCAATGTGTACTTTCTCTTAACCGACCGTTTTGCAAACGGCGACACCTCAAACGACCACTCCTACGGCAGATCTCTTGACGCCAACGGAAACCCGCTCAGCGGCTGGCAAACCGCTCCCGGCACCTTCCACGGCGGCGACTTCAAGGGACTTACCCAGAAAATCAACGAGGGCTATTTTGACGACCTCGGCGTAAACGCCATCTGGCTCTCCGCTCCCTACGAGCAGATCCACGGCTATGTCGACTCCGGCGACGGCCACTTCGCACACTACTCCTACCACGGCTACTATGTGCTTGACTACACCGAGACCGACAAAAACTTCGGCACCAAGCAGGAGTTCAAAACGCTCGTTGACACCGCGCACGCGCACGGCATCCGTATCGTTATGGATATCGTTATGAACCACGCGGGCTACAACAACATCGAGGATATGGAAACCTACAACTACGGCACCCTTCTTCCGGGCTATGAGCAATATAAATATCAGCTGACCGATGCCAACGCCTTCCATGAGTATGTCGATTATAAAAGTTCGTCAACGGATTGGGGTCGCTGGTGGGGCAGCGACTGGGTCCGCAGCGGACTGCCCGGATATACCGGCGGTAACGGCGGCGACGACATCACCCGCTGCTTGGCCGGTCTGCCCGACTTCCGCACCGAGTCCACCGCAAGCGTTTCCATCCCGACCTTCCTGCAGACCAAGTGGCAGAAGGAAGGCACCCTCAGCGCCAAGCAGTCAAAGTACAGCGGCTGCACCACCGTTTCCGATTATCTCACCACCTGGCTTGCCGAGTGGGTCGAGACCTACGGCGTAGACGGCTTCCGCTGCGACACCGCAAAGCACGTTGA
>ONMK01000004.1 GCA_900318905.1 uncultured Eubacteriales bacterium | reverse complement strand
GTCCTCGGAATCCGTCAGGATTCCTGCGTCCTCCGCCTTGTTCTGCTGAATTTTCCGCTAACATCTGTATTAAAGCGTTTTAATGGAAATTAGTATTAGCTGTTGACTATTGCATATAACTATTATACAATATCAAAAAAAGACACCTGGGTAAGGTGCTGAATAAAACAGCGGATAGGGGAGGAAAAATGAAAGCAAAAAGAGCTATATGCGCATTACTGGCAGCGGCGTTTGCGCTTTTATCGTTTGCGGCGTGTCAGTCCGGAAAAGCAAGTCAGGCGAGTGAAAGCAGTCAGAGCGAAGCAGACACAACAATAGAAACCACCGCGCCCGAAAGCGGTTTATACGACATCAAAAGCTATGAAAACAGCGAGGTATTCGATATTCTCGAGGTCAATCAGGGCGGAAAATACGATGAGATCTGCACTACATATAAATTCAACTACCTTTCGGACGGGTTGAAGATCGAGGGCTATATGTCTATTCCGTTATCTGCCGAAAAAACGCAGAAGCCCGCCAAATGCGTTATGTACAACCACGGCGGCAACAGAAACTTCGGAAAGCTGGAAAACAACACCACCGCCCCGATCTGCTCAGTGTGCGACCGAATTGTTGTTGCGTCCCAGTACAGAGGCTGCGGCGGCTCCGAGGGAGAGGATCACTTCGGCGGCGACGACCTCAACGACGTAATAAAGCTGATAGACTTATGTGAAAAGCATTTTTCGTTTATTGATATGGACGATTTCTGCGTTATAGGCGCCTCACGCGGCGGCGTAATGACATATCCCGCGGCAAAAAAGGACAGCAGAATAAAGCGGATCGTCGCGTTGGGCGCCGTAACCGACTTGTTTGTCCTGTATGAAGCCCGCGACGACATGAAGATAGTTTTGAAAGAAACGATCGGCTTTACTCCCGAAGAAAACCCCGAGGAATATAAGAAACGCTCCGCCGTGTATTGGGCGGAGGAAATCAAGGTTCCTGTGCTTATGTTCCACGCAAAGCTCGACAAGCAGGTGCTCTACAGCCAGGCGGAGGATTTATACGCAAAGCTAAAAGGCACCACCGATTGCACCCTCATAACCTATGATGACGATTCTCACGCCGAAATCAAACCGCAGGATTACAAAACCCTGTATGATTGGCTGAATCAATCAGTAAGTAAATAAAATAAAGCCGCCGAGTGCCCCGGCGGCTTATTGTTTGCTTATTATACGGTTTTGGGAGTATCGTCGCTCTCAAGGAACTTGTAGCCGATAGCCGCAAGAGCCGCGCCGATCATCGGGCCGAGCAGGAATGCCCAGAGGCATGCCAGAGGCTTGAAGTTGCCGCCGCACATTGCGCAGAAGGCGGGACCGAAGCTGCGGGCGGGGTTTACGGAGGTGCCGGTGAGGCCGATGCCGAAGAGGTGAACTACGGTAAGGGTAAGACCGATTACAATACCGCCGAAGGAGCCGTGTTTAGCCTTTTTGGAGGTAACCCCGAGAATTGCGAATACGAAAATCGCGGTGAGGATGATTTCAACAAAGAAGCCTGCAAAGTGGTTTCCGCCTACGCCGTCCATTGTGTTTGCGCCGAAGCCGTTAAGACCGAGCGTTCCGGTTTTAATGCCAAGAACTGTGTCGGGTTTGCCGGTCTGGTCGGTAATGCCGCCCATGCCCCAAATCATAGCCAAAATGCCTGTGCCTGTAAGGGCGCCAGCAAACTGAGCGATAATGTAGCCGATGAAATCCTTAAGGCTCATGCCGCCTGAGATGAATACACCGAACGAAACTGCGGGGTTGATATGACAGCCCGAAATGTTGCCTACGCTGTAAGCCATAGCCACAATTGTAAGACCGAACGCGAGCGCGGTAGCAATATACGCCGCTCCGCTGCTTCCGGGGCCTGTAAGCATTGCGGTTCCGCAGCCGAATATAACAAGAACCATTGTTCCGATGCACTCAGCTACATACTTTTTAATGGAAGTTAAATTCATAGATGTTCCTCCTTTTAATTGAATTGAATTATAATTCCATAGTTAAAATATAGCACAACGATAATAAGAATGCAAGCAATTTTACACAAAAAATTTTTAAACTTTTGTAATAAATAATTTATTCCACACAAAACATTACATTTTGTATTATAAAAGAAAAAAAGGACGGTTTTTCGCGCTGAAAAGCCATCCTTTTGCATTTATTGTTGTTTTAGTTTAGCTGCGAAGCATGCCCAGCCGCCGTCGAGGTGTTCCTCAATGATGTCGAACCAGCGGCTCACGCCCTGCCTGACTTCATCGGCTCGGGTGTCGATGATTCCGCTCATTATATACACCGCGTCGGGCTTCATAAAGTCGGAAATGCCCTTTGACAAAAAGAGTATAGCGTCCGCTACGATGTTGGCAAGAACAATGTCGTATTTTCCGCTCACCTTGTCGGTAAAGCTTCCGCATACAGCGGTAAAGCGGTCGTCTACGCCGTTTAGCCCGGCGTTTTCGCGCGCGGTATCGACCGCCTTTTCGTCGATGTCAACTCCCACGGCACTGTCAGCTCCGCACAGCAGCGCCGCTATGCCCAGGATTCCGCTGCCGCAGCCCACGTCGAGAACGCTGTCGCCGCGCTTCATGTATTTTTCGCACATTTCAAGGCAAAGGCGGGTCGTTTCGTGACCGCCGGTGCCGAAGGCAAGGCCGGGGTCGATGTTGAGCACGGTTCTGCCCTGCGCGTCAAAGTTTTCGTACCAGCTTGGTACTATCATCAGGTTTTTGCCGACGGCAAGCGGATGGAAATACTGCTTCCAGTTGTTGCGCCAGTCCTCCTCGGCGCAGTCGAGAAGCTCGATCGAGTGCGCTATGCCCTCGCTCTCATACCGCTCGGATAAAAACGCCACAGCCTCGGCAGGGGAGACGCCCGGCTCAAGATACAGGTGTACAAACGCCTTGGAGCGGTCTTTTTTCAGCAAGTCCTCGTCAATGATGTCAATGTGGGCTATATCCTGCACAACCTGCTCCATGTCGCGGTAATCCTCGATGTAAATCCCGTAAGGTACGACCACATTTGCAATGTCGCCCGCCTTGTCTATGTCCGCGGCGCTTACCGCGATTTTTATTTCAGTCCAGTTATTCATAGTTTAATTAAAATGTTTTTTTATCTTGTCAAAAAAGTTTCTTCTTTTGGGGTAGTTCTTCTCGCCGAGCGAGCGCTCAAAATCGCGGAGAAGGTCTTTCTGTTTGCCGTTAAGTCCCTTGGGAACCTCAATAACTACGCGCACATACTGATCGCCCTTTCCTCTTCCTCCCAAATGAGGGAAGCCTCTGCCTTTGAGCTTGAAAACGTCGTTAGGCTGGGTGCTTTCATGGATCGTGTATTTTACGTCGCCCTCAAGCGTGGGAACGACGACCTCGGAGCCGAGCGCCGCCTGAGCGAATGTAAGGGGCAGATCGCACCAAACGTCGTCGCCTCTGCGCTCAAACATGGAGTGGCTGCGAACCTTTACATAAACATGAAGGTCGCCTGCGGGGCCTCCGTTGTAGCCGGCGTTGCCGTGACCGCTGATGTTGAGTATCTGCTGATCCCTTATGCCCGCGGGGATAGTTACGTCAACGGTGCGGTTCTTGCGCTGTCTTCCCGAGCCGCTGCACTTGCGGCAGGGATTGTCAATTATTTTACCCGTGCCGTGGCAGGCGTCGCAGGAGCGCTGAGTCTGAATAACGCCGAAGGGCGAGCGCTGGTTTATAGTTACCCTGCCAGAGCCGCCGCACGCCGAGCAGGTCTTGGGCTGACTGCCTGCCGCAGCGCCTGTGCCGTGGCATTCGTCGCAGGTTGAAACGCTTGTGTAGCTTATAGTCTTTTTGCAGCCTTTCGCGGATTCGTCAAAGCTTATCGTAACGCTCGCCTCAATGTCGCTTCCGCGCTGAGGGGCGTTGGCACGTCCCTGACGTCTGCCGCCGAAGCCGCCGAAAAAGCTTGAAAAGATGTCGTCAAGATCGATCCCGCCGCCGAAGGGGCTGCCGCCGCCTGCGCCGCCCGCGCCGAAGTTGGGGTCTACGCCCGCGTGGCCGAACTGGTCGTAGCGCGCGCGCTTTTCGCTGTCGGAAAGCACCTCGTACGCCTCGTTTACTTCCTTGAACTTCTCCTCGCACTCCTTGTCGCCGGGGTGAAGGTCAGGGTGATATTTTTTGGCGCTCTGTCTGAACGCCTTTTTTATCTCGTCCTCGCTCGCGCCCTTTTGCAGGCCAAGCACCTCATAGTAATCTCTTTTTTCTGCCATTGTCTATCATCCTCTGTATGTAAGGTTTATATATTCTTGATGTCAAATGCAGAGGCGCGTCCTGCGTGCGCCTGCATTTGATATCATAATACTATTATCTTAAACATCTGTTGTAAAGCGTTTTGATTGAAAATAGTATAAAACAGCGGAAACAGGGCGACAGCGAGTGTCGCCCTTATCCCGTTAAGTCAATCAGTTGTTGCCGTCAACGTCGGTGAAGTCGGCGTCATATACGTTGGGGTCGCCGCCGTTGTTCCGGTCGGGCTGCTGAGCGCCGCCCATGTCGGGAGCACCCTGAGCGCCCTGCTGGGGAGCCGCCTGCTGATACAGCTTTGCGCTTATTTCGTAAAGTGACTTCTGCAGGTCTTCCTTAGCGGCGTTGATCATTGAAACGTCGTTCTTTGAGATAGCCTCCTTAACGGCGGCTGCCTTTGTGTTGATGGTGGTCTTGTCGGCGTCCGCAAGCTTGTCGCCGTTCTCGTTTACAAGCTTCTCTGCCTGATAAGCAAGGTTTTCGGCCTCGTTCTTGGCGTCGACTTCCTCGCGGCGCTTCTTGTCCTCGGCGGCGTACTGCTCGGCGTCCTTGACCGCTTTGTCGATATCCTCCTTGCTCATGTTGGTGGAGGAGGAAATAGTGATCTTCTGCTCCTTGCCGGTGCCGAGATCCTTAGCGGAAACGTTTACAATGCCGTTTGCGTCGATGTCGAAGGTTACCTCGATCTGAGGAATGCCGCGCATAGCGGGAGCGATGCCTGTAAGGGCAAACAGACCGAGCTGCTTGTTGTCGCGGGCAAATTCACGCTCGCCCTGAAGAACGTTGATTTCAACCTGAGTCTGGTTGTCGGCTGCGGTCGAGAAAATCTGGCTCTTCTTAGTTGGGATGGTTGTATTTCTGTCGATGATCTTTGTCATGATGCCGCCCATGGTCTCAACGCCGAGTGAGAGGGGAGTTACGTCGAGAAGCAGCAGGCCTTCAACCTCGCCGCCGAGTACGCCGCCCTGGATAGCGGCGCCCATTGCAACGCATTCATCGGGGTTGATTCCCTTGAACGGCTCTTTGCCGATAAGCTTCTGTACGGCTTCCTGAACAGCGGGGATCCTTGAGGAACCGCCTACCATGAGGACCTTGTCGATCTGGCCGATCTGCAGGCCGGAGTCTGACAGAGCGCTGCGAACGGGACCCATTGTAGCCTCTACAAGGTCTGCCGTAAGCTCGTTGAACTTAGCGCGTGTAAGGGTGAGGTCAAGGTGTTTGGGGCCTGTCTGGTCGGCTGTGATAAAGGGCAGGTTGATTGAGGATGTGGTTACGCCCGAAAGCTCGATTTTAGCCTTCTCGGCTGCTTCCTTCAATCTCTGCATAGCCATTTTATCGGATGAAAGGTCGATGCCTGTTTCTGTTTTAAATGACTGTACCATCCAGTCGATGATGCGCTTGTCGAAGTCGTCGCCGCCAAGACGGTTGTTACCCGCTGTAGCGAGAACCTCCTGAACGCCGTCGCCCATCTCGATGATCGATACGTCGAAGGTGCCGCCGCCGAGGTCATATACCATAACCTTCTGGTCGTTTTCCTTGTCGACGCCGTATGAAAGAGCCGCGGCTGTGGGCTCGTTGATGATACGCTTTACGTCAAGACCCGCGATCTTACCCGCGTCCTTTGTAGCCTGGCGCTGTGCGTCGGTGAAGTATGCTGGAACTGTGATTACCGCCTGTGAAACGGTCTCGCCCAGGTAAGCCTCAGCGTCAGCCTTGAGTTTCTGAAGGATCATAGCGGAAATCTCCTGGGGAGTGTAGCTCTTGCCGTCGATGTTTACCTTGTAGGCTGTACCCATCTCGCGCTTGATAGAAGAAACGGTGCGCTCGGGGTTGGTGATAGCCTGACGCTTAGCGACCTGGCCTACCATTCTTTCGCCGTCCTTTGAGAACGCTACTACCGAGGGAGTTGTTCTGCTGCCTTCGGCGTTTGCGATAACTACGGGCTCGCCGCCCTCAATAACAGATACGCATGAGTTTGTTGTACCTAAATCTATACCTATTGTCTTTGCCATAATCTTTTCCTCCGTTATTTGTGTTTAGTATTTAGTGTTTGATTATTTGTAACCCCTCGTGTTAAGAGGGTGAATTGCATACTTTGCTTAAAGAGTAGAACTTTTATGTTGCCGCGTTGTTCTGACACGCCGTTGCAGAATGGTTTATGTTATATAAAGTTATCCAAAGGCGCGCCGGATACAACGTCACGTTGTTACTTGTACCATTGCGTGGCGGATGATTTTGTCGCCTATTTTGTAGCCTGTCTGGAACACTGCGGCGATTTTGTCGGAGCCGAGCTCATCATTATCCACCATGCCGATCGCGTTGTGCAGGTTCGGGTCGAAATCATCGCCGGCCTTTCCGTACGCTTCGACCTTCAGCTTTTCAAGCGATTTGTCAAGCTGGTTTGAGATCAGCTCGATCCCTTTTAATATCTCGGGGTCTGCGTCCTTCAGGTTTTCAAGCGCCATTCTTACGCTGTCGGCAACGGGAAGCAGCTCTTTGACCGCTTTTGCGGTCGCGTCGTCGTAGAGCGAGAGCTTTTCGTTTGCCGTGCGCTTGCGGTAGTTGTCATACTCCGCGGCAAGCCTCATGTATTTGTCCTTGCCTGCGGCTACCTCATCCTCGAGAGCCTTTATTTTTTCGGCTGTTTCATCTTTTTCTTCGGGCTGTTCTTCCTCAGCCTGTTCGGCGGCGGTTTCTTCGGTCATTTCTTCAACTGCCTCTGCCGCCTCGTCCTTTTTTTTCTTAGACATCGGATTACCTCCTCTATACTTCAACCAGTTCGCCGATAAGCGAACCGACATTTTTAACTATACATTCCAAAATCGAAAACGTCCGCGCGTAGTCTGTGCGCATAGGCGCTACCGCCGCTATAGCTCCCGTTGAAGCGTCGCCCGCGGTATACCTCGCGGAGATCACCGAGCAGTTTGACAGCTCAACGCGGCTGTTTTCGGCGCCTATTGTCACCGAAGGCGTCTGCGGCAGTCTTTCGAGCATCGCAGCAAGGTCGTGTTCGTTCTGCAAAAACTCCCAAACACGGTGCGCTCCCGTCAAGTCCATGCCCGTGACGTTCATCAGCCTTCCGAAGCCGCTGTGGTATACGCTTACCTGAGCCGCCTGCTCGCATGCCTCCATGATCGCCATAAGCGGAGCGGTCATAAAGAGCGACAGCTCGCCGAAGTTCGCGGCGGCAGTCTGGACAAACGGTCTGTTTACGGCGCTCAGCCTTATTCCGGCGAAGGTGTCGTTAAAGGCTTTTTCGAATACGCCGAGCAATTCGGGAGTCAGCAAAAACTCACAGCGGAAAAGCTTTGTTTTGATAACGCCGTTTGAGGCTATAACAACCGCCATACCGGCGTGAGCGCCCGTTGGCACAAAGCTTATCCTGCGGATCCTGCCCTCGTTTCCGTCGGGCGTTGTAGCAAGCGCCACGCAGCCTGTCAGGCGGGAGAGCGTATCGGCAGCGCCCTGCAAAATGCTTTCGGGCGAGTCGGAGTTCTTAGCCAAGGTTTCGCGTATATACTCCTCGCCGCTTTCGGTAACGGGCGTAAGCTTCATTATGTTGTCCACGTAGAAGCGGTAGCCTGTTTGGGTTGGGATCCTGCCTGCCGAGGTGTGAGGCTGTACGATATAGCCCTTTTCGGTAAGCTCCGCCATATCGTTGCGGACCGTTGCCGATGAAACCGAAAGACCTTCGGCGCTCAGCAGCGACTTGGAACCTACGGGCTCGCCGCTTTGGATAAAGCGCTCTACGATTTCGGCGAGAATCATTTGCTTTCTCGCGGATGGTTCCATATCATTCACCTCTTTTGAGGATTAGCACTCTCGGTGGTCGAGTGCTAACTGCTTTATTCATACTATATCCTAAAAGTCAGAAAAAGTCAAGCGGTATTTTGAAAATTCTTGAAAGAATCACATTTTTCACCTGCCGTTCACATAAGCTTACGGTTGACAACTTCATTCAAAGCCGCTATATTATTAGAAAGAACAGGGAAAAGAAGTGATTGTGTGGCTTTGCAGTATATATATGTATTCCTTTGGGCGTTTTTAGCCGTAATGGTCTTGGCAGTCGGAAGGAAAGAAGGGCTGCTCGCCTATGTTATGGCGGCGTTCTTTGTGTTTATGACGGTGTGGTACGGGCTGCGCGCGTTTGGCGGAATAGCCATGTTTGACGGGGTGCTGCTTGTTGTGTTCCGCTGTCTGCTCGGTGCCTTTGCCGTTGGGCTGGGAATCGTGTGGTACATAAAGCGCCGGGGCGGAAAATAGCCTTATACCATATATATAGTAGTGCCTGTAAGTGCACACAATATGTGGGCGAAAAACTGAACCTGCGCAAAAAATAACGGTTTTTTTGAAAAAAAGCTTGATTTTACCGCGCGTTTATGCTATTATACTACCTATATGACTGATATTAAGGAGGTGGGACAATGGCAAACATCAAGTCCGCGAAAAAACGTGTAAAGGTTATCGCGACCAAAACCGCTCGCAACAAGGCTGCAAAGTCGGCTCTTAAGACTGCAATCAAGAAAGCGTACTTCGCTGTTGACACCAATGCTGATAATAAGCAGGAGGCAGTTCGTTTCGCGATCAAAAAGATTGACCAGGCTTCGGCAAAGGGTATTCTGCACAAGAACACCGCTGCAAGAAGAAAATCCAATCTTACAAAGCGCCTTAACGCTTCCGCGTAAAAGACATTTTAATGCTGAAACCTAAAAGCAGAGTTTTTCTCTGCTTTTTTTGTTTTTCTGTTGACATTTCTGAGAAAATTGTTTAAAATATATTTAGTATATGCGCAGAGTATTGTCAATAATAATTATAACAACGGAGGTTTCATCATGAAAAACAAAAAGTTATTTTGGATTATCGGTATTATTTCAGTTGTAGCGGCTCTTTCCGCTGCTTTCACTGCGTTCTTTATTGTTAAAGACAAGCAGAAAAAAGACGATGAGGAGCTTATGGAGTACCTCGACAGCGCTATTGAGTAAATCGCACGCCCGACAAACGTCGGGCTTCTCTTTTATTTTTCGGGGGGTGTTTTTGTGATCGAACGTGAGCTTGAACGGCTGTTAAAAGATGCAAAGTCCGACGCGGCGCTTAAATCCGAGCTTATAAAAACGCGCGAAAGCGAGGAACCCGTTGAGGATTTTTGCAATCTTGCGCGTGAAAAAGGCTATGAAATATACTTAGGCGAGCTGTTTTCGCTGGGGCTTACCGAAAACGACGCAAAGCTCAGGAGCGTAAACGGCGGCGGCGTAAACCCCATTGAGGGCTGGGACGACGCATACGAGCAGTTCTTTACCTCGCTTCTTTGGACGTGACATACTTGCTTTTTGCAAAAAAGTGTGGTAAAGTATAACTGTTATTTTTCCATTAACATAACAGGAGGCTGTTTTATTATGAGAAAACCCGATAAAAAAGAACATATCAATCTGTTCTTTTCCGCGTTTTTGGTTATCGCGTTTATTGTTTGCGCCAACTTCTTCTCCAAGTTCACCGAGAACATGGATCTTATGACAGGCAGAATTATTACGGCGGCAGTTTACGCCGTGTTCGGCATTCTGCTGTTTTACGCCACAAGAGTCGGCGACGGCAAAGCGGTAATGCGCTTTTCACCCCTTACGCTGATCGTGCTTGTTCTGCCCACTCTGCTTATCATTCTTGCCACTTTGTTTGAGGGAATGCCGCTTCACAAGACCTTTGCTCCGGACGGAGTAACAGGGCTGAGCGTGGTAACATCGCTGGCGGCTGTAGCTTTAGGCTACGGATTGCCCTATTCCTTCTGCAGCGGCTTTGAGCTTGAAACAGACGACGCTGCCGAAACTGCTGAGGACGAGGAAGCCCCCGCCGTGCTCAAGGGCGGAATCGAGGAGGACTTGCTCGACGAGGAGGACTCCGAGGAAGCGGGATTTGACGAGGACTTTGATTTTTCTGACGAATAATTGATTATTTGCATAGGGCGTGCCGGTCGGCGCGCCTTTTTTGGCTTTACGGCGCAAATGCGGTATAATGCGGCTTTTGTCTGAAAATGTCAACAAAAATCACGGTGAAAGGCAGTTTATTTTCTCCGCGGGAGAATCGGCTAAGCCGCGTGATTTGTTGACTTTTAATTCTTGATATAATATAATAATTGATGTATAAAAACTTTTGAATTAAGAAAAAGAGGGATTATTTATGATACCGTTCAACGTACCTCCGTTTTTGGGGACAGAAACAAAATATATCGTCGAGGCGATAAATAACCAAAAGATCTGCGGCGACGGTCCGTTCACCAGGAAGTGCCACGAGTGGCTCGAAAACAAAACAGGCACCGCAAAGGCTCTGCTGACTACATCCTGCACCCATTCGCTTGAGATGGCGGCGCTTCTTTTGGAGATCCAACCCGGTGACGAGGTTATTCTTCCCTCGTTTACTTTCTGCTCTACCGCCGACGCGTTTGTGCTCCGCGGCGCAAAGCTGGTGTTTGTGGATATCCGTCCCGATACCATGAATATCGACGAAACAAAAATCGAGGACGCCATCACCGATAAAACAAAGGCTATCGTGCCTGTCCACTACGCCGGAGTAGCATGCGAGATGGATACTATCATGGATATCGCAAAGCGCCATAACCTGAAGGTCGTTGAGGACGCGGCTCAGGCTGTTATGTCCGAATACAAGGGACAGGCTCTGGGAACTATCGGCGACTACGGCTGCTACTCGTTCCACGAAACAAAGAACTACAGCATGGGCGAGGGCGGAGCGCTGCTTATTAAGGACGCCTCAAAAATCGAGGACGCCGAGATTTTGCGCGAGAAGGGTACCAACCGCAGCGTTTTCCTGCGCGGTCAGATAGATAAATACACCTGGGTAAATCACGGCTCGTCCTACCTGCCCAGCGACATGAATGCCGCTTACCTTTGGGCGCAGCTTCAGCAGGCGGACATGATAAACGAAAACCGCCTCGCTTCATGGCAGAGATATTACGACAGCTTTGAGCAGCTTGAAAAAGAGGGCTATGTTCAGCGCCCGATCATTCCCGCCGAATGCAAGCAGAACGCCCATATGTTCTATCTCAAGGCTAAGGACTTGGAGGAGAGGACGGCGCTGATCTCCTTCCTCAAGAAAAACGATATTCTTGCCGTGTTCCACTACATTCCGCTTCACGGCGCGCCCGCCGGCAAAAAGTTCGGCAGGTTCCACGGCGAGGATGTTTACACCACCAAGGAATCCGACAGGCTGCTCCGTCTGCCGATGTACTACAACCTTACCGACGCCGACATTCAAAAGGTTATCGATACCGTTATCAAGTTCTATAAGGGATAAGCTATGGATCATATGGTTTCTATCCGCCATGTCACCGAGGCGGACACTGACAATATAGTAAAATGGCGCAACGCGCCCTCTGTAACGGAGCACTTTATTTACCGCACGCCCCTTACGCCCGAGGCACACCTCAACTGGTTCCGCAACCGCATCCAAAAAGGCGAGGTCGCCCAGTTCGTTATCACCGACGAAGAAACGGGGCAGGAGGTAGGCTCGGTTTACCTGCGCGACATTGACATGCAGAACAAAAAATGCGAGTACGGCATTTTTATCGGCGAGGAATCGTGCCGCGGCAAGGGGATAGGCTCCGCCGCCGCAAAGCTCGCGCTTGACTACGCTTTTGATGAGCTCGGGCTCAACCGGGTTTATCTGCGTGTTTTTGCCGACAATACACGCGCCATAAAGAGCTATGAAAACGCAGGATTCCGTCGGGAGGGCACATTCCGCGAGGATGTTATTATCGACGGAGTCGGTTATGATATGGTATTTATGGGAATACTTAAAAAAGAATGGGAAAATAACAGGTGATGAAGTATATGGAGAAGATTTCATTTGTCATTCCGTGCTATCATTCGGAGCATACCGTAGGCGGCGTTGTTGACGAGATCGTGCAGACCGTTACCGATCACGGCGGATATGATTATGAGATTATTTTGGTAAACGACAACTCGCCCGACAATGTTATTGATACGATAACGGAGCTTGCAAAGGCGAATCCGCATGTAAAAGGACTTGATTTGTCGCGCAACTTCGGTCAGCACTCGGCTATTATGGCAGGCTTTACCTATCTTACGGGCGATATCGTTGTCTGCCTTGACGACGACGGACAGACCCCCGCAAACGAGATGTTTAAGCTGATAGACAAGCTCGAGGACTTCGATCTGGTGTTTGCCGAGTATAAAAACAAGCAGCACTCGGGCTTCAGAAATTTCGGCAGCAAGGTAAACGACCTTATGGCGCGCTGGCTTTTGAGCAAGCCTAAGGATTTAAAAATTATGAGCTATTTCGCGTGCAGGCGCTATGTCGTTGACGAGGTGCTTCGCTACGAGAACCCCTATCCTTATATGAGCGGACTGCTTTTGCGCGCCACAAAAAAGGTGACTAACGTTGAGGTCAATCACCGCGAGCGCGCCGAGGGAACCTCTGGCTACAGTCTGAAAAAGCTTATGCTGCTGTGGATAAACGGCTTTACCTCGTTTTCGGTCAAGCCGCTGCGTTTTGCCACGTTTATCGGGTTTATTACAGCTATGTTCGGCTTTTTATTCGGAATATATGTTATCATCCACAAGTTTGTAGTTCCAAACTCGCTTATGGGCTGGAGCTCAACAATGGCGGTATTGCTTTTCCTCGGCGGCATGATAATGCTGATGCTTGGAATGGTGGGCGAATATGTTGGTCGTATTTATCTGAGCATAAACCGTTCGCCGCAGTTTGTAATCAGGAAAAAGGTCGGCTTTGAGGACGAAAAGAATGGAAAACAATAAAAAGAAATTTGATATAAAGACCTATGCGGTGCTCCACTTCATTTTGCTGCTCTACTCGTTTGTGGGCGTCTTTATGAAGCTTGCGTTCCAGCACGACTTTTTGTCGCTTTATTTTCTGCTGTTCGCGGGGCTTGCGGTGCTGTTTTTGGGCATTTACGCTCTGCTTTGGCAGCAGGTGCTCAAAAAGCTGCCGCTTACCGTAGCCTTTACCAACAAGGCTATCTGCATTGCGTGGGGCATGCTGTGGGGCGCCTTTATCCTCGGCGACAGCATCACATGGTATAAAATAGTCGGTTCGCTCGTTGTGTTTGCCGGCGTGGTATTGGTGGTGTCCAACAATGAGTAAGGAACAGGCGACGCTGGTGTTTTCATGCGTGTTTATCGCGTCGGTGCTTATTTCCTCGATCTCTCAGATACTGCTGAAAAAAAGCGCGAATAAAACATATGAAAGCACCATAAAAGAGTATCTTAATCCGCTGGTCATTACGGCGTACGGAATGTTTTTCTGCTCGATGCTCATCACGATGTACTGCTACAAGTTCGTCGATGTATCGGCGGGCCCGATACTTGAAAGCGCGGGCTACGTTTTTGTAGCTGTGCTGGGCTTTATTTTTCTGAAAGAGAAATTTACCGTGAAAAAGATCGCCGGAATGGCGGTGCTTATTGCGGGCATAGCTCTGTTTTCACTGGGCGGATACCTTCCGTTCTAATCTAATTTTCCGGGAGTTTTATATGAAGATTAAGAATAAGCTGGTAACGATGTACAACACCGACAAGGTTTATCTTGCCGAATGGATATTAGCTGTTGTGACGGGCTTGTTTGTATTTGTTACAACCTCTACATGGGATTCCCAAAGCCTCACGATATGGTCTACCAATGTATGGGACGTTATTGCCGACGGTAATTTCAGAGGCTTTTATGAATACACCGCAAGCAACGTTAACGGAGTTCACCACGCCCATATGGGCAGCGAGATCATGAGCGTGCTGCCGTGGTCGATATGGAACCTTCCGCTCTGGATCATGCAGCGCTTTTTCGGCAAGCCCATTATGAGCTCGGCGATCATGCTTGCTTACTCAAAAATGTTTTTGGTGCTGTGCACGGTAATAATGCTCGTGTACGCCAAAAAAATCACCTATCTTATTACGGGCGACAAGTCAAAAAGCGTTTGGGCAATGTTTTTGACGGCAAGCTCAACCTACCTTTATTTGTCGGTATGCTATTCAGGTCAGAACGATATCCTGATGATAACCGCGTCGGTTATAGGGGTTCACTGCCTGCTCAAAAACAAGCACAAGGCGTTTATCGCGTGGTCGCTGCTTGCTGTTTCGATCAAGCCGTTTTTCCTTCTTCCGTTCCTCGCGGTGCTGCTGCTTACCGAAAAGAATTTTTTAAAGATTTTCGGAAAAGCCTTTATTGTGTCGTCGGGCGTTATTTTGCAGAAGATGATTTTCAGGGGCGCTCCGGGGTATAAGGAGTCGATGAACATTGGTCCCGCCAAGGAAATGCTGGAGAAGATGTTTCCGCCGAATATCAACACGGAATTCGGCTCTATATCCTTCTTTGCTATTTCGCTGGTTCTTATATATCTTTACAGCTACACCCGTGATTTCAAAAAAGAGGACTACACCGACAGTCAGAGCCTTATCGGGAAATATGTGATTTATATAATAACCTTGACCTACGCCGGCTATCTTATGTTCTCGCCGTTCTCATTCTACCGTCTGGCTACCCTGCTTCCGTTCCTTTATATCGTACTGGTGCAGAATAAAAACATGGTGCTTTACAACGGGATATTCGATATAGCGGCACAGTTTGGGCTGATGATGAAGCTGATCCTGCGCGGTTCAAGGCTGTTTGAGGTACGCTTTGTAAACAAGGCGCTTATTCAGCGGTTCTTCGGCTACAATGTAGAGTATAAGGCGTCATGCCCTTATTCGAGCGTGGATCTTTACCTGTACGACAACAAGGATTTATTGGAGCATTATCAGCCGCTTTTCTCGGGCGTTGCCGTGGTGAGCATGGCAATGCTGCTGATTCTCAATCATCCCGAAAAGCAGGTCAAGTTTAAAATCAACGGCGACAGAAACATCCGCGCGCTTTTGTGGGTGCGCACATTGATTATTGTACCGTTTGTGCTTTTGACGCTGTACCTGTTTGCCAAAAGCCCATACAGATTCTGATTAGCAAGGAGTTGAAGCTATGAAAGGCATTATTCTGGCGGGCGGCCGCGGAACAAGGCTTTACCCGATGACAAAAACCGTATCGAAGCAGCTTTTGCCCGTATACGACAAGCCGCTTATTTACTATCCGCTCTCAATCATCATGCTGGCGAACATCACCGAGATACTTGTTATTTCCACTCCCGACGATACGCCCATGTACAGAGAACTGCTCGGCGACGGCTCGCGTATAGGAATTTCTATAGAGTATGCCGTTCAGGAGGAGCCCAAGGGCTTGGCTCAGGCGTTTATTATAGGTGAGGAATTTATCGGCGATGACAGCGTCTGCCTCATTCTGGGCGACAACGTTTTCTACGGAATGAACTTTCCCAATATGCTTTTAAAGGCGCGCGAAAAGCACAGCGGCGCTACCGTTTTCGGTTATCCGGTAATGAATCCGCGTGATTTCGGCGTTGTTGAGTTTGATGAAAACGGCAAGGTGCTCTCAATTGAGGAAAAGCCGCAGAATCCAAAGTCAAACTACGCCGTTCCCGGACTTTACTTCTATGACAACAAGGTTATCGAATACGCCAAGAGCATAAAGCCCTCGGCGAGAGGCGAGCTTGAGATATCTTCAATCAACAGCCTTTACCTTGAAAAGGGCGAGCTCGACGTTGTGCTGCTGGGCAGAGGAATGGCTTGGCTCGATACCGGTACTCCCACGGGGCTGCTCAAGGCTGCGGAGTACGTCGAGACAATCCAGTCGATGCAGGGCATGTATGTAAGCTGCATTGAGGAGATCGCGTGGCGCAGAGGCTTTATTTCAACCGAACAGCTCAAAAAGCTGGGCGAGGAGCTCAAAATGACAGACTACGGCCGGTACCTGATCCGTCTGGCTGAATCACACTCATAATTAGGAGAGGTAACTATGAAAAATATTCTTGTAACGGGCGGCGCGGGCTTTATCGGCTCAAACTTCGTCCACCATATGCTCAAAAACCACGACTACAATATCATCAACATCGACGCGCTGACATACGCGGGCAACCTCGATAACCTTACCGACGTTGAAAGCGATCCGCGCTATACCTTCATCAAGGCGGATATCCGCGACAAGGACGCGCTGACCGAGATTTTTAAGAAATATGACATCGACACCGTGGTGAATTTCGCGGCTGAGAGCCACGTTGACCGCTCGATCACCGAGCCCGAGATCTTCCTTACAACCAACGTTATCGGAACCCAGACGCTCCTTGACGTTGCAAAGAGCTTTTGGAAGGTGGCTCCCGACGACAAGTACTCGCGCGAGTACAAGGACGGCGTAAAGTATCTTCAGGTTTCCACCGACGAGGTTTACGGCGCTCTGGGCAAAACGGGAATGTTTGAGGAGACCACTCCGCTTTCTCCCAACAGTCCTTACTCGGCTTCAAAGGCGAGCGCGGATATGGTAGTGCGCGCTTATCACGAAACCTTCGGAATGCCCGTTAACATCACGCGCTGCTCCAACAACTACGGCCCCTATCAGTTCCCCGAAAAGCTTATTCCGCTTATGATAAACAACTGCAGGGCTGACAAGCAGCTCCCCGTTTACGGCGACGGAATGCAGATCCGCGACTGGCTGCATGTCGCCGACCACTGCGCGGCTATCGACACAGTGCTCCATAAGGGCGTTATCGGCGAGGTTTACAACATCGGCGGCAACAACGAGAAGGCAAATATCGAAATCGTTAAGCTTATTATCAAGACTCTCGGCAAAAGCGAGGATCTTATCAAATACGTCAAGGACCGTCCCGGCCACGACAGGCGCTACGCTATCGACAACACAAAAATCACCACTCAGCTCGGCTGGGCGCCCAAGTACACCTTTGAGCAGGGCATTGCCGAGACAATTGAATGGTACCTGAATAACGGCGAATGGATGGAGAAGATCACCTCGGGCGCGTACATGAATTACTACGATAAAATGTACACCCAGGCGGAAAAATAAATCGATTATTCAACGGAGGACGACTATTGTGAAAAAAGCAGTTAAAAAATCGCTGACAGTTGTTCTTGCGGCATTGCTCGTATCCGCGGCAGGCGCTGTGCTTGCGGGCTGCGGCTGTGATAAAAAGGAGTCGGGCAGCTCTTCCGGAACCGTCTCGGCTACCTCCGCTAAAGCCGCAACAGACGCTTCAAAGCAGCAGAGCAGTGTGACAAGCAGGAATCAGGATACCGAAAGTCAGCAGAACGACGGCAGCAGCGCCGAAACGGTTTATGTTGACTCCGACGGCTATATCGACGAGCAGGAGGCCATTGCCAACGTAAAGTCGATCGCCGGAACGGGCGCTCAGATCATCAGCTGTGAAAAGGGTGTTTCGCCCGACGGCGCTAAGGCGTGGGTAGTTGTTGTTCAGCCCATAAGCGCTACAGACAGCACCGAAACCGTGACTTATTACTCGGGCTACGGGTTCTGCTACGCGGAAACCAAATCCGACGGCGGCGATACCGAAAGTTCCGCGGACTCCGACGGCTATATCGACGAGCAGGAGGCTATTGCCAACGTAAGGGCTATTGCCGGTACGGGCGCTCAGATCATCAGCTATGAAAAGGGCGTCTCGCCCGACGGCCTTAAGGCGTGGGTAGTTGTTGTGCAGCCTGTTTCCGCCTCCGCCGCCGGCGAAACCGTTACCTATTATTCCGGCTATCAGTTCTGCTATCCCGCAGACAGCGGAGAATAATTCTTATTTATTTGTTGCATGAAAACGCGCGCACCTTGGTGCGCGCGCTTTTTAGCATATTATCATTAAAGAAGATGCGGGAACTGCTTTATAGCTCAATGTCAGAATCCTTTTATCATTTCGGCGACGTAGCGCTGGATTTCCGTAATATCCAAAACGCTGAGCTTTTTGTCGCGGTTGGCGTCGGCTCTTTTGACCGTTTCGGTATCGGTCTCATCGATAATGCTGTTACCTTCGGCGTCGGTAAACTCGGCAATATGGCGCTGAAGCACGGTAGCGTCGTCGATGTTCACCTTTCCGTTTTTGTCAACGTCGCCTACAAATACGATGGGGTTATTGTCGACGCGGTCTCCGTCCTTAAAAATAACCCTTTCACCGTCGGCGGTTTTAACAGTCATATTATTTATTATTAAGCAAACTATGTCTTCCACTTCCGTGTCGGAACTTGTTTCTATATGAATCACGGCCTTGAGCAGGGATTCGCCCTTCATCACCAAAACAGGGGAGAGGGAAGTAAAATTGCCGCTGAGAAGGACATTGTCTTTACCCGGCTCATAAACCATTTCGTCGGAAAAGGCGGAATACTCATACAAAGTAGTTATTCCAATATCGTGATATAGGGTAAAGTCGAGGCTGAGGATCTCCAAATCCTCGGGAGCGACAAAGTCGAGCGTATGAGTGCCGAAGTCCCAATCCGAAAATTCGGGAGTGTCGGGGCAGTAGTTTGACTCGCCTCTGAGATGATACATAGCTTCGTCGGTGCAGTGACCGGTCGGGTTTTGGGTGGGTTCGGTTTGAGGCTCAACAAGCTCGCCGTCCTGAATGAGTATTATATCGCCCGATTCGGTGTGCACCTGAAGGTCCTCGATTTCAAGGTATAAATCATAATTACCTCTTGTCTCGGATAAGAATCCAAGATTAAGAATCGGTTCGTCTTTTTCAACAAATATGGGGCTGAGCGACGACATGCTGCCCTTAAGAATAACTTGCTCGTCATCAAATTTTGTGTTGAAAGCCATCTGCCTGGTGAAGGACGAATAATTTACCAGCTCCAAATCGGTGTTTTCGCGGTATAGCGCAAACTGAAAGCTGACTATTTCCAAGTCCTCGGGCGCGCGGTAGATAACGGTGCCTAACTCGTTTACGTTCGGGATCCCCTCATAATCAGTATAGCAGTAGTTTGATCTGGATAAAATATTGTATGTTTCTTCGCAGTAACCTGTCGGGTCTTCGGTGGAATCTTCCGGGGGTTGGACGGGAACATATTTGGCAGACGCCGCAAACGTTGAATACGCGAGCATTCCGACTATCAGTGTCAGCGATAAAATAACGGCTGATATTTTTGTGATTTTCATTTTATGTACTCCTTTCAATGCAGGTATATTATGATTATCTAAAGTATATCACAGTTTTACGCGGTGTGCAATATATAATTGTTAAATTGAGAGGGAAAAAGATTTTGTGAGAGTTGAGAGTTTAGAGTGGAGTTTGAGTTGAAGTCAGATGATTTCGTCAACAGAAAGGGGCTGCCCCGAAACTCGTTTGAGTTTTGAGTCAGCCCTGTGATTTTAACTGTTTAATTCTATTTTGCGAATTCTGCCGCCCGGCTCTCTCGGATGATATTGACCTTGATCTGTCCGGGATATTCAAGCTCTTCCTCGATCTTTTTACAGATTTCTCTTGCGAGAGGGATCATGCGCTCGTCCTTAACGGATTCGGGCTTGACCATAACGCGAACCTCGCGTCCCGCCTGAATAGCGTAGCAGTTCTCAACGCCGTCAAAGGATGAGGCGACCTCCTCAAGCTTTTGCAGGCGCTTGATGTAGTTTTCAACGTTCTCGCGTCTTGCGCCGGGCCTTGCGGCTGAAAGCGCGTCGGCGGCCTGAACGAGAATAGCGACGATAGTTTTAGCCTCGACGTCGCCGTGGTGAGCGTGGATAGCGTGGATGACCGCGTCGCTCTCCTTATATTTTCTGGCGAGGTCAACACCGATTTGGATATGTGTTCCCTCAACCTCATGGTCGATCGATTTACCTATGTCATGCAGCAGACCCGCGCGCTTAGCAAGCGTGGGATCAAGTCCAAGCTCGCTTGCCATCATGCCGGCAAGGTACGCTACCTCTATAGAATGCTTGAGCACGTTCTGGCCGTAACTGGTGCGGTAACGCAGGCGGCCGAGCAGCTTGACAAGCTCGGGATGAATATTGTGAATGCCGAGTTCAAGCACGGCGCGCTCACCGTCACGCTTGATCGTAGAGTCGACCTCACGGCGTGCTTTTTCGATTGTTTCCTCGATTCTGGCGGGATGGATCCTTCCGTCGGAAATAAGGCGCTCCAAAGCGATCCTCGCTACCTCGCGCCTAACCGGCTCAAAGCATGAGAGCGTGATCGCCTCGGGAGTGTCGTCGATAATAAGATCGACGCCCGTAAGTGTTTCTATAGCCCTGATGTTTCTTCCCTCGCGGCCGATAATGCGGCCCTTCATTTCGTCATTGGGAAGCGGTACTACCGAAATCGTAGCCTCCGCGACATATTCCGCGGCAAGCTTCTGAATTGAAAGTGAAATAATGTTTCTTGCCTTTTCGTCGGCTTCGTCTTTCAGCTGCTCCTGATACTCCATGATCTTCACGGATTTTTCATGGTTCAGCTCATTTTCCAATTGGGAGAGTAAGTAACTTTTTGCCTGCTCGGCTGTATAACCCGAGATTTTTTCCAGCATTTCAAACTGGCTTTTCTTGATGGTTTCGATCTCTTCAAGCTTTGCGTCGGCTTCCTTGATCTTGCGGGTAACCTTTTCGTCCTTCTTCTCGACATTATCGAGCTTGCGGTCGAGCGTTTCCTCTTTCTGCTGGATACGGCGCTCCTGTCGCTGAACCTCGCGTCTGCGGTCGGCGATTTCCTTCTCGCTCTCATTGCGGAAGCGGTGGACTTCCTCTTTACCCTCGAGCACAAGTTCCTTCTTTTTAGCCTCGGCGTTTTTGATAGCGTCGGAAACAATGCGCTTTGCTTCCTCTTCGGCGCTGCCTATCTCTTTTTCGGCGGTATTTTTCCTTACGGTAATACCTACAAAAATGCCCAAAGCAATACCGACGACAGCGGCAGCGACAATGCCTATGATCAAAATCACTACACTGACCATCTCCCTGACACCTCCTTGTTTCATTTTTTAAAGTTAAACAGCTTTAATCTAAACAAAACCTTTCGGTGCCGTTACATAATATTCAATTGTAAGAATATAATATTTTTCAATTTAATATAAAAAGGGATGAGAATAATTAAAAAATATCTATATATAACGGCTCCTGAAAGAGTCTGATTAAAAAAAGCGAATCGCAGCCCCCGTCAGTTTGACAAGGGCATACAATTGCAAACCCCATAGTTATAGAGTCTACAAATATTCTATAATAAAAACAAGTGAATGTCAATAAGAAAAGTGGTACTTTTGTTAAAAATAATTCTATTACAGCAATAAAGTATATACCTCGGGCACAAATAATTTATCAATCTGACAATTTTGGCTGACATTTGGAAAAAATTTCAAAAAAACATGTTATTTTTTTGGCAAACTATTGAAGAAAACGAAAAAATGTACTATAATAAACTTATCTTAATTTTAGGAGGAATTTTATATGTCAGTAAAAGTTGCAATTAACGGCTTCGGCCGTATCGGACGTCTTGCATTCCGTCAGATGTTCGGCGCAGAGGGTTACGAGGTAGTTGCTATCAACGATCTTACCGATCCCAAAATGCTTGCTAACCTGCTTAAGTACGACACAGCTCAGAAGGGCTACTGCGGTACTATCGGCGAGAACCTGCACACCGTAGAGGCAGGCGAGAACTCAATCATCGTTGACGGCAAGGAAATCACTATTTACGCTAAGCCCAACGCTGCTGAGCTTCCCTGGGGCGAGATCGGCGTAGACGTTGTTCTGGAGTGCACAGGCTTCTACTGCTCAAAGGCTAAGAGCCAGGCTCACATCGACGCAGGCGCTAAGAAGGTAGTTATCTCCGCTCCCGCGGGCAAAGACCTTCCCACAATCGTATTCAGCGTAAACGAGAACGTTCTCACCGCTGAGGATACCATCATCTCCGCTGCTTCCTGCACAACTAACTGCCTTGCTCCCATGGCTGATACTCTTAACAAGTATGCTCCCATCCAGAGCGGTATCATGAGCACCATCCACGCCTACACAGGCGATCAGATGATCCTTGACGGTCCTCACAGAAAGGGCGACCTCAGACGTGCAAGAGCGGGCGCTGCAAACATCGTTCCCAACTCCACAGGCGCTGCAAAGGCTATCGGCCTTGTTATCCCCGAGCTCGACGGCAAGCTCATCGGCTCAGCTCAGCGTGTTCCCGTTCCCACAGGTTCAACAACTATCCTTACAGCTGTTGTTAAGGGCACAGACGTTACCGTTGAGGGCATCAACGCCGCTATGAAGGCTGCTGCTTCCGAGTCCTTCGGCTACAACGAGGATCCCATCGTTTCTTCCGACGTTATCGGTATGAGATACGGCTCACTCTTTGACGCTACCCAGACCATGGTTTCCAAGGTTGCCGACGACCTCTATGAGGTTCAGGTAGTTTCCTGGTACGACAACGAGAACTCTTACACCAGCCAGATGGTAAGAACAATTAAGTATTTCGCAGAGCTCTGATTCAATTCGGAATTCCGAATTCGGAATGCGGAATAATAAGCAACAAAGTGCGCTTCTTCGGAGGCGCACTTTTTTGTGGGTGCAACGTCGCGTGATGCTGCTTTCATGACGCGAAGCAGATGCTTGTAAAAAATAAACAAACTATCTGTTACTGCCGTAGGGGCGCACACGCGGGTGCGCCCTGTTATAGCAGAAACGTTTTTGAGGCGCACACATGGGTGCGCCCCTACGAATGTAACGGAACGGTTTAATATAACCGGAAACCTTGCCAATAAATTAATTCCAAATTCCACATTCATAAGATGCGTAAAAGGTAATTGTAACACCCGCGTAATAATGCGCCGTTGCAGAAACATATTTGTCAGTGCTTTTTCTCCAAAGGCGCGCCGGATGAAACGTCACGTTTCCCGCGTGGCGGCTTTTTTTGGCTTTAAATAATATTTTTGTTAACATTTTATAAAAAATACACTAAAATTTCGTTTGCAAATTTTTCAATTTGCTTGAAATTCACATAATTTTTTGGTATTATATATATTAGAAAGATATAATCTGGGATAACTATGACTATTTGCCTATAAGAGCCGACAGGAGCAGCTACTATGAACTACAGCTTTAACGATGAACGCAGCGAAATAACAATGTTCTGTGAGGGCGACAGCGTGCGCGCTTACAACTACTTCGGCGCGCATTTTGAGGAGCGCGGCGGTAAAAGCGGCGTGCTGTTCCGCGTGTGGGCTCCGAACGCGGAGAGCGTTTCGGTAGTAGGCGATTTCAGCGGCTGGAACAGCGACGACGGCGTTATGAACCGCTGCGACGAAATAGCGTGGGAGCTGTTTGTTGAGGGCGCCGAGGAGGGGCAGAGCTATCAGTTCAGCATTCTGACCAAGAGCGGCGAGAGGATATTAAAAGCCGACCCGTTCGCGTTTTTCGCTCAGGTTCAGCCCAAGCGCGCTTCAAGAATTTACAGCCTCAGCGGCTACAGCTGGGGTGACGGCGAGTGGATGGACAGCCGCCGCGGCAAGGACTGGCTCAAGGAGCCTATGAATCTGTACGAGGTGCACCTCGGCTCATGGAAGCAAAACGAGGACGGAAGTTTTTATTCCTACCGCCAATACGCCGACGAGCTGACCGAATACGTTAAGGACATGCACTACACCCATGTTCAGCTTATGCCGATGATGGAGTTCCCCTTTGACGGAAGCTGGGGCTATCAGACCACGGGCTATTTTGCTCCCACCTCGCGTTTCGGCGAGCCCAAGGACTTTATGTACCTTGTGGACAGACTTCATCAGGCGGGGATAGGCGTTATCCTCGACTGGGTTCCGTCAAACTTCCCGAAGGATGACTTCGCGCTGGCAAAATTCGACGGAACGGCGCTTTTTGAGGACGAGGATCCAAAGCTGGGCGAGCGCCCGTCATGGGATACCTGCCTGTTCAATTTCGCAAAGCCCGAGGTGCTGAGCTTTTTGGTGTCCTGCGCAAATTTCTGGCTTGAACACTATCATCTTGACGGCCTGCGCGTCGGCTCGCTTTCGTCGATGCTCTACCTCGACTACGGCAAGACCGCGGGCGAATGGGAGCCCAATAAATTCGGCGGCAAGGAAAACCTTGAGGCTATAGAGTTTGTAAAACGTCTCAACACCGCCGTGCACATGTTCCATCCCGGCACGCTGATGTTTGCCGAGGAAAAGACATCCTGGTCAAAGGTCACGCATAAAATCGAAGAAGGCGGAATGGGCTTTGACTACAAGTGGAACGGCGGCTGGATGAACGACATGATAAACTACATGACGCTCGACCCGCAGTGGAGGCCGTTCAACCACGACAACCTCACCTACAGTTTTTTCTACGCGTTTTCCGAGCACTTCCTGCTGCCGCTCTCGCACGACGAGGTCTCGCGCGACAAGGGAATGCTTGTAAAGGGGCTTGAGTCCGCGAACCGCGACAGGTTTGCCGAATACCGCGCCTTTATTACATATATGTATGCCCATCCCGGCAAAAAGCTGGTGTTTATGGGCGCCGAAACAGGTCAGGTCATCAACTGGGAATACAGCGTTCCCGTTTGCTGGACTATTACCGAAAACGAAAAGAACCGGCAGCTCCAGCATTTCTTCCGCGAACTCAACAAGTTTTATCTTGAGAACCGCCCGTTCTTTGAGCGCGACACAAGCTGGAAGGGTTTTGACTGGATACATCACGACGACTACACCAACTCGGTCATCGCCTTCAAGCGCACCGACGAGGACGACAACGAGATCATCGCCGTGTGCAACTTCCGCCCGATCCTTCACGAAAAATATGTAATAGGCGTGTCCAAAAACGCCGTTTACGCCGAGGTTTTCAGCTCGGACAGAGTTGAATTCGGAGGCTCGGGTATCCTTAACGGAAGCGAGATCAGACCCGTGCCGAGGAAGATCCACGGCTGCAACCAGGGTCTGCCGCTCACTCTGCCGCCTATGGGCGTTATCTATCTTAAATGTGTGGGCGAAAACGAATAAACAAGCCATATAATTGGAAACAATTTAATCTATATAAGAAAACGGAGGTTATTACATGCAAATGTTCCCAAAACAGGAAGTAGTTGCGATGCTGCTTGCGGGCGGACAAGGCTCCCGACTGGGCGTGCTGACAAAAAAGCTCGCCAAGCCTGCCGTACCGTTCGGCGGCAAGTACCGCATTATTGACTTCCCGCTGTCAAACTGTGTAAATTCCGGTATTGAGGCTGTGGGCATTCTCACCCAGTACCAGCCGCTCATTCTCAACGAGTATATCGGAAACGGCCAACCGTGGGATTTGGACGGTATGCATTCGGGCGTAAACTGTCTGAGCCCCTATCAGGCCATTAAAGGTGCCGACTGGTATTCGGGCACCGCAAACGCGATTTTCCAGAATATCAACTACATCGAGCGTTACGATCCCGATTATGTCGTAATTCTCTCGGGCGACCACATCTATAAAATGGACTACAACAAAATGCTTGAGTACCATAAGGAGAAGAATGCCGCCTGCACTATCGCCGTAATCGACGTTCCGCTGTCAGAAGCTTCGCGCTTTGGTATTCTCAACACATATGAGGACGGCGAGATCTACGAGTTCGACGAAAAGCCCGAGCATCCCAAGAGCACAAACGCCTCTATGGGTATCTACATCTTCAGCTGGAAAGAGCTGAAAAAATATCTCACCGACGACGACGCGCTCGAGGGTTCAAGCCACGACTTCGGCAAGGACGTTCTTCCCGCAATGCTCAACGCCGGCGAGAGAATGTTCGCTTATCCCTTTGAGGGCTACTGGAAGGACGTAGGAACCATCGACAGCCTCTGGGAGGCTAACATGGACCTGCTCGATCCCAAGGTCACCCTCGACTTAAAGGACATTTATTCGCGCAATCCCATGATGCCGCCTCACTATGTATCGCCCGACGCAAATATCCAGAACTCTTTGGTAGCCGACGGCTGCGAGGTTGAGGGCAATCTGGAATTTTCTATCCTGTTCTCGGGCGTTACCGTTGGCAAGGGAGCTACCATCAACTCCTCTATCATCATGCCCGGCGCGGTGATCGAGGACGGCGCTACGGTTCAGTTCGCAATTGTAGCCGAGAACACCGTTATCGGCAAAAACGCCAAGGTCGGCCAGCGTCCCGAGGAAGTTGAGGACCGCGATAACTGGGGCATTGCCGTAATAGGCGAAAACACAAAAATCGCCGACGGCGCGGTGATAAAGGCAAAAGAAATGATTGACAGTGAAACGGAGGTAGAGGCTAAATGAGAAGTAACGACGTATTAGGCTTTATTTTCGCGGGTACTCTCGACGATAAGATCCCCGAGCTTGCCGCTTCCCGCACGACCGCAAGCATTCCGATCGGCGGCAAGTACAGAGTAATTGACTTTGTGCTTTCAAACATGTCAAACGCGGGTATCAACAACGTAGGCATCATAGCAAAGAGCAACTTCCTTTCGCTCACCGACCACGTCGGCTCGGGCAGCGCCTATGACCTTTCAAAAAGAAGAAGCAGCCTTACCCTGCTGACTCCTTACGGCGGAAAGTCGTTCGGCAGCTATGTTGAGACGATCTACAACATGCACGGCTATCTTGAAAACTGCCGCGAGGAATATGTTATGATCTCTCCGGGCAACGTTGTATGCAACTTTGACTACACCGAGCTGTTTGAATTCCATTCAAAGAAAAACGCCGACATGACTCTTGTGTTCAAGAACCATGTTGTTCCCGGCGGCTATGACCGCCCGATAACCGTTGACGTTGCCGCTGACGGCAAGGTTGAGCAGGTATTCGTTAAGCCCAGCGCTACAGAAGAGGTCGTTAACCAGGTATTCGGTTCGGTTCTCATCAAAAAGGAGATCCTCATGGAGGAGATCCGCAAGGCGTTAAGCCTTAACCAGCTTGACATCAAGCGCCTTGTTCAGGACGCCGTAGGCAGAATGAACGTTTACGCCTTTGAAAACAAGGGCTACACGGCGGCTATCAGCTCTATCAACGACTACTTCAACTTCAACATGGACCTGATGAAGAAGGAAGTGCGCGACGAGCTGTTCAATCCCAAGCGTCCTATCTATACAAAGGTACGCGACGACGCTCCCTCAAAGTACGGCCTGCAGAGCAAGGTGAAGAACTCGATCATCGCTCAGGGCTGCGTTATCGACGGCGAGGTCGAGAACTGCGTTATCTCAAAGGGCGTTTATGTAGGCGAGGGCGCAAAGCTTTCTAACTGTATTGTTATGCAGGATACAAAAATCGGCAAAAACACCAACCTCAACTATGTTATCATCGACAAGGACGTTACAATCAAGGACGAGCGTTCGCTTATGGGCTTTGAGTCTTATCCTATTTATATAGCGAAGAAGTCAATAGTCTGATATTGCGGTCTTGCGCTCTGTCAACAGATAAATCAAATTCATATTTATAGGAGGAAACACCAATGAGAATATTGTATTGTGCTTCTGAGGCCAATCCCTTCTGCGGCAGCGGCGGACTTGCCGACGTTGCGGGCAGCCTTCCGCATACCCTGTGCAGAAAAGGTCAGGATTGCCGTATCGTAGTTCCGCTTTACGGCACCATTCCGCAGGATCTCAGAAATCAGCTCAACTTTATCACAAACTTCACCGTACCCGTAGCTTGGAGACACCAGTACTGCGGACTGTTCTGGGCTCGCTGGAACGACTGCACCTACTACTTCATCGACAACGAGTACTACTTCAAGCGCGGCACGCTTTACGGCCACTATGACGACGCCGAGCGCTTTGCGTTCTTCTCGCGCGCCATTCTTGAAATGCTGCCTTACATCGACTTCCATCCCGACATCATCCACGCCAACGACTGGCAGACAGCTCTTGTTCCCGTTTACTACTATCTGTTCTACTCACACAGACCTTGGTATTACAACATCAAGAGCCTGTTCACCATCCACAACATCCAGTATCAGGGCGAGTACGGCTGGGAAGTAAACACCGAGTGCGTAGGTATTCCCGCAAGCGAGTGTAACATCCTTGAGATGAACGGCAAGCTCAACATGATGAAGGGCGCTATCGAGACCTCTACCCGCGTTTCCACCGTATCTCCCAGCTACGCTGCCGAGATCAAGGATCCG
>ONMK01000007.1 GCA_900318905.1 uncultured Eubacteriales bacterium | reverse complement strand
TGATCCCGCGGACGGTTTTGGTGTCGGGGATATCGGCGCAGACCTTTTCAAGCAGTATAGAGGCTGATTTGTCGCATTCAAAATACATCACCTTGCCGTCGGGTAATTCCACCTCGCCCTGTTTGCCGCCAAGGGCGGTTGCGTTCATATCATGCTCAACCGCCTTTGAGCCGATTACTATATCGCCAATGCTTACAACGGGTGACAGCGCGCCCGCGACGCCGCTGTTGATTACAAGCTGAGGCTTAAAGTCGTTGATGAGCGTTGCGGTACACATTGCCGCGTTTACCTTTCCCACGCCGCAGACGACAACAACTACTTCTTTGCCGTTCAGAGTGCCTTCGGTGAAGGTCATTCCGAATTTTTGAGAAGCCTTTTTGTCCCTGCAGAGAGCTAAAATCCCGTCTGCCTCGATCTGCATTGCGCAAATTATTCCAATCATTTTTATACCTCCTAAAAGTTATCGGTCTGATACATTATAATCGACATCGCCGTAAGCGGCGCGGTTTCGGCTCTTAGTATTCTTTTGCCGAGCGTCGCGGCTTTTCCGCCGTTTGCAATAACCGCCTCGGCTTCAGCTTGTTCAAAGCCGCCCTCGCTGCCGATGAATATTCCTATCGTTTTGGGCTTTTCGGTCAGGATTTTCTTCACCGATTCGCCGCCGAGCTCATAAAAGAATATCGTTTGGTCGTTTTGCTTTGTAATTTTTTGCCAGCGCTCACGCTTTTTGCGCAGGGATTTTTCATCGGGGCGCGACACACACCGCGCCGAGATCATCGGGACAATGCGGCTTACGCCAAGCTCAACGCATTTTTGGACGATGTAATCCATTTTGTCGCCCTTGGGCAGCGCCTGATACAGCGTTACGAATACGTCGGGCTCGTTTTGGCAGGGCTTGCGGCTGACAACCTTCAAAAGGGCGCCGTCCTGCACCTCGCACTCGCACTGCTCGCCGAGCGGCGTCACAACGGTGACCGCCTCGCCTTTGCGCAGCCTGAGCACCTGCGCGTGCTTTGCGTTGCCGCCTTCCAGCACGGTTTCACTGAAAAACCAAGCCATATAAATGCTCCTTTAACTATTGCATTAGGGTTGATTAGGTGTTAAAATAAAATAAATGAGGTGATAACATGGTAACATTAACGGATATAGACATTATTCAGCTTTTAAGGAAAAACAATCTGAATCAGGATACCCTCCAGGAGGATGTTGTGGCAAAGCTCAGAGAGCTTGGGCTTAAGGTTGCAACCGCCGAAAGCTGCACAGGCGGGCTGATAAGCGAGCGGATAACGCGCGTAAGCGGCTCCAGTGAGGTGTTTGACTGCGGGGTTTGCTCGTATGCCAACGCGATAAAGTCAAAGGTGCTCGGCGTAAGCGAGGAAACGCTTGCGATTCTGGGAGCAGTGTCCGCCGAAACCGCCATTCAGATGGCTGAGGGCGTAAAGAAGCTTTCGGGCGCGGATATTGCCGTAAGCACAACGGGAATAGCGGGACCGACCGGAGGAACTGCCGAAAAACCCGTGGGGCTTGTGTTTGTAGGCGTTTGCACCAAGGACAAGGCGTATGCCGTAAAGCTTATGCTGGGCGGCGTAAATACCGTAAATTCGCGGGCGTATATCCGCAAATTAGCTTCCGACGCGGCGCTGTTTACCGTGCTGTCGGAGTGCCATAATCTGAAATAATATGATCGGGCTGTTCGGTTGAACAGCCCTTATTTTGGTCGTGTAACGCGGTCGCTGCTTCAACGCGAATCAGATGATAGCGATTAACAAGCCTTCCGTTCCCGCGGGATTGGACACGCCGTTGCAAAAACGTTTTTGTTATATTATTGCTCTGCAAAGGCGGATTTCCTGCCGCGCGGCGGTCGTCACGTTTCAAATAATATATCGATCATCTTATAAACGTCGCCGTCCATTATTGTGTAGGTGCTCCTGAGCTCGCCGTCGATTTCGGGCGAAATGCTCTGGTGGATGTAGAGGCTGTCGATACCGAAGTCCGCGGCGCCGCCAATATCGGAGCGGAAGTCGTTGCCTATCATTATGGATTCCTCTTTTTTAAGGCCGCAGCGGTCAAAAAGGATTTGAAAGTAATGCGCGTCGGGCTTTGAGCATTCCTCGTCGGAGCTTATGCAGATACCGTCGAAATACGGGGTAAGCCCCAGCATGTTCAGCTCGTTTTCGGTAAAGGTGCGCTGCGCGTTTGACAGCAGGTAGATCCTGCCGCCGTTCTCCTTGATTGTGTTGAGAAGCTCGCGCACGCCGTCATAAAGCTTGATATACTTTGTTGAAAAGCAGCGGAAAACCTCGCAAATTTCAAGCACCGTCGCTTTTTTTGGCTTTACGCCCTTTTGGGTGAACAGGCGGCGGAAAACCTTTTCTATTTTTATGTCGATGACCGTGTATTCGGGGTGGCGGCGCATTACCGCGCGTTTTTCTTTGTCAACAAGCCTGCCGTACTCCGCGCCGAGCTCCCTGTAGGTGTATTGCGCGCCGTAGTAGCCGTAGAGGATAGCCATTTTTTTCCACAGCTGAGCGCTCCACTCGTTGGTGTTGATGTCAATTAAGGTTCCGTAAAGGTCGAATATATAGTTTTTGTATTTCATATGATCACAGCCTTTTTAGTGATATGTTTATTGTACCAACTTTCGGCTTTATTTGCAATAGTTTTCAAAATATGATAAACTGTTTTTGAGGTGATTTTTGTGACGAAAAAGCAAATTGCCATAGAGGCGGTCGAGGCGCTTAAAGCGGAATACCCCGACGCCAAGTGTTCGCTTACATATACAACGCCGCTGCAGCTGCTTATTGCCACGCGGCTTTCGGCTCAGTGTACCGACGCGCGCGTAAACATGGTGACGCCGGCGCTGTTTGAGCGTTTTAAAACAGCGGAGGACTTTGCCGCTGCCGACTGTGACGAGGTAGCCGAATATATAAAAAGCTGCGGCCTGTTCAAAACAAAGTCGAAGGACATCGTTGAAATGAGCAAAAAAATCCTATCCGATTTCGGCGGAGAGGTTCCCGATACGATCGAAAAGCTTACGACTCTGCCCGGAGTCGGCAGAAAGACCGCTAACCTTATCTGCGGAGATGTGTTCGGCAAGCCCGCGGTGGTGGTCGATACGCACTGCATACGCATAACGACGCGGCTCGGGCTTCATAAGCTAACAGACCAGAAGAAGATAGAATTTGAATTAAAAAAACTGCTGCCGCCCGAGGAAAGCAACAACTTTTGCCACAGGCTGGTGCTTCACGGCAGGGCTGTATGTACGGCGCGCTCGCCGAAATGCGAGGGCTGCTGCATGAAGGGCTTTTGCAGAACAGGCGTTAAGGAGCTGAAAAATGGAAATTAAGCTAATTGCGCTCGACCTTGACGGCACGGCGCTCAGGTCTGACAACACGCTTTCGCCAAAGGTAGCTAAGGCGATTGAAGCGGCGGCGGACAGGGGAATTGAAATAGTAGCCGCGAGCGGCAGACCTTACTGCTCAATGCCCGAAAGCGTGCTTGGGCTGCGCGGCGTGAATTATGTTATCTCATCTAACGGCGCGGCGGTTCACGACAAAACAGGCGCAAGAATCAGCGAAACGTTGATGAAAGAGTCGGAGATCATTAAGATGCTCCGGCTTACAAAGGAGCACGATTTGATTTGGGAGGCGTTTATTGACGGCGCCACGTTCACCGACAACCGCTATCTTCGAGACCCGTTAAAATATGGCTGCACGCCCGCGTATGTCAGCTATGTTCAGAACTCGCGCGGCGGGCTTGACGACATGCGCCGCTATATTTACGACAATCGCGCAAGGCTTGACAGCGTAGAGTATGTCTGCCCCGACAGAGCGCTCAGGGAGGAAGTCAGGGCGCTGCTCGAAAGCGAGCTTGCCGAAACATATATTACCTCCTCGTCGGCTAATTTTGTTGAGTTTATGCATAAAGACGCCACAAAAAGCAGCGCGCTGAAGCACCTCTGCGGGCGGCTCGGTGTTTCGCCGGGCAATACCGCGGCGTGCGGAAACGCCGACAATGACGCGGATATGATAGCCTTCGCGGGGCTCAGAGCGGCGGTCGCCAACGCAAGCGAAAGCTGCCTTAACGCGGCTCAGCTTATTCTGCCGAGCAACGACAACGACGGCGTGGCTGAGCTGATAGAAACAATAATTTATTCCGCATTCCGAAATCCGCATTAACTCCACACTTCACTCTCAATGCTATTCTAAAAATGTCGGGAAAAAATCGGCAAACAGCGCCGCACTTTGTGCATTACGCTGTTTATTTTTTGAGCCAGGATTTATCACTTTACAAAAGCGGCGGTTTATTGTATTATACTACATGGTGAAAAAAAGCACTTTTTGACGAACAAAAATCAGTTGGAGGATATCGGCATGATAAAATTGTATATTGACCCCGGAACGGGCAGTATGCTTTTTGCTATACTTATCGGCGTTTTGGGCGCCGCGGGTTTTGTGCTCAGAAACGCTATCGCAAAGCTGCGGTTTGTGCTTTCGGGCGGCAAGGGAAAACGCGAGGAAATGAAAAAACAGCCGCTTGTTATTTTTTCTGACGACAAGCGTTACTGGAAAAATTTTGAGCCTATCTGCCGCGAGCTTGACAAGCGCGGCTTCGACGTTACCTACATGACGGCTTCGCCCGATGACCCCGTGCTTGAAAACCCTTATTCCCATATTCACGGAGAGTTTATCGGCGCGGGCAACCGCGCTTTTTATAAGCTGAACTTTCTTAACGCAAAAATAGTTTTCGCCACTACGCCCGGTCTTGAGGTGTACCAGTGGAAGCGCTCAAAAAACGTTGACTACTACGTTCACATAGCACACGCGCCGAACGATATAACGCTTTACCGCATGTTCGGTATCGACTACTACGACGCGGTGCTTTTGTCGGGCGATTATCAGATAGAGCAGGTCCGCAAGCTTGAAAAGCTGCGCGGTCTGCCCGAAAAGGAGCTTGTTAAGGTCGGCTTGCCCTATATGGACGAAATGGCGTCGCGCCTTGCTTCCGACAACGACAAGCCCGAATCGGACGTAAAAACCGTTCTGCTCGCTCCGTCGTGGGGCAACAGCGCTATCTTCGCGCGCTTCGGCGAGAAGATAATCCGGGAGCTTTTAAACACCGAATACAATATTATAGTCCGTCCGCACCCGCAGTCGGTCATGTCAGAAAAGGAAATGCTCGACAGGCTGATGAAGAAGTTTCCCGATTCCGACAGGCTTAAGTGGAACTACGACACCGACAACTACGAGGTGCTTAAAAAGTCTGATATCCTTATCTCGGACTTTTCGGGCGTTTTGTTTGAGTTTTCACTCGTTTACGACAAGCCCGTAATCTACACCAACACGGGGCTTGATTTTGCCGAATATGACCAGTGGTGGCTCGACGATGAGCTTTGGACATTCAAGGTGCTTCCTACCCTGGGCGCGGAGCTCAGCGAGGAAAGCTTTGACAGGCTGCCTGAGGTAATCAACGACTGCCTTACAAACCCCAAATACGCCGAGAACCGTCAGACCGCCCGCAACGAAACATGGGCGCACTACGGTAAGGGCGCCGTGGCTGTGGCGGATTACCTTATAGATAAGTATAACGAACTGCAGGGAAAGGAGAATAAGTAAATGTCATTTCCATCAATGCTGTATTCTTTCTTTCTGACGCCTATTCAGCTTATTTTTGAGCTGATATACAGCCTTGCTTACCGTTCCCTGGGCAACGACCCGGGCCTGGCTATCATAGCGCTGAGTCTTGCGATGAACCTGCTGGTGCTTCCGCTCTACAGGCGGGCAGACGCAATGCAGGAGGAGGAGCGTGTTCTTGAGGCAAAGCTTCACGACGGCGTGGCGCATATAAAAAAGACGTTCCACGGCGACGAGCGCACCATGATACTCCAGACCTACTACCGCCAGAACAACTACAGCCCTCTGTATGTTTTGCGAAGCGCCGTTTCGCTGCTGCTTGAGATCCCGTTCTTTATTGCGGCTTACCGTTTTTTGTCGGGGCTTTCGCTGCTTCAGGGCGTTTCGTTCGGCCCTATCTCCGATTTGGGCAAGCCCGACGGTCTGCTTTCGATAGCGGGCGTTTCAATCAACATTCTGCCCGTTATAATGACGGTCATCAACCTTATTTCGACATACATCTTCACAAAAGGCTATCCGCTCAAAACCAAAATACAGCTTTACGGCATGGCGGTATTCTTCCTTGTGTTCCTGTATGACTCGCCGGCGGGCTTGGTATTTTACTGGACGCTCAACAACCTGTTCTCGCTTGTTAAAACCATTTTCTACAAGCTTAAGAACCCCAAAAAGGTTTTGCGTATCCTCATGCTCTGTCTGGGCATAGGTTCAATAGCGGTCGGCGTTATCGACTATAACGTTTACAATATTTTTGAAAGATTCCTGTTCCTTATGGGTATGGGGCTTGTGCTTATCGCTCCGTTTATTGTAAACCTTGTAAAAAGCAAGCTCAAGCCGCCCAAGTTCAAAAAGCCGGAGGAAAAGTACGAGCCCAACAAAAAGCTGTTTTTGTGGGGCGCGGTGTTCCTTACGGTTTTGGCGGGCATTCTTATTCCGTCAAGCGTAATCAACGCCTCTCCTCAGGAGTTCATCATCGTCGGCAGCGACATGCACCCGGTGTGGTATGTAGTCAGCTCGTTTTTGACGGCGGCCGGACTGTTCATTTTGTGGATGAGCGTGTTCTACTGGCTGTTTTCGCCCAAGGCGAAGGTCATTTTCGAGCGTCTTATAGTAATGGCGTGCAGCGCAGGTACGGCTACTTACCTGTTCTTCGGCAACCACCACGGAACACTGTCGTCAGAGCTTGTATATGACGGAGGAATCAGCTACACCCTTTGGCAAATGCTTTTGAACCTTGCGGTGATCATCGCTGTTTCAAAGCTTTTCCTGATTATGACAAAAAAGAAGGTCAAGCTCACTCAGGGCGTTTTGGCGACCGCCACGCTTGCGGTGCTTGTGATGTCCGGAATAAACATCGCGGGAATTATGAGCTCCGTTTCTCAGATAGAGCTTATGCTCGACCGCGCTATGGGCGAGTATGTTCCGTTTATTATGCAGGAGCACCCCGAGCTTAAGGAGGAGTTTGCGGGCTTTACCTACTACTCCGATGTTGTATCATTCGGCGGCTACACCAACTTCGGCGTGCCGGCTATGTTCGGCGGCTACGAGTACACACCAGCCGAGCTCAACAAGAGGGACAACGAAAAGCTTGAGGATAAGCACGACGAATCTCTTAAGGTCATGCCCGTGCTGTTTAATGATAACGGCTATAAAACGACCGTCTGCGACCCGCCTTACGCGGGCTACAAGCAGATCCCGGACCTGACTATCTACGACGATTACCCCGAGATAGACCGCTACATCACCCAGGGAACGGTTCTGTCAGCCGACAAAAAGCCGCTTATCATACCTAACCGCGAGCGCAACTTCTTCTGTTACAGCATCGTAAAAATGCTGCCGACCTGCATTCAGCCCGCGATTTACGACGAGGGCGTTTACCACCAGCTCAATACCGTGTTCTCGACCTTTGAAAAGTCATACGACGTGCTCAAAAACATGTCCGATATTACCGTAGTCAACAACGACAACGACAAGTGCTTTGTTATGATGGACAACGAAACGACGCACAGCTTTGTCAACTTCAACGACGATGATTATATGGAGTATAACTCCAAAAAAGAGCTCAAGCCCGCAAGGACTATAAAGCTTGAGGGAACCGACAGAGAGCTGAAGCTCGAAACGGTTATGCAGCAGGCGCACTACGAAACGAACGTTGCGGCTTACAAGAGGCTTGCCGAGTGGTTCAAGTCGCTTAAAGAGTCGGGCGCTTACGATAACACCAGAATAGTTCTCTGCTCCGACCACGGACGAGGCACCCAGCAGCTTGACGAGCTTATGATCGACAGCACCGCCTACGACGAGGACGTTGAGGTAAGATACGGCGACGTTGAGTTCTATTATCCTCTGCTTATGGTAAAGGACTTCAACAGCAGCAAGGAGTTCAAAATCTCGGATGAGTTTATGACGAACGCTGATGTTCCCGCAATAGCAACTCAGGGGCTTATCGACTCCCCCAAAAACCCGTTTACGGGCAAAACTCTTGACAGCAGCGCCAAAGAGGATCCCAAAAACCTGACGGTCATAGCGTCGGCGGAATGGGACGTTTTCAAAAACGACGGCACAACATACCTGCCGTCAAGGTGGTATTCGGTAAAGGATTCCATCTGGAAAAAGGACAACTGGAAGCTGCTTAAGGAATATTCGGTCGGTCCGTATTAGTGTATTCAAATAAAAAGCCGCGGCGTTAACAGCGCTGCGGCTTTTTTGAGAGTTGAGAGTTGAGATGGGTTTCTGCAAAATAAAGGCTTCTTTATGAAAGGAGCCTTTGTCTCCGCAAGTTTGGACACGCCGTTGCAGAAAGGTTACTGTAACAGCAATGCTTTCCAAAGGCGGATTTGGATGGAACGTCACGTTCCCGCGCTTCCTGCCGCGTGGCGGCCGTCACGATCCCTAATATTTGAAGTGTTTTGTGTCCAATACTTTGAAATAGCTTTTTTTGAAATCAATTACGCCCTCGCGTTTGAGCTCGCCCAGTGTGCGCGACAGCGAGGCGCGGTCAACTGCCAGATAATCAGCCATTTCCTCGCGCGAGAGGTGTATATCAAATTCATAGGCGCGCTCTGCTTCGCAGCGGAAAAACAGAAGGCGCAGAACCTTGTCGCGTATGCTTTTCTGCGACAGACACAAAAGGTGCTCTGAAATCGAAATAAAAAGCCCGCGCGAGTATTCCAAAAGATTTATAGTCAGCCTGTGCTGCGTCGCGGCTATTTCCCTGCAGGTGCCCCTTAAAAAATGCGGGTCAAAAAGCACGGCGCGGCTCGGAACATCCGCCGAAAGCTCAAACACTAAATTGTAATAATGCACCATAAACAGCAGCGGACCCAGCGAGCCGTGATCCTTCAGCGTGTTTATCACCGCGCGGTTGCCCTCGCAGTCCGTGGCGAATATCGTAATGCCGCCCTTTATTACAACTCCGAACTTTTTGTCGGCGTCGGTTGTCAGCAAAAGCGGTCTGCCGGGCTCTATGTCTATAATGCTCGGCTTTGAAAATTCAATAAATTCCTTTATTTCATCCTCGCCCAGTCCGGCAAAAAGCGGATGGGCTTTAATCAGCTCAAGGTTTTCGCCGTACATCAGCGTTCGGTAATCGTCCGTGCTTTTCGGAAGGTTCATAAGGATGCCCCTTTCAATATTGTTCAGGTATATTATATCACAATATTTTGCAAATGCAACGGTTTGCGGCTGAAAAAACATATCACTAACTAAGCGCTTTGGTTAATTGCACAAAAAGCAAAAATATATATGTTGAATGTGTACATTGGCTATCGGAGCGGAATGTGGTACAATTAACATATATGCGCCGTTTGGCGCAAAACCGACGATTCTTGATTTGGGGGAACGTTATGAAAATAAAAGGTATCAAGGTACCTCACAAGAAACACACCGCAGGGCTTGCGCCTGTGCGCATTCCCGCGCCAAAGCTGGTCACTATCCCGATGTCGATGCATATCGGGCGCCCCGCAAAGCCCGTTGTAAAGCGCGGCGACGAGGTAAAGGTAGGTCAGCTTATCGCGGAAGCGGACGGGTATATCTCATCACCCGTTCATTCAAGTGTTTCGGGCAAGGTACAGAAAATCGACGAAATGACGACTGCCATGGGCGCTAAGACGTCGGTGGTGGTTATTGAGAGCGACGGCCTGCAGACGGTCAGCGAAACCGTGCAGCCGCCCGATGTTCACGACCTTGCAAGCTTTGTCGAGGCGGTGCGCAGCAGCGGCTCGGTAGGCTTGGGCGGCGCGGGCTTCCCGACATTTGTAAAGTTCAGCATCAACAACGACAAAAGCGCCGTAGACGCGGTAGTAATCAACGCCGCCGAGTGCGAGCCGTACATAACCTCTGATACGCGCACGATGCTCGACAGAACTGACGAGATTTTTGAGGGAATAGAGCTGCTCAAAAAATATCTTGATGTAAAGCGCTTTATTATAGGCGTTGAGGAAAACAAGCCCGAGGCTATCGAAAAAGCGCGCGGGTATGCCGGAAAAACCGATGGAGTGGAAGTTCATGTGCTTCCGTCGGTGTACCCTCAGGGCGGCGAAAAGGTGCTTGTATATAACACCCTGGGCAGGCTTATACCCAAGGGCGGTCTGCCGCTTGACGCGGGAGCTGTTGTTATAAACGTAACAACTCTTGCGTTTATAGCGCGTTATATCAAAACGGGTATGCCGCTTGTTGAAAAGTGCATCACCGTTGACGGCTCGGCGGTAAAGGAACCCAAGAACCTTATTGTTCCCATAGGCACGCCTATTGCCGATGTTCTTGAGGCGGCCGGAGGCTGCAAGGGCGACCCCGCAAAGGTGCTCTACGGCGGCCCCATGATGGGTATAGCCGTGCCCGACCTGAGCGCGCCCATACTTAAAAACACCAACGCGATAATCGCTATGGACGAAAAGGAGGCGCGGCCTCCCAAAACCACTCCCTGCATAAACTGCGGCGCGTGCCTTACAAACTGTCCGCTTAAGCTCGACCCGAGAGAGATCGCGCGCGCGTACAAGAAGAACGAGCCCGAGGACTTAAAAACCCTCTGCGTCGACCTGTGCATGGAGTGCGGCTGCTGCTCCTATGTGTGCCCGGCAAAGCGGCATTTGGTGCAGACAAACAAGCTTGCAAAGGCTGTGCTGCGTGATTATTTAAATAAGCAGAAAGCCGAAAAGGAGGGCGCGAAATGAGCAAAATGATTTCAACGGTGTCGCCGCATTTCCATAAGCCGCGCACCACGCGCACTATAATGCTCGACGTTATAATCGCGCTCGCTCCCGCGATGATCGCCTCGGTAATTTTCTTCGGACTGCGCAGTCTGGCGGTGATTGCCGACTGTGTGGCGGTGTGCGTTGTGTCGGAATGGGGCTTTCAAAAGCTCTGCAAAAAGGACAGCACGGTCGACGACCTTTCGGCTGTGGTCACGGGCATTATTTTAGCGCTCAACCTGCCGGTCACAATTCCGCTTTGGCAGGCGGCGCTCGGCAGCGTTATCGCCATAGTTGTTGTAAAGCAGCTCTTCGGCGGGATCGGACAGAACTTTGCCAACCCTGCCGCCACCGCGAGAATTATCCTGATGACGGCGTTTTCGGGAACTATGACGAGCTGGGCTGTTCCCAAGGCGTTTGATATGCTGCCCGACGCCACAACAAGCGCCACTCCGCTTGCTATGATGGCAAAGGGACAGACCGACGGGCTGCCGTCATATCTTGACATGTTTTTGGGCAATACGGGCGGCTGCCTGGGCGAGACCTGCGCGCTTGCGCTTATTCTGGGCGGCGTGTACCTTATGATCCGCCGCGTAATTACATGGCACACTCCCGTTGCGTTTATCGGCACCGTTGCGCTTATGTCGCTTGTCTGCGGCAAGGACGTTTTGGCTCAGGTGCTTTCGGGCGGTCTTATGATCGCGGCGTTCTTTATGGCGACCGACTATTCCTCAACTCCCGCCACAAAATGGGGCAAGCTTATTTTCGGCGTGGGCTGCGGGCTTATTACAATACTTATCAGGTTCTGGGGCAACTTCCCCGAGGGCGTAAGCTTTTCGCTGCTGATTATGAATATCCTGACTCCGTATATCGACAAGCTGACGCGCTCCAAGCCGCTTGTAGGGGAGGTGGACGAGTGATGAAAGACATCGTAAAGCCTATCGCGGTGCTGGCGGCTATCTGTCTGGTAGTTACCGCGCTGCTGGCGTATATCAACTCCGTTACCTCGCCCATTATCGCCGAGGCTGAGGCTGAGGCCGAGGCAAAGGCTCAGCACGAGGTTTTGAAAGAGGCTGACAGCTTTGAGGAAATAACGGGCGTAAGCCTGCCCGCGGGCGTCACCAAGGCAGTAAAGGCTAAAAACGGCACGGGCTATGTGTTCTCGCTCACAACAAAGGGCTACGGCGGCGACATCAACCTCATCTGCGGAATAAAATCCGACGGCAGCATCGAGAGCGTCCAGACGCTCAAGCACAGCGAAACAAGCGGAATCGGCTCAAAGGTCGTCGATAACTCAAGCTCCTACCGCGAGCAGTATGAGGGCAAAACAAAAGATAACTACGATACCGTTGACGCCGTAACGGGTGCAACGATCTCCTCAAAGGCATATAAAAAAGCAATTGACACCGCGTTTGAAGCGTACGGCGCTGTTACTAAGGAGGCGAAGTAAGTGAATCAGCTGCAAAACTTTTCAAAGGGACTTATTAAAGAGAACCCTGTTTTGGTGCTTGTTCTGGGAACCTGCCCCACGCTTGCTACCTCTACCAGCGTAAGCAACGCGCTTGGCATGGGCGCGGCGGCAACTATAGTTCTTCTGTGCTCCAATATAGTTATTTCAGCGCTGCGCAAGGTTATCCCCGATACCGTGCGCATCCCCTGCTACATCGTGCTTATCGCGGGCTTTGTTACAATGGTGCAAATGCTCGTTAAGGCGTTTGCTCCGGCGCTTGACAAATCGCTGGGCATATTCCTGCCGCTTATTGTTGTTAACTGTATTATCCTGGGCAGAGCCGAGATGTTCGCCAATAAGAACACCGTTTTAAGCTCGGCGGTCGACGCGGTCGGCATGGGCGCGGGCTTTACGCTGGCGCTTTCCCTGATGGCTACTATCCGCGAGGTGTTCGGCAACGGCACGTTTTTGGGTATGGAGATACCGGTGCTCGCCGACAATAAGATCTCCATTCTGACAATGGCTCCGGGCGGCTTCTTTGTATTCGGAATCCTTATTGCCGCTATGAATAAATTTGCCAAGAATAAGCCGAAGAAAAAGGACTTCGGCTGCCAAAACTGTCCTCAGGCGGCGGCATGCGGCAGAGCGGGCAAGGGCGGCTGTGACGCCGCGGAGGTGGCAGAATGACTCAGTTTATTGTAATTTTGCTCTCGGCGGTATTTGTTAACAACTATGTACTGTCGCGCTTCCTCGGAATCTGTCCGTTTTTGGGCGTTTCAAAAAAGCTCGACTCGGCAACCGGCATGAGCCTTGCGGTTATATTCGTAATGCTTATGGCTACGGCGGCTACATGGCCTATTCAGCATTTTCTGCTTGTGCCCAATGATTTGGGATATTTGCAGACCATCGTGTTTATTCTTGTAATAGCGGCGCTGGTACAGCTTGTTGAAATCGTGCTGAAGCGCTACATTCCCTCGCTTCACAAGTCGCTGGGCGTGTATCTTCCGCTTATCACCACCAACTGTGCGGTGCTGGGCGTTACAATTCTCAACATCACCGAGGACTACGACTTTTTGCAGTCGATGGTAAACTCGCTCGGAAGCGGCCTCGGCTTCTTCCTTGCAATGGTGATGTTCTCGGGCGTTCGCTCCAAAATCGAGGGGGCGGATATTCCCGAAAGCTTCAAGGGGCTGCCCGTAACCTTGATTGCCGCGTCGATCACCTCGCTGTCGTTTTTGGGCTTTGGCGGCGTTGTTGAAAATATGTTCCCGGCATAACGGAGGTGCGCGATATGAATGATATTTTGATTGCGGTGATCCCCGTTGCGGTCATCGGCATTGTGTGCGCCGCCGTTCTGGTGGTTGCCTCAAAGATAATGGCGGTCAAGGAGGACGAGCGCTTTCCTGCCGTGCGCGACTGTTTGCCGGGCGCCAACTGCGGCGCGTGCGGCTACGCGGGCTGTGACGGCTACGCAAAGGCTCTGTGCGAGGACAGCTCGGTTCCGGCTAATCTGTGCATTCCCGGAGCCGACTCCGTGGCAAAGCAGCTCAGCGAAATTTTGGGCGTTGAGGCTCAGGACGTTGTTGAGCAGGTGGCGGTAGTTCACTGTTCGGGCGACTGCGAGCATACAAAGGACAAGGTGGAATACAGCGGCATTGAAAGCTGCGCTGCGGCTAAGATGATGTACGGCGGCAAGGGCAGCTGCACCTTCGGGTGTCTTGGTTTGGGCGACTGCCTCAACGCGTGTCCGCAAAACGCGATTCAGATTGTAAACGGCGTCGCTCAGGTGAAGTACTGCGAGTGCATAGGCTGCGGCATCTGCGCCAAGGTATGCCCCAACCACCTGATTTCGCTTGTTCCCGACGTTAAAAAGACCGTTGTGCTGTGCAGCAACCGCGACAAGGGCGCCGTTACGCGCAAGGTCTGCTCGGCAGGCTGCATAGGCTGCAGAAAGTGCGAGAAGGTGTGCCCCTCCGGCGCTGTAAAGGTGACGGGCAACGTGGCGGTCATCGACTACGAAAAGTGCACCGACTGCGGAGCCTGCGCCGAAAGCTGCACAACAAAGTGCATAGAGGCGTTCGACCTCAGCGGCAGACACCGCTTTGAGGGCTGACAATTAAATAGCTAAGATTTAAAACCGCGGCGTTATAAGCGCTGCGGTTTTTAGCATTTCATACCATTAAACAGAAACTATTGCATTAAAAATCAACCTGAAATAACCTGAAACAACCCAAACAACCTAAACAGCCCAAGAAGAAGAAAAAGAAGAAGAGGAAGAAGAAAAAGAAGAAGAGTAAGAAGAAGAAAACAGCTTGCGCTGATGTGCCGACTGCGCCTCCTTCCATGGAATATATATCTATTCTCAAATACCGTGTCGGTACATACACAGTCGGTATTGGGAATTTGCTCACGACCGAAAATCCAAAATATTAAAACATTGACATTTTGCCGTATTTGGAGTATTATTTAATTTGTATAGCTATCTATTATTAAGGAGGTCTGCAGGGAATGGATATATCCGTAATATATGACGCGGGCGTTGTGGGACTGCGAATGCTCATGCCGCTGTTCGCGATAGTCATTGTATATCAGTGCTACGCGGCAATGCGCCGCCGCAGACGTCCCGAAAAGCCGCTGGTGTCGCTTTATAACCCCAATTCGGGCGGCATGATACCCGTGGTGTTCTGGGAGAACTCTATAGGCAGAAGCAAGTCCAGCGATATTATTATCAACGACCTTTCCGTCGCGCGCAATCACTGCGTGCTCTTGCGCCGCAGCGCCGGCTGGTTTATTTCAGACGTCGGCTCGGTTACGGGAACCTTTGTAAACGGAGTCCGCGTTCACGGCAGGGCTCAGGTGCTTATCGACGACATTATTACAATAGGCAGCACCGAATATCAGCTTAAGCGCGGAGGCGACTTTAACTCAAAGCTTCGCCCGAACCGCTTTTTCCAGAAGGCGAGCGACAAGCCGGCTATCCGGTCGTGGAAGCTGATGTTTATGATAACGCTGTTCCACCTGTTTATGGCGGTTGAGGCTATGTTCTGGAACGACGCCACCCATGTTTACTCGCCGCTTATCCTTTTCGGCGCGCTGGCTGCCGTTGAGTGGGGCTTCTTTTGCGTATCTTACTTTGCGCTCAGGCGCGTAAACTTTGAGCTTGAAGCGCTTGCGCTGTTTTTGACGGGCATAGGCGTTATGATGCTTGTGCGCCAGGTCGAGAAATCGGCGTATGTACAGCTTATAGCCGGTGCGATAGGTATGGCGCTTTACTGCCTTATCGTTAAATTTATTGAGGATCCGGACAGGGTAAACAAGCTCAGGCTGCCCGTAATGATCGCCGCGGTAGTGTTTTTGTCGACCAGTATTGTTTTCGGCAAGGTCACAAACGGCGCGGCTAACTGGGTAAGGATAGGCTCAATCTCCTTCCAGCCCTCCGAGTTTGTAAAGACTCTTTTCATATTTATAGGAGCAAGCGCGCTCGACCAGTTGATGACTAAAAAGAACCTGATCGAGCTTATCGTGTTCTCGGTCGTATGCGTCGGACTTTTGGCGTTTATGGGCGACTTCGGAACCGCGCTTATCTTCTTTATCACCTTCCTGCTCATAGCGTTTATGCGCTCGGGCGATTTCAGAACCGTTATCCTCGCTATAGCTTCGGCGGTATTCGGCGTTGTATTGGTGCTCAGCTATAAGCCGTATGTAGCCGACCGCTTCAAAACATGGCGGCATGTTTGGGAGTACACAGCAACGGGCGGTTTCCAGCAGGCTACGGCTATGATGTATATCGCCAGCGGCGGACTGTTCGGCGTGGGTATAGGCAACGGCTTCTTTAAGCAGATAGGCGAGTCGGAAAGCGACCTTGTGTTTGCGCTGATCGGCGAGGAAATGGGCATTATCGTGGCTATTGTAATAGCCTTGGCGGTCGCTCTTCTAATAATTTACACGCGCGCCATCACCACAAGGAGCCGCAGCGCCTTCTACTCTATCTCGGCTTGCTGCGCGGCGGGACTTCTTGTTGTTCAGCTCTCGCTCAATGTTCTGGGCGCGGTTGATATCCTGCCCTTTACGGGCGTTACCTTCCCGTTCATCAGCGCGGGCGGTTCCAGTATCATATCCTGCTGGGGACTGCTGGCGTTCATAAAGGCGGCTGACGAGCGCACATATTCAATCAAAAGATAACCGGATCACATATCACACATTCTTTCACAAAGGCGGTGGTCAGATGAAACGAATGCTCAGGCGAAGCACATTTATTCTTATTTTTACCTTGGCGTTTATTATCGGTATCAGCTATTTTACCGTTGAATTGGTAGTTAACGCGGACAAATGGGTCGACCAGCCGTATAACGACCATATTACCGTCAAAGGCGGCCTGCAGAACGCGGGCGAGATTTTTGACCGCAGCGGCACGTCGCTTGCCAAAACCGTTGACAAAAAGCGCGTCTATAACAGCGACGAGAGCGTGCGCAAGGCGCTGCTCCATACCGTCGGCGACGACAGCATGAATATCTCCACAGCGGTTCAAAGCAAGCTGCGCTCCACCCTGACGGGCTACAGCTTTATTTGGGGCATGAACATGCCCGATTCCTCGCGCACCTCGCGCGATATAACCCTCACCGTTGACGCGGATACCTGCAAGGCGGCTTATGATATGCTTATAAGCGGCTTTGAGGAGCCAAAGCGCGGCGCCTGCGTCATCTACAACTACAAAACAGGCGAGGTGATCTGCTCTGTAAGCACCCCGGGCTACGACCCGGCAGACCCTCCGACAATCACTGAGGAAAACGAGAGCGAGTATCAGGGCGTGTACCTTGACAACGTTCTCTCGTCTACATATACCCCCGGCTCGGTTTTCAAGCTTGTTACCGCGGCGGCGGCAATCGAAAATATCCCCGACATTTACCAGCGCACATGGTACTGCAGCGGCAGCGAGGAGATCGGCGGCCATGACATAAGGTGCGTCGACGGCGAGGCTCACGGCGAGATAAACTTAAAACAGGCTATGCAGGAATCCTGCAACATCGTATTCGCAAAGCTCGCGGTTGAGCTCGGCCCCGAAAAAATGAAGGCGGCTGCCGACAAAATGGGCGTCAACTCAAGCTTTAACGTCGACGACACAAACACCGCGAAGGGCCATTACAACACCGACGGAGCCGACACAAACGCGCTGGCGTGGTCGGGCGTAGGTCAGGGCATAGGCGAGTATGAGGACAAGGTCAATCCCATGCAGATGGCCATTATGTGCGGAGCTATTGCCAACGGCGGAACCGCCAAGGGAGCTACATGCATCAAGGAAGCCGAGGGCGACACCCTCAGGAAAATCGGTTTTAAAAACCCGGGCGACAATTCGCTTGTAAAGCCGGAAACCGCGCGGCAGCTTCTTGATATAATGCCCGAATACTCAATAGGCGGCCTTAACGTCAGGGCAAAAACAGGTACCGCCGAGGTAGGCGACAACAAAAAGAACAACGCGTGGTTCGTCGGCTGCGCTCTTGACGAGGACTGTCCGCTGGCGTTTGCCTGCGTTGTAGAGGACGCGGGCTTCGGCAACGCGTACGCGCGCCCCGTAGTAGAGGCGGCGCTGTCCACAGCGGCGGAAAATCTAAGAGGAAAAATGTAAACGAATCAGTATGTTAATACTTACTTAATATATACACCAGAAAGGAAATCATACATGGCAAACTTTTTAAAAGCAATGTTTGGCAACTACAGCAAGCGCGAGGTAAAGCGCGTTCAGCCCAAGGCAAACAAGGTCCTTGAGCTGGAGGAAAAATACGCGGCTATGTCCGAAAGCGAGCTGAAAAACCAGACAGCTATTCTAAAGGAGCGTCTCGCCAACGGCGAAACCACCGACGATATTCTGCCCGACGCGTTTGCCGTCTGCCGCGAGGCAAGCTGGCGTGTGCTGGGCATGAAGCACTTCCCCGTTCAGGTCATCGGCGGCATCGTGCTCCACCAGGGCAGAATCGCCGAAATGAAAACAGGTGAAGGTAAAACCCTTGTGGCTACCCTGCCCGCGTACCTCAACGCGCTTACGGGCGACGGCGTTCACATCGTAACCGTCAACGACTATCTTGCCCGCCGTGACTCCGAGTGGATGGGCAAGCTGTATAAATACCTCGGTCTGTCCGTAGGTCTTATCGTTCACGACCTTGACAACGACGGAAGAAAGGCGGCTTACAACGCCGACATCACCTACGGAACAAACAACGAGCTGGGCTTTGACTACCTGCGCGACAACATGGTAGTTTACAAGGAAAACAAGGTTCAGCGCGGCCACGCCTTCGCTATCGTGGACGAGGTCGACTCCATCCTCATCGACGAGGCGCGTACTCCTCTTATCATTTCAGGCCAGGGCGACAAGTCCACCGACCTCTATGAGCGCGCCGACAGGCTCGCAAAAACCCTTAAGCTTGAGCGCTTCACCGAAATCGACTCAAAAGAGGACATGGACGAGTACTACGCCGAAAACAACATCGACTATGTTGTTGACGAAAAGCAGAAGACCGCCACGCTTACCCAGCTCGGTGTTAAGAAGGCGGAGGAATACTTTAATATTGAAAACCTCACCGACCCCGAAAACCTCACCATTCAGCACCATGTCAACCAGGCTATCAAGGCTAACGGCGTTATGAAGCTTGACGTCGACTACGTTGTAAAGGACGGCGAGGTAATCATCGTCGACGAGTTTACCGGCCGCCTTATGTACGGCAGACGCTTCAACGAAGGTCTGCACCAGGCTATCGAGGCTAAAGAGGGCGTTAAGGTCCAGTCCGAGAGCAAGACCCTTGCCACCATCACCTTCCAGAACTACTTCCGTCTGTACAAAAAGCTTTCGGGCATGACCGGTACAGGCCAGACAGAGTCAGAGGAGTTTCAGGAGATCTACAAGCTTGACGTTGTTGAAATACCCACCAACAAGCCCGTTATCCGAGAGGACTTGCGCGACGCGGTATTCAAGACCGAAAACGGCAAGTTCAACGCGGTTATCGACCAGATAGTTGAGGTTCACGAAAAAGGCCAGCCCGTACTGGTAGGTACTATTTCTATCGAAAAGTCCGAGCTGCTCTCAAAAATGCTCAAGCGCCGCGGAATCAAGCACAACGTGCTCAACGCAAAGCAGCATGACAAGGAAGCCGAGATCATCGCTCAGGCGGGTAAGTTCGGCGCGGTGACCATTGCCACCAACATGGCAGGCCGCGGTACCGATATCATCCTCGGCGGTAACGCCGAGTACATGGCTAAGTCTTCAATGCGCAAGCAGGGCTATCCCGAGGAGCTTATCGAGGAGGCTACGGGCTACGCCGAGACCGACAACGAGGAAATTTTAGAGGCGAGAAAGACCTTCCGGGAGCTCAACGAGAAATATAAAGAAGAAATCAAGGGCGAGGCTGATCAGGTTCGTGAAGCGGGCGGCCTTATGATCATCGGCACCGAGCGCCACGAGTCACGCCGAATCGACAACCAGCTGCGCGGACGTTCCGGACGTCAGGGCGACCCGGGCGTGAGCCGCTTCTTCCTCTCCACCGAGGACGACCTTATGCGCCTGTTCGGCGGCGACAGAATGCGCGCTATGATGGAGCGCATGAGAGTCGACGAGAACACTCCCATCGAAAACAAAATGCTCACCAATATAATAGAAAGCTCGCAGGAAAAGGTTGAAATGCGCAACTTCGGAATCCGTAAGGACGTACTGCAGTACGACGATGTTCTCAACCGCCAGCGCGAGATCATCTACGGTCAGCGCGATCAGGTTCTCGACGGCGAGGACTTGCACGAGACCGTGCTAAAAATGCTCAGTGACACGATCGACACTTCGATTTCGCACTACCTGCCCGAAGGCCCCAAGGAGAACTGGAACTACCAGAGTCTTGTTGAGTACTACAGGGGCTGGATAATCACCGACGAGGAAAAATACAAGCTCGACGAGGACGACCTTGCGGATATGGACGCCGACGAGATCGGCCAGATGATAAAGGACGACGCCCTTGCTATCTTCAAGGCAAACGAGGAGCTTCTGCCCGCCGAAACGATCCGCGAGATGGAGCGCGTTTATCTGCTTAAGAGCGTCGACACCCACTGGATGGATCACATCGACGCCATGGATCAGCTCAAAGCCGGTATCCGCCTGCGCTCTTACGGTCAGCACGATCCCGTTGTTGAGTACCGCCTTGAAGGCTTTGATATGTTCGACGAGATGATCGAGAATATCCGCGAGGATACAATCAGACTCATGCTCGTTATGCCCAAGCGCGTTTATGAGATCCAGAAGCGCCAGGAGGCTATCGAGGCGGCAAGAAAAGCCGCCGAGGCCGCAGCCGCCGCGGCTCACCGGGTAATGCTCAATAATGAGGGCGAAAAGGAGCAGCCCGACGCCGTTCAGGCAGCGCTTAAGCGCGAGCAGGTCGCAAAGCCCTCCGAGACCTCGGGCGACGGCACCGACACTGCCAACAAAACCGTCCGCAAAGGCAAAAAGGTCGGCAGAAACGACCCGTGCCCCTGCGGAAGCGGCAAAAAGTATAAAAAATGCTGCGGCAGAGATTTGTAATATAGTCTGAACAAAAGTCCCTTTCGGCTGCGAAAGGGGCTTTTTCAGCGGTAAATAAAATATAGGGGACGGTTTTATGGCAAATAACAGCGGATTGTATGACAGAATATACCGCGCCGTGCAAAAGATACCAAAAGGTAGGGTAGCGACTTACGGTCAGGTTGCTGCAATGGCGGGCAACGGCAATGCCGCGCGCGTTGTGGGCAACGCTCTGCATGTTAATCCCGCGCCCGGAGTTATTCCCTGTCACAGAGTGGTAAACTCAAAGGGCAGGCTTGCGCCGGGGTTTGCGTTTGGCGGAGAAGATGAGCAGAGGCGTTTGCTTGAAGAAGAGGGCGTTGAAGTGGAAAACGGCTGTGTCGATTTAAAAAAGTATCAGTTCAGAGATGACATTAGATTACAAATCGATTAACAAATCATAGTCACGTCTTACATCTTGTTAATAAAGTTGCATTCCCCCACAAAATGTGGTATAATATGCGCGATTGATGTGTAATGCTTTTGCAAGGCTTATCCGCCGGAGCTTTCCGGACGAATATGTATTTGGAGAGATTTTATGGATTACAAATTGATCGCGGTCGACATTGACGGCACGCTGACAAATTCAAGAAAAGAGATCACACCGCGCACGCGTTACGCTCTGCTTGAGGCTCAGGCGCAGGGCAAGAGAATCATCATTGCCTCGGGAAGGCACCCGATCGGGGTGTATCCTATTGCGCGCGAGCTCAGACTTGACTTGAACGGCGGCTACATAATGTCCTTTAACGGCGGCAAAATTATAGAATGCGCCACCAACCGCACAATTGTGGCAAAGCTGTTCCCGCGCGAGTATCTGCCCGATATTATCAGCGTGCTGAAGGATTCAAACATAACCGTAATCACATGGGACGATAAAAGGATCTATGCCGACAGCAAGCGCAACGACTATACCGACGTTGAGCAGGATGTGCTTAAAACCGAGATGGTCGTGGTAGACGACTTTGTTTCCGCAATAAAATTCGACATAAATAAAATCCTGCTTGCGGGTGAGCCCGACGAGCTTGACGAGTACCAAAAAATCCTTGCCAAGCGCTACGACGGCTTGCTTGATGTTTATAAAAGCGCTCCGTATTTTCTTGAGCTTATGCCGCTGGGCGTTTCAAAGGGCTCGATGCTGCCGCTGCTTCTTGATAAGCTCGGCGTAAACCGCGACGAGCTGATCGCTTTCGGCGACGAGTACAACGACATGACGATGATAGGCTACGCGGGAATGGGCGTAGCAATGGCTAACGGCGAGCCCGAAGTCAAGAAAATCGCGAATTACATCTGCCCGTCCAACGACGAGGACGGAGTTGCCGATACTCTGCAAAAGTTTGTTTTGAAATAACGGGGCGTATTCCGCTCCGTTTTGTTTTGCCCGACTGTGCAATACGCACACGGATATTGCACTTTGTTGCCTTAACGTTCGTAAATGTTGTCGCAAATCAAAAAGTTGCCTTTTCTAAAAAAGTATGGTATAATATGAAGTCTGAGAAAATAGTATAAACAGAATGGAGAGGAAGTGATTTTATGACGCACGCTGACTGGGAGTATTCGGATATTACCCCGGAGATCAATGTTCTCGCGGAAAAGATGTCCGAAAACTCAAAAATCGACATAGACTTGTACAGTAAATACGACGTAAAACGAGGTTTGCGCGACATTGACGGAAAGGGCGTCCTGACAGGACTTACCGACATTTCCACAATCAAGCAGAACAAGCTGGTGGACGGAAAGCTTGTTCCCTGCGACGGCGAGCTTTATTATCGCGGATACAATGTCAACGATATCGTCAACGGCATTATGAAGGACAACCGCTTTGGCTTTGAGGAGGTCGTTTACCTGCTGCTGTTCGGCGAGATGCCTACAGTCGAGGAGCTTAAGGCGTTTAAAGAGCTTTTGGTGCGTTACAGAACCCTTCCGCAGAACTTTGTGCGCGACGTTATTTTAAAGGCACCCAGCGATGATATGATGAACACTATCGCGCGCAGCGTGCTTACTCTGTTCTGTTACGATAAAAACGCCAACGATACCTCAATAAGCAACGTGCTCAGGCAGTGCATTCAGCTGATTTCGGTATTCCCGATGCTGTCGGTTTACGGCTATCACGCTTATAACCACTATCTGCGCGACAAGAGCCTTTATATCCACTACGCCGAACCCACCATGTCAACAGCGGAGGTCATTCTTTCGCTGCTGCGCCCGGACCGCAAGTACACCGAGCTTGAGGCAAAGGTTCTGGACATGGCGCTTATTCTGCACATGGAGCACGGCGGCGGCAACAACTCAACCTTTACCACCCACGTTGTGACCTCGTCGGGCACCGATACATACTCGGCGGTATCTGCGGCGCTGGCCTCCCTTAAGGGACCGAAGCACGGCGGCGCTAACGTCAAGGTGTTTGAAATGTTTGAGGATTTAAAGAAAAACGTCACCGACCGAAATGACGACGACGCTATTACAGATTATCTTGAAAAGCTGCTCGACAAAAAGGCTTTTGACCAAAAAGGTCTTATCTACGGCATGGGACACGCGGTTTATACGATCAGCGACCCTCGTCAGAAGATACTCAAGGGCGCTGTTCAGACGCTCGCGCATGTTGAGGGTTACTCCGACGACTTCGATTTATACGAGCGCGTAGAGCGCCTTGCTCCTATAGTTATCGGCAAAAAGAGAAGGATATACAAGGGCGTCGCCTCAAACGTTGACTTCTACAGCGGCCTGCTTTACAGTATGCTTGATATTCCCTGCGAGCTTTACACTCCGCTGTTCGCAACGGCGCGTATCGCTGGCTGGAGCGCCCATCGCCTGGAAGAGCTTGTTAACGCGGGCAAGATCATCCGCCCTGCGTATATGAGCATATCCACGGAGAAGGATTATACTCCGCTTGCGGAAAGATAGCGGCATAACGGATTATTAAAATAATTAAAGGCGGCCTCAAAGGTCGCCTTTGCTTTATCAAATGAAGTTCTGGACAGATAGGAAATGTTGAAATGAAAAAGATAATTCAGCGGCAAAAGCTTGTCCACTATTCCGCTTCGCTGATAGGCGGTTTTTTGGCAGGGTACACCGTCTTTAATCATATGGAGATAATGGGCAACGCCCAGACGGGCAACCTCATAAAAATGGTGCTCGACCTGTGCAGGGGCGACCTGACCTTTATATGGTTTATGGTGCTTAGCTTTTTGATTTACTGCGGAGGCAACGTGTTTTACGTTCTTGTCAGGCGCAAGGTGAAAATCAGCATGAAAATCGTCAGCCTGATCTGCACCTCGGCGGCGGTTATAGTTGTTGGTGCGATTCCCTATGTGCGCAATGATTATATCGCCTGTTACCCGATAATTTTCATCGCGCCGATTCAGTGGAACGCGTTTAAAAACGCCGCGGGCAATTCAAGCTCAACTATATTTTCGTCGAATAACGTGCGCCAGGCTTCAATGCTCACGACAAACTACATCTTGTCCCGGGATAAGGCTGTCGGTGCAAAGGCGCGCTTTTACTGGCTTACACTGCTGTCGTTTAATTCGGGCGCGGCTATGGCAGGCCTGATAAGCGTTTGGCTGGGCGTTTTCAGCATCTGGTTCTGCTTTGTCCCGATCGGGATCACGGTTATTAACTATTACTTTTACATGAGCGAAAAGCTGCGCGTAGCGTCGCTCGTCGCGTGATGCGACACTCAAGACGCGCAAGCGTGACGCTTGACCCATGACACGCAAGCGTGACGCTTGACCCTGTACGCGAATCATACATTTGCATTAACAGAAACTTCCTAACCCGCGAGAAATGACGCGCCGGTCGTTGCCACGACAGGGCAGTACGCGAATCAGATGTTTGTGCGACAGAAAATTTCCTGACCCGCGAGATTGGACACGCCGTTGCAGAAACGTATTTGGGCAACCACAAGGGTTGCCCCTACGAATGTACCGGAAATGTTTGTTGCGCCGTTATACCGACTTTAAAAATTAACCGATCTATCCAAAGGCGCACCGGATGAAACGACACATTTCCGGTTATTCTTTTAGTTTGTTCAGCTTTTCTATCTGTTTTGCGCGCTTGTATCGGTAAAGGATATTTTCCGCCCACTCGCGGTCGATTTTGATAAAGCCCTTAAGCTTTTTGTCCTTTATTGCGAAGTTCTCGATAATATCCTTTGACTTGCCGTAGATCTCGAGCCTCGCGGTCTGGACGTAGGGCGTTCTGTCCTCGCCCGTAAAGTAAGTAAAGCCCATGGTGTTGCTCTCGCGGTCGTACATCGACAGGTATCCTTCGTTTACGGAAATGCCGCCGAGCTTTTTGGAAACCGTCTGGCTTATCGCTACCTTTGTAAGCTCGACCGCCATATCGTCAAGGCGTGACTCAAAAATAAAAATCTTCTCTTTAAACGAGTTGAAGTCAGAAACAACGCGCTTGCTGATGTTGCGCAGGTTGCTGTATTTATCCTCAAGCTCCTTGTCCCAAAGCTGAAAACGGTCGATTTTGGGGATGAGATAAACCATAAAGCGGTTTTTCATGTCATTGTAAAGAATAGGGTAGGTAAGGCGCGCGTTGTAGCCGCAGGACGGACAGGTCCATGCGAAAAGCGAGCCGTCAAGCACGCGCCCGCGGCAGCTTTTGTTTTTAACGACGTTTACGCTTGTGTATATTTCAGCCTTGCCCAGTTCGCCGCACATGGGGCAAACAACGGCTTTTACGGTTTTATTTTCAGACATTGAGGCATCGCTCCTTTCCGATTTAATCTATATTATACCAACACGGCGCAATTTTCACAAGTAAATTTTCAAAAAATGTTGATTTCTTTTAAATTATCTGTCATAATAATAGCGTGAAACTGATTTCGGATAAAAATTCAGACGGAGGTATTGATATGGATTTTTTTGATACGATAAAAAACATTAAAAGCGGGATCAACACCGCGGTCGAAACTATCTCAACCGTTGCGATGAACCTGATCGAGAACAAGCGCACCGCCAATAAGCTTAACCGCTTAAGAGATGTTATGAAGAGCGAGAGCGAGCTTATGAACCGTGCGTATATCGCGCTGGGCAAGGGCCATTACGAGCAGATAAAAAAGGGCGAAAAGCCAAACTCCGAGCGCGAGGCAAAGCTTGTTGAGCTGATTGACAACTGCAAGGCTAAGATCGCCAGAGCGAGGGATTGCTACAGAAAGATAGTAGACAACCAGAACGCCGACCTGTTTTCCGCTCCGGCGGAAAAAGTTGTTGAGGAGCCGTTTGAAAAGCAGGACGTTGTTGATATTACCGTCGCCTGCTCAAATGAGAGCGAGTATTCCTCGAGCCCGTTTGATAACTGCGGCAAGAAGGATATAGTAGAGGAGATCGCCGACGAGTTCATCGACGACGAATCCCCCATTGATGAACTGTTTTGAGAGTTTAGAGTTTAGAGTTTAGAGTTAAGAGTTGAGTTGCGGTCGGGCGGACAATTTGATGTCTGTACGACCGCATATTGATTCGGAATGCGGAATTGAATTGTCAGCAAGGTTTCTGCCACAGGAGCCTCCACCGCTGCTTGCTGCGAGGGAGGCTAAAATAGGACAGTAATCTGCCTGTCCGACCGAAATTACGCATTCCGAATTCATCAGTTGTGCCAGTCGCGTGACGCGACACACTGGACGCGAATCATAGCTTTGCGAAAACATAAAACCTCCTAACCCGCGAGATATGATGCGCCGTTGCAGAATGGCTTTTGTTATAGCAATGCTTTCCAAAGGCGCGCTTCCTGCCCGCGTGGCGGGCAACAAAAAGGCTGTCGAAAAACGACAGCCTTCTTTGTTGAAATTGAAATTGTGTTTGAAATAATAAATAGTTACTGATTAGCAGAAGAAAACGTCCATCTCGCCGCTCTCGCCGTCAGCTACGAAGTAAGCCTTGCTCTCTTCGGGCTTGAGGTAAACAGCGATCTCTTTGGCGTCCTTGCCGTAGGTAGCCTTAACGTCGGCAACAACCTTCTCAACAGAAACCTGTACGCCGCCGAACTCTACAAAGAAGTCAACCTTAGCCTCAGCGGGCTTCTTGGGAGCAGCCTTCTTAGCGGGAGCCTTCTTAGCAGGAGCAGCTTTCTTAGCAGCAGCCTGCTTGGGCTCAGCCTTCTTAACCTCTGCCTTTTCAACAACTTTTTCAGCGGGCTTTGCAGCAGCCTTGGTTGTCTTCTCGGCAGCCTTAGTTGTTTTCTCAGCAGCCTTAGTTACTTTTGTTTCTTTTTTCTCTGCAGCCTCTGCAGCCTTCTTTGTCTTAGGCATTAAAAATCCCTCTTTCCAGTAATTATTTTATTTGTTATAGTATTATTTTCTTTGCCTGTACCCTCATTATACATACATAAAAAATATTTGTCAATAAATACAAATTATTTTTGTCGGTTAGTACATATTTCAAGAAAATCTGATTTTCAGTTGGTGAATTTTAACAAGATATTTTGGCATATTTTGTAGATAATACAGTATTGACAGCGTTTTAGGCTATGTTTTATTGAAATTATTTCGGTCATATGATACAATATCACAGGAAAGAGGGTAGGGTTTTGTTTTTAGAAAACTTTGTATTGATAGGCCAGCAGGTGCTGGTGCTTTTTATACTGATAGCGGTAGGCTTTGCCTGCGGAAAGCTTGGCGCCATTACCGAGCACGCCTCAAAAAAGATGACGGACATAGTGCTTTATGTCGTTACCCCGTGCGTAATGATAAACTCGTTTCAGCGAGAGTTTTCAATTGAACTGCTCGGGCAGGTCTTTCTGGCGGCGGGAATTGCGCTCGGGATACTTGTTTTGTCTGTTTTGCTGACGAAGCTTGTGTTTCACGATAAGGACGAATCAAGGAAAAAGGTGCTGAGGTTCTCGGTGGTGTTCTCAAACTGCGGTTTTATGTCGCTGCCGCTCCAAAACGCGCTGCTCGGCGACCGCGGAATGTTTTTCGGCTCGATTTTTGTGGCGATATTCAATGTCGTTGTGTGGACATACGGATTGCTTGACATGAGCGGCGACAAAAAGCAGCTCTCGGCAAAGCGGCTTGCGACAAACCCGGGAATACTGGGCTTTGTAGCAGGAATGATAATTTTTGTGTGCGGCGTGCAGCTGCCTGTTTTTCTGGCTCAGCCGGTAAAGCATTTGGCGAACCTCAACACTCCGCTGCCCATGCTGATTATCGGTTTCTACTTATCAAACGCAAAAATCAAGAGGGCGTTTACCGATGTCGGCGGATATATCGCAATGGCGCTGAGGCTTTTGGTGATCCCGCTCGGAGTGCTGTTTGCGCTTGCGCCGTTCGGCATTGACCGCAATATGCTGATAGCCTTTGTAATAGCCTGCTCGGCGCCGACTGCCGCGACGACTACCATGTTTTCGACAAAATTCAACAGGGACGTTGAGCTGTCGGTGGGAATGGTGTCCGCGTCAACGCTGCTTTCAATCGTAACAATGCCGCTGGTGGTATCGCTTGCTTATACTGTCTGCCCCGCGTAAAAGGAGGTCTATATGTCCCGAAGCTCACGACAAAAAGAAAAGCTTTTGTATCTGCAAAAGATCATGCTCGAAAAAACCGACGAAAACCACGCGCTGACCATAAACGAAATCAAGGATTTGCTGGCGCTCTATGATATACACACCGAGCGAAAGGCGCTGTATGATGATTTGCGCGTTCTGGAGACCTACGGACTTGACATCTGCCGTACGCGCGGCAGAGATACGCGCTATTTTGTGGGCAGCCGCGATTTTGAAATACCCGAGCTGAAGCTTTTGGTGGACGCTATCCAAAGCTCAAAATTCATTACCCACAGCAAAAGTCTTAAGCTGATTTCAAAGCTGGAACGGCTTGTCAGCGAAAACGACGGAAAGCAGCTTCAGCGCGAAGTTTATGTTACAAACCGCGTTAAAACCCTCAACGAGCAGATATATTACAACGTCGACGAGATCCACAGCGCGATATCCGAAAACAAAAAAATAACCTTCCGCTATATGAAGTGGGCGGTCGATTTCGGCGGCAGACAGAAAATAATCAGAGTTGAGCGCCACCCCGGCAAGGAGTATCTTGTATCGCCGTTCGCCCTGTGCTGGGACGACGAAAACTACTACCTTATAGCTTACGACGGAGCCGAGGACAAGCTAAAGCACTTCCGCGTCGATAAAATGGAGAAGATAAAAATTCAGAGCGAAAAGCGCGACGGCATGGACAGATTTGAAAAGTTCAACCTTGCCCATTACGCCAAAAGCGTGTTCTCGATGTTCGGCGGCGAGGAGTGCGGCGTAAAGCTCAGCGTCGACAACGATTTGATAGGAGTAATAGTTGACAGGTTCGGCTCCGATATATATATAGTCAGGGAATCCGATACCTCTTTTATTGTGAATATAAGGGTTGTTTTAAGTCCGCAGTTTTACGCGTGGCTTTTCGGATTAGGCCTAAAGGCAAGGGTGCTTTCGCCGAAAAAAGCCGTGGACGGATTTAAGACAAAAATTCAGGAAGAAAGCGCTTTTTATAAGACCGAAATATGATAATCATTCAATATTTTTTTGATTTTAAAACAAAAATATATTGACAAAACAAACTTTTACATGTAAAATAGTATTGTGAGATAGGAGGTTCTTACGCATCAGGGTTTGAGGCAAATTTCTTGCTTATAACAAAAAGAAATGGGGTGTAAAAATGGGCTTAGAATTACTGCATTCTACTTCGGCGTCCAACTCCGTTTTTCGCGTTGTTTGTGGGGAAATGGTATTAAACGAAAAGCAGAATCTTCACAGCGAGGCGGTATTTGGATTTGTACGTTCGGGACAAACCGGCATCAGCATTGATGACGAGACCGTAGTTCTCAACGAAAACGATATTTTTTTTATCGCACCAAACCGCAAATATCGTTTTTATGATTTTGAAGACGCTTCTGTTGACATTATCAGTCTTAACTTTTCTAATGCAACAGCAGTAAGTCAGGACTACATTCCGCAAAGCATCATTCGTGCGCTTGTAAACGGCAACTGTTCGTCCTTTTCAAAGGTTACTCCTTCGGAAAACAGCTATGCGTTTATGCGCGAAGCATTTGCTGATGTAAAAAGAGCTGAAACCGAAAAGCCGAATTATTTCCAGCTTCAGGTTTACAGCAAAATGTATGGTATGTTCTATGAGCTTTTCTCAAACAAATACGTCAAGATCCTTGACGTTGAGATGAGAAGCAAAAAGTATCGGGCGCTCTTAAGGGTAACTCATTACGTTGACGAGCATTACAGTGACGGCGTATCTCTTGAGGAGGTTGCCGAAGCGACCGGTATCAGCAGATACTATGTTTCACATTTGTTTAAAGAGCTTATGGGAAACACTTTTGTGGGTTATGTTAACGAGCTTAGGCTCAACCATGCGGCTATGCTGTTAGTTACAACAGACAGTCCTATTATTGAAATCGCCTCAAAATCCGGATTCAATAACCTCTCTAACTTTAACCGCGCATTCAAAATGTATTTTGGCAAAACACCTTCGGCATACAGAAAAGGCAACTGAAGGGTGCACCGTGCGAAAGCACGGTGCATTTTTTAGTTTTTTCATAATTTTCGAGAATAAATCTAATATGGATATTTTTAAGGCTATTAGCTAAAAATCAGCGCTGATAATCTGATTTATTGACACAAAAAGCATTTCACAAAGCGATATAATGAAAAGAATTACAAAATATTTAAAATTTCATAATAAAATATATTGCAAAATTCAAAGTCTTTTGATATAATTATTATGTTCATTTATATGTTCAAATAAAAAAGGAGGAACATCTATTATGCAAAAAACAAAAAGAGTTGTCAGTTTGCTTTTAGCGGTTATGTTAGTCTTTACATGCTTTACATGTCTGGCTTCCGTAACAGCTTACGCGGCTGACGACGACACTGACACAGCTGTAGTTTACGGCGACGTAGACGGCGACGGCATGGTTAGGATCAATGACGCCACACTGCTGCAGCGCCATCTCGGCGAGCAGGAAGGCTATATCCTTGAAAAAGGATCAAAAGTCTTTATAGCCGGCGACGTTGACGGTGACGGCGAGATTACCGTTCAGGACGTTACCCTCATCCAGCAGTATCTGGCTCTGTTCATTGACAAATTCCCCGTTGAGGATAGCACTGATACTTATATCGTAGCAGGCGCTCCCGCTGACATCTTTGGCACAGCTTGGGATGCTGCAAACGAGGACAACGCAATGGCAAAGGCCGACGACGGCACATTTACAAAGGATTACACCGTTGACAAAGCTTTTGACGCAGTTCAGCTCAAGACCGTTAAAAACGGCGCAGAGTGGATCGGCGACAAGACCGGCAACAACGTAACCTTCAACCTCACAGGCGCAGGTTCATTTACAGTAGTTTACGATCCCGAAGAAAACTACACCTATGTAACAGGCGACATCGTTGAGGAAATCGTAGACTTCAATTATGACACAGTATTCGCTGTAGGTAACGGCGAAGGCGCATGGCTCAACGGCGCAGCTTGGGATCCCGCTTCAGCTTCCAACGAGATGACAGAGGTTGCGGAAGACGTTTGGGAAATCGAGTTTGCTGAAGTTCCCGACGGCTTTGAGCGTCAGATCAAGTTCGCTATCGACGGCGCTTGGACACACAACTTCGGCGGCGCTTTCGTTGAGAGCGGCGAAAAATTTTGACTTTGCTTCCAAGACAGGCGCTAAGTTCACAATCACTATCGATTACGGCGAGGAGCCCGTAGAAACAACAGCTCCCGCAGAGACAACAGCACCCGCAGAGACAACCGAGCCCGAGCCCGAGGACACCTTCATCGTAGCAGGCGCTCCCGCTGACATCTTCGGCACAGCATGGGACGGCACAAACGAAGCCAACACAATGACCAAGAACGACGACGGCACCTACACCAAGGATTACACCGTTGACAAGGCGTTCGACGCTGTTCAGCTCAAGGCTGTAAGAAACAGCGCAGACTGGTTCGGCGACGCTGCAGGTCAGAACGTAACCTTCAACCTCACAGGCGCAGGCACATTCACGGTAACAGCTACACCCGCAGAGGACTCTTATGTAGTATCCGTAAGCGGCGACATCGTTGAGGAAATCGTAGATTTCAACTATGACACGGTATTCGCCGTAGGTAACGGCGAAGGTTTCTGGCTCAACGGCGCAGCTTGGGATCCCGCTTCAGCTTCCAACGAGATGACAGAGGTTGCTGAGAACGTATGGGAAATCTCCTTCGAGAACGTACCCGACGGCTTTGAGCGTCAGATCAAGTTCGCTATCGACGGCGCTTGGACGCACAACTTCGGCGGCGCTTTCGTTGAGAGCGGCGAAGTAACAGACGCAGCTTACAACGGCGACAACATCACATTTGATACAGATGACACCTGCACAGTAAAGGCTCAGCTCGACCTCAGCGAGTTTGACTTTGCTTCAAAGACAGGCGCTAAGTTCACGATCACAATCGATTACGGCGAGGAGCCCGTAGAAACAACAGCTCCCGCAGAGACAACAGCACCCGGAACCGAACCCGTTGAAGAGGACACCTTCATCGTAGCAGGCGCTCCCGCCGAC